>VBCG01000225.1 GCA_005881895.1 Betaproteobacteria bacterium
CTGCTGTAACGCTTCGTAACTGCCCTGCACGTCCGCCTTGACGATCATCGTCAGCGTCTTGACGCCGGACTCGCCCATCTGGTCGAACATGTTCTCGAGCTTCGCCGCCTGCTGCTTGGCGAGCTTCACGTCGCGGAACTTGCCCTGACGAAAGAGCGCGATCTCGCGCGCTTTGCGCTCGTCGCCCAACGCGATGACATCCTCGCCGGCCAACGGCACATCAGACATCCCTTGAATCTCGACCGGAATCGCCGGACCCGCCTCGTTTATCGGTCGGCCGTTCTCGTCATTCATCGCGCGCACGCGACCGAACACCGCACCGGCGAGCACGATGTCGCCACGCTTCAGCGTGCCCGAATGCACGAGCACCGTCGCAACCGGACCGCGCCCCTTGTCGAGCCTCGATTCGATCACGATGCCCTTTGCAGGCGCGTCGCGCGGGGCTTTCAACTCGAGCACTTCGGCTTGCAGCAGGATCGCCTCGAGTAGCGAGTCGATCCCCTGACCGGTTTTTGCTGACACGGGAATGAATTGCACATCACCGCCGTATTCTTCCGGCAGCACGCTTTCGGCGACGAGCTCCTGCTTCACGCGGTCGGGATTGGCTTCCGGCTTGTCGATCTTGTTGATCGCCACGACGATCGGCACGTTGCCCGCCTTCGCGTGGGCGATCGCTTCCTTGGTCTGCGGCATGACGCCGTCGTCGGCGGCCACCACCAGCACGACGATGTCTGTCACCTTCGCGCCGCGTGCGCGCATCGCGGTGAACGCTTCGTGGCCCGGCGTATCGAGGAACGTGATCACGCCCTTCGCGGTCTCGACGTGATACGCGCCGATGTGCTGCGTGATGCCGCCCGCTTCGCCGCTGGCGACCCGCGTGCGGCGAATCATGTCGAGCAATGACGTCTTGCCGTGATCGACGTGGCCCATCACGGTGACAACCGGCGGGCGCGGCAGGCTTTCGCCGATCGAAACCTGTTGCGTTTCGACGAGCAGAGAATCGGGATCGTCGAGCTTCGCGGCCGTTGCCTTGTGGCCCATTTCCTCGGCGACGATCATCGCCGTTTCCTGGTCCAGCACCTGATTGATCGTCACCATCTGGCCGAGCTTCATCAGCGTCTTGATGACTTCGGTGGCCTTGACCGACATCTTGTGCGCGAGATCAGCCACGGTGATCGTCTCGGGAATCGTCACGTCGCGAATCACCGGCGCGGCTTGCATCGACGCGCTTGCCGATGCATCGGCGCCCTCTTCATCGCGATGGCGGCCGCCCTTCGGTCCGCGCCATGCCGTCGTCGTCGCGCCGCCCGTCACGTCGCCGCGCAGCTTCAACGCCCGACGACGCGCGGCTTCTTCCTGGAATACTTGTCCGGGCGCTTTCTTGATCGGCTTTTCGCGTTTTTCGCCGGCCTTCGGCGCGGGGCGATGGAGCGTCCCTTCGGTCGCGCCCTTCGCTGCCGCGGGTGTCAGCTTTGTCGCTGCAGCGGCCGCCGCGGCCTTCGCAGCTTCCGCGGCTTGTGCCTGGGCTGCGGCGGCTTTCGCCGCTGCTTCTTCCGCTTCGCGTTCTTTCTTCGTTTTCCGCTTGACCGCGGCTTCCTGCTTCTTCTGAACGTCTTCCTGTTGCCGAGCGATCAGCTCATGCGCCTTGCGCTCTTCCGCCTCGCGCGCCGCTATTTCTTCGGCCGATATGACCGGCGCGGCCACCGCCGGCGCCTTGGGCGGCTCTTCGACGACCGGAGGCGGCGGTGCGGCCTCTTCGTCGCGTCGCACGAGCACGCGTTTCTTGCGGACTTCAACCTGGATCGTGCGCGCCTTGCCGGCGGAATCGGCGGCCTTGATTTCCGACGTTTGCCGGCGCGTCAGCGTGATGCGTTTCTTGCCGTCGCCGGCGGCGCCATGTTGCTTGCGCAAGTAATCGAGCAGGCGCGTCTTGTCCTGCTCGGTAAGCTTGTCGCCTTCCCGCTTGGCCGCAACGCCTGCGGCGGCGAGTTGTTCCAGCAATGCGCCGGCCGGCATCTTGAGCTCGGTCGCGAATTGTTCAATTGTCATCTGCGCCATACGGCCCTCCCGGGCTGCCACTCCAACGTCCCTTTGCGATTCTGCGTGTGACCCGTCATGCCGATGCGCCGGCGGCCGGCGTCTCGGTGGCGGCCTCGAACCAGTGTGCGCGCGCCTTCATGATCAGTTCCTGTGCCTTTGTCGATTCCATTCCCGTGAGCTCGACCAGCTCGTCTCCGGCGAGATCGGCGAGCGCGTCGCGCGTCGTGATTCCATGCGCGGCGAGCTTGCTCGCGATTTCAGTGTCCATGCCTTCGAGCGACAACAGCGCTTCCTCGACGTTTTCGACCGACTCCTCGCGCGCGATCGCGTCGGTCAGGAGCGCGTTCCGCGCGCGACTCCGCAGCTCGTTCACCGTCTCCTCGTCGAACGACTCGATTTCGAGCATTTCGCCGATCGGAACATAGGCGACTTCCTCGAGCGACGTGAAGCCTTCGCCGATCAGGATGTCGGCCATCTCCTCGTCGACGTCGAGCTTGTCGATAAAGAGCGCGCGCAGGCGGCCCGTCTCGGCTTCCTGCTTTTGCTGCGAGTCCTCGACGCTCATCAGATTCAATTCCCAGGCCGTCAACTCCGAGGCGAGCCGCACGTTCTGCCCGCTGCGCCCGATCGCAATCGCCAGATTCTCTTCGTCGACGACGACATCCATCGCGTGCTTTTCCTCGTCGACCAGGATGCTTTGCACTTCGGCGGGCGCGAGCGCATTGATGACGAGCTTCGCGGGATCGTCCGACCAGAGCACGATGTCGACGCGCTCACCGGCCAACTCGTTCGTCACTGCGGTGACGCGCGAGCCGCGCATGCCAATGCAGGTCCCTTGCGGATCGAGCCGCGGGTCGTTCGACTTGACGGCGATCTTCGCGCGGATGCCGGGGTCGCGGGCGGCCGCCTTGATTTCGATCAGGCCCTCTTCGATCTCGGGCACTTCGAGCTCGAACAGCCGCATGATGAACTCGGGGGCGATCCGCGACAGGATCAATTGCGGGCCTTTCGCGGTGCGATCGATCTTCATAACGTAAGCGCGCACGCGATCGCCGACGCGGAGCATCTCCTTCGGAATCAGCTGGTCGCGCGGGATCACGCCTTCGATGCGGCCCGACTCGACGATCGCGTTGCCGCGCTCGATGCGCTTGACCGTACCGGTCAGCAGATTGTCTTCGCGCTCGAGAAAATCGTTCAGGATCTGCTCGCGTTCGGCATCGCGGATCTTTTGCAGGATGACCTGCTTCGCCGCCTGGGCGCCGATGCGCCCGAATTCGACCGGCTCAAGCGGCTCTTCGACGACGTCGCCGAGTTCGAGCGCGGGATCGCGCAAAGCGGCATCGGTGATCGCAATTTGATGCGCCGGTTCCTCGTGCTCCTCGTCAGGCACGACGGTCCAGCGGCGGAATGAATCGTAGTCGCCGGTCTCGCGGTTGATCGAGACGCGCGCGTCGATGTTGTCGGCGTATTTCTTCTTCGTCGCGGAAG
>VBCG01000226.1:0-399 GCA_005881895.1 Betaproteobacteria bacterium
AATCCCGGTCTCGCGCTGCTCGTCGCGACGCTCAACGCCGCGTCGCCGGAGATCACTGCGACCGTGCTCGCCTATCTGGTCGTGTCGGCTCTTACCGTATTGCCGTACGTGCTCTGGCGCCACCGCACGCGCCAAGTCACCGCAGTCAGCGAACCATGATCGACGCACGCAATTATGCTGCGCGCGACTCGCTTCGTGACGGTACACCCGTAACGATTCGTGCAGTCCGGTCGGGCGATCGCGATCGTGTCGCCAGCGCCTTCGGCAACCTCGAGCGCGAATCCGTGTACACGCGGTTCTTCACGTACAAGAAGGCGCTGAGCGATGCCGAGCTCGCGAGCATCGACGCGATGGATTTTGTCAATGATGTAATGCTGATCGCCACGGTTGCACGCGACG
>VBCG01000226.1:425-5465 GCA_005881895.1 Betaproteobacteria bacterium
GAAACCGTGCTGCCGAAGTGGCGTTCACTGTCGAGGAGGACTACCAGGGCAAGGGGCTCGCGGGGCGTTTGATCGGACACCTGATCGGCATCGCGCGCCAATTGGGCATCGCGCGCTTCGAGGCCGACGTGCTGTCGGGCAACACGGCGATGCTTGCGGTGTTCGCGCGGAGCGCGCTGCCGATGCATCAGCGACGCGAAGGCGGCGTTGTGCACATCACGCTGGCGCTGGCGGACGCGCTATGACCTCGGGCGATCGGTGCCGCCCGCCGACATGCAGATCAGACCAGGACTTTGACCAGGCGCGACAGCAACTCCTCGAACGGTCCGGGTGCATCGGTGCATAAGCGATATCCATCCGCGAAACGTGCCAGAGAAAACGCGCCCAGACGAACCGCCGGAAATACCACCGCAACAGCACGAACTGGAACAGCGGCAGGCTTACGAGCAGATACCACCACCCTGCCAGCTGCTGCCGCAGCGCGCCGTCGTCCGGCGTCGCATACCAAGTCGGCGTCCCGAGCGCCCCGTAATGGCGCCAGACGACGAGAATGCCCACGCCGTAGACCACCCGCGATCAGGAGCAACTCGGCGAATACGGAATCGCGAAGGCGCATCGCGCTAATGATCGCCGCGTCGAAGCGCTCGCGCACAGCGTCACGCACGAGGCCGAGCGACACGAACTGTCCGACGACTTCTCGCCTTCGCCGGTGAACGACAAGCTCAGCAACGATCAGCAGCGGTAGTGCGACGAGAATGCGCGCATGCGCGTCGATGTCGTAGAGGAGCGGAACGCCGACGGCGCTCCCCAAGCCCTTCCGTCGACGGCCAACAGCCCCAGAAGCGGAACCAGACGATCATCGCAACCACGACGGCGCGCCTGCGCGTGAGCTCGAGCGCATCGCCGGTCAGATGCGCACGCCGCAACGCCTGAAACAGCGGCCCGCCGATGATAATTGAGAAATCGCCCTCGAGCTGTGACGGCGGCATCCGCCTCTACAGGACCTCCGAATTCATGCTTCTTGTCCGCCATATCTCCGGCGAGTCGCGGGCAGCGACTTCGTCAGACCCACGCCGCTGATACAACCGGCGCGACCGCGAGGCACTTGGGCCAGGCGGCTTTATTGCTGCTTGCCGCCCTTGATGTTGCCGACGACGCCACCCACGACGCCGCCGACAGCCGCGCCGGTCCAACCGCTGCCGCCCGCGATGGCCGCGATGCCGGCACCCGCCGCGGCACCAATCGCCGCACCCGTTACCGTCCCCTGCTGCTGCGGCGTCATCGTCGTGCACGCTGTGAAAGGTGTGACCACCGCGATTACTACGATCATTCCAAGTCGTTTCATGCCCCGCCTCCGCTATTTGGATTTCTGTAGGCCCGGCACGACCAATTCGAACCAAATCGTTTCGATGACCGGCCGCTGCAATCGATCAGGGTGCGCGGCATACCACGCGTCCAGCGCGTCCCGCACGCTGTCGAGCGTATGACCCTTCAACCCTTTCGCAAGACGTGGAACTACGCTCTGCGCTTCGGCAGGAGGGCTTGATCCTGCGTAGGCGGTCTCGACCTGGACGACATTGGCGATCCCGACGAGATAAGCCTTCTTCAGCTGTTCCGACGATTTGGTCCAGTGCTCTCCGGTGATCAGAGGCACTTCATCCGCCCGAACGCTTCCCGACATCATCGCCAGCATGATCATGCAAGCGACGAAGATCACCGATTGCCACTGCGTTTTGATCGCCATTACGTTCTCCTCAGGAAAGGCTGCCGCCGCATAGCGTTCACGCCATGATGTTCACGCCACCGTCGACGTACTGCGTCGCGCCCGACAGCCGCCGCGCGTAGGGTGTTGCGAGAAAAGCGCAGGTGAAGCCGACGTCCATGATGTCGACCAGCTCGCCGATCGGCGCGCGCTGCGCTGCCTCGTTCAACAGCAAGTCGAAATCCTTGAGTCCTGATGCCGCGCGCGTCTTGAGCGGCCCCGGCGAAATTGCGTGAACGCGAATGCCTTTGCTTCCCAGCTCGTACGCGAGATAGCGGCACGACGCTTCGAGTGCCGCCTTGACCGGACCCATCACGTTGTAGTTCGGCACCACCTTGTTCGCGCCGTAATAACTCATCGCGAACATCGTTCCGCCGTCTTTCATCAGCGGCGCCGCGAGCCGCGCCATCCGCACGAACGAATGGCACGAAATGTCCATCGCCTGCTTGAAGCCCTCGGACGAGCAGTTGACGAGCGGCCCCTGCAAGTCCTCCTTCGGCGCATACGCAATCGAATGGACGACGATGTCGAGCTTCCCCCACTCTTTGGTGATCTTCTCGAACACCGCTTCGAGCATCCCTGGCGTAGCAACGTCGAGCGGCATGAAGATCGGCGCGCCGAGCTCCTTCGCAAGCGGCTCGACGTAGGTCTTCGTCTTCTCGTTGATGTACGTGATCGCCAGTTCTGCGCCGAGCTCGCGAAACGCCTTCGCGCAGCCATAGGCAATCGAATACTGGTTGGCGATGCCGACAACAAGCGCCTTCGTGCCAGTGAGCACGGGACGTGGGACGTTGATGGCCATGATGCGAATCTCCTAGATCTTCATCGACAACACTTGAGGCGCCACGGTCAGCTCGGACTCGGTCGCCGCAAGAACCTGTTCAACCGTTACGCCCGGCGCGGTTTCGACGAGCGTCGCGCGGCCGACGGTATATGCGATCACGGCGAGCTCCGTGACGACGAGATCGACGGAACGTGCGGACGTCAACGGCAGCGTGCACCGCTTGACGAGCTTCGGCTTCCCTTTCGCGGTGTGCTGCATCGCGACGATGACGCGCTTGGCGCCAGACACGAGGTCCATCGCGCCGCCCATCCCGGGGACCATCTTGCCGGGGATCATCCAGTTGGCGAGCTTCCCTTGCTCGTCGACCTGCAAACCGCCCAACACGGTCACATCGACATGACCGCCGCGGATCAGTCCGAACGACATCGCGCTATCGAACGTGGACGCGCCCGGAATCGCGCTCACTGGGCGCCCGCCTGCATCGGTCAAGCGCGCCTGTGCCAAACCTTCCTGCGGTATCGGACCCGTGCCGATCAATCCGTTCTCCGATTGGAAAAAGATGTGCGTGCCCGGAGGAATATAGTTGGCGACGAGCGTTGGAATGCCGATGCCCAGGTTGACCAGCATGCCGTCGCGGAGCTCGAGCGCGATTCTTTTCGCGATGATCGTCTGCGCGTCCATCGTCACGCTCGGGAAACGAGGTAATCGACGAGGGGCGCCGGCGTCATGACCTGGTCGGGCGAAATCATTCCGACCGGCACGATGTGCTCGGCGTCGACAATGACCGTCGCAGCGGCCATCGCGATCACCGGATTGAAGTTGCGGGCGGTGAGCGCGTAAGTGAGATTGCCGAGATAGTCGGCAAGAAATGCCTGCACCAGCGCGAAATCTGCGCGCAACGGAACTTCGAGCAGATACTCGCGACCCTCGACTTCGACCTTCCGTTTGCCTTCTTCGACGACTGTGCCGACACCCGTCGACGTCAGGAAGCCGCCGAGCCCGTAACCGGCGGCGCGGATCCGCTCGATCAGCGTGCCCTGGGGCACGAGCTCGACTTCCATCTGGCCTGCCAACATCTTCTTTTGCGTCTCCGGATTGAGGCCGATATGGCTCGCGATCGCCTTGCGCACGAGGTTCGCGCTCACGAGCTTGCCGATGCCGACGCCCGGAAGCGCGGTATCGTTGCCGATCACGGTGAGTTCGCGCTTGCGCTGCCGCACCAATTCGTCGACGATGCACTCGGGCGTGCCGACGCCCATGAATCCGCCGACCATGAGGCTCGCGCCGTCCGGAATGCGCGCGACGGCGTCCTCGAGTGTGATGGTCCGCATCGGAAGGTTTCGCCTATTGCGCGAGCCAGCCGCCGTCGACCGGCATCGCTGCGCCGCGGATTTGCGCGGCGGCTTCGGAGCACAGGAACGCGGTCAGCACGCCGATCTGCTCGGGCGTCGCGAATTCCAACGAAGGCTGCTTTTCGCCGAGGAACCGCGCTTGCGCCTGCGCGCCGGTGAGCTTCTCGCGCGCGGCGAGATCGTCGATCTGCTTTTGCACGAGCGGCGTCAGCACGAAGCCGGGGCAGATCGCGTTGCAGGTGATGCCCGTGGTCGCAGTTTCCAGCGCGACCACCTTGGTGAGGCCCAGCACGCCATGTTTCGCCGCGACATAGGCGGCCTTATGCGTCGAAGCGACCAGGCCGTGCGTCGACGCGATATTCACGATGCGCCCCCAGTTCCGTTTTTTCATCTGCGGCAGCACCGCACGGATCGCGTGGAACACGGCGGAAAGATTGATCGCGATAATCGTGTCCCAGCGCTCGACAGGAAACTCGTCGACGGGTGCCGTGAACTGAATGCCGGCATTGTTGACGAGGATGTCAACGCGGTCGAGCTCGCGCGTGGCATGCTCGATCATCGCCACGACATCCGCGGCGCTCGACACGTCGGCGCCGCTGTACCCAACTCTCACGCCGCGCGCGCCGAGCCGCTTTCGCAGTGCTTCGATCGACGCCGCGTCGCCGAAGCCGTGCACCATGGTGTCGGCACCCTCCGCGACCAGCGCTTCGGCGATGCCGAGCCCGATGCCGCTCGTCGACCCCGTGACCAGTGCCGATTTGCCGCGCAGTCGGCCCTGCAATGAATCGCTCAAGCGACCGCCCTCTGCGCCTGCGTCGCGAGCAGCTTGCTCGTGTGGCGCGCGATCATCAGCTCTTCGTTGGTCGGAATGACCCACGCCGAAACGCGGCTCGTGTCGGCGCTGATGCGCGTCGCGTTACGGGCGTTTGCGTCCCCGTCGAGCTCGACGCCGAGCCACGCCGCGTCGCGGCAGACACGTTCGCGAAGCGAGCGGCTGTTCTCGCCGATTCCCGCGGTGAAGACGATCGCGTCCAGGCCGCCGAGTGCGCCGGCGAGTGACCCGAGCTCGCGGCCGATCCGATAGACGTACAGGTCGATCGCCGCCCTGGCGTTGGGGTCGCCGCTCTCCTGAAGCGTTCGCA
>VBCG01000073.1 GCA_005881895.1 Betaproteobacteria bacterium
CAAAGCATGTGGGCGTGCAGGTGCTTGCGTTTGTCGCCAAGCCCGAACAGTTACCTGAATGAACTTCGCATAGTGCAAGGAAGGGATATGACAAACGCTGCTACTCGTGAATCGGCCCCGCTGGACTTCGTCGGCGTGGACATAGCGCAGGAAGCGTTGGAATGGGCGCTGCACGGTGTGCGCGACACGCACAGCGCGTCCAACAATGAGACGGGATTTCAAGCGCTGCTTGAAGCGCTCAAAGACCGCCGCATTGGTTTGATCGTGATCGAAGCCACCGGTGGGTTGGAGCGGGCGCTGGCGGGATTCCTGTTGCGTCATGGCTTGCCCGTAGCGGTGGTTAATCCGCGCGCGGCGCGCGAGTTCGCCCGCAGCATGGGGCACTTGGCCAAGACCGACGCAATTGACGCGGTGGCGTTGGCGCACTTGGCCCAGACCCTGGCGGCCAAGGCCGACCAGGCGGGCGTGGCGTTCGTTGCGCCTAGTGTCGAAGTCGAGGCGTTGCAGGCGATGGTCGCGCGCCGGGTGCAGCTGTTGAACATGCGCACGGCCGAGAAGAACCGTCTGGGTGGCGCGATGCGCGTGCTGCACAAGAGCATTGAAGCGGTGATCAAGACGCTGGACAAAGAGATCGCCAAACTGGAACGCGACATCGACGCCCATTTGGAACGGCACTTCAAGGCGCAGGCGCAATGCTTCGAAGCCATCAAGAGTCTGGGTCCGATCACCTGCGCCACGCTGCTGGCCTTCATGCCCGAACTGGGAACAATCAGTAATGCGCGCGCGGCCAAGTTGGCCGGCGTGGCGCCGCTGAATCGGGACTCCGGCAAGGAACGCGGCAAACGTCACATCTGGGGCGGACGCCGTGTCGTGCGCTGCGCGCTGCATATGGCCGTACTCAGTGCGGTGCGTTTCAACCCGGTCATCAAAGCGTTCTACGAGCGCTTGATCGCAGCCGGCAAGCCCAAGAAGGTTGCGCTCACTGCTTGCTCGCACAAGCTGCTTCGCATCCTCAACGCGATGGCGCGGACCGGCCAACCGTGGAACGAGAAATTTCATGCCGTCACCCCTTGACAACCAACACAGTTGCTTCGGGGGCAGCGCAGCGGCGTCAGCCGCAAGCGTGGGGGTACTTTATTGACCTCGATCGGGATTCACGATGCCGCCCGGACACTGAGGCACCTTGCCCCAATAGCCGTCGCAAAAGCGTATGCGGACGCGCTGGTCACACACGACGCGGCTCAAAAACCCTTCGGATTGACAGCGGTGCAGCTCTTCGGTGAACTGCGCCCAGCGATCGACAACGGGACTTGGGGCTGCCGCCACGCTTCTAGCCGGCGCAACGGGGTGGGCAGCGACTTGGGGTGCGGCGGCCGAAGCAGACGGCGGGGTGACAGCCGGCGCGACGGACGGACGGCCCTGGGTCGATGCTGACCCTTTCGCCGCTGCTTTGGATTCGCTCTGCGGCGGCGGTGACGACGGCGCCTTCGGCTCTTCCGCCCGCGCTGCGGACGGCCCGGGCTCGCCCGCCGCGGGCGGCGCTGATTTTCCCTCCGTGGGCTTGGGTGCAGCTGCCGTGACAGCCTGCGGTGTCGCACTCGATCCAGCGGACGCTGGTGCTGACGCAGACTGGGATGACGGCGCTGATTCGATCC
>VBCG01000074.1:0-19384 GCA_005881895.1 Betaproteobacteria bacterium
ACCCGACCACTGCCAGCAGTCCGACCACGCCAATGACAACGACAACCATTCCGGCTTTCTTGGGATCGGCGTCGTAGGCCGGAACCGCGGGACTCGATTGAACGTTCGGAGGAATAGACCGCGTGTCGGCGGGCGGCATTGCGTTCGCGGATCGCGGCGTGTAGAGGGGGACGGTTGCGGTCGCTGGAGCGGACACAGAAGGTGCAGCGCTCGAGCTCGGCGGCTGCTTGGGCCCAAGGACCGCGCCGGCCGTTGCAATCGTGCTCTGTTGCGACGCGCCCGGAGGCGGAATCGTGAGCGCGGCGCCGCAGTGCACGCAAAAGCGCGTACCGGCTTGATTATCCTTGCCGCAAATCGCGCAATTCATCTACCGCTCCTCGGGGCCCGATTGGCCGAGAAGCCTGCCGGAAATCACCGCGGCCTGCAAGGCTCGTGTTGGCGCCACCACGCGAATGTGCTTAGCGTGCGGAAGAATCGGTTGTATCGCTCGTGTCGCTGTTCTGATCGAGCTGGCGTTCAAGCATGCGTCGACCCTCTTCCTCATCGTTCGGTGCAGCCGATTCGAGGCGGCTTGGATTGCGATGCCATATGAGCGACGGTTGAGCGAGCACGAGCGTCAGCACGGCGGCCTGCACGAAGAGATAAGGAATCAGCGCACGCGCGAGCCGCGCCGGCGCTAGCGGCTGCGACATGTGTTTGCGAATCATCAAGACAGCGTAGCCGAACGGCGGTGTCAAAAATCCGAGCTGGAGAATCAATAGCGCCAGCACGGCGACCCATGTCACGTCGCCGATCCGCATCAAGACAGGCGGCATGAGGATCGGAACGACGACGAATATGAGCTCGAAGGCGTCCAGCACCAGCGCGCACAATGCGAGGCTTGCGAGCGAGACAGCCAGCGTTGTCGCCGCGCCGCCGGGCAACGCCGCAAGAACGTCGGCGAGCCAACGATCGGTCCCGTACGCGCGGACGACGAGCGTGAACGTTGTGGCGCCGACGAGCAACGCGAAGAGCGCGCCTGTGAGCGCAATTGTGTCGCGCAGGATCGTTCGCAGCACCGCTGGCGTGAGAGTCCGCATCGCGAACCCGGCAATCGTCAGAATCACGCCGCCCGTCGCGGCTGCTTCGACCGCGTACAAATAGCCCAACGTAACGCTGGTCAGCAGTCCGCCGATCAATGTCACCGTCGCCATCGACGCGATCCAATCGCGCGTGGACGGGCGCGTCGGCAAAGCATGCGGCCGCGGCGTGCGCCGGTTGTTCCACCAGGCGACGCCGGCATACAGCAGCAGAAGGATCAGTGCGGGCACGAGGGCACCCACGAAAATATCCTGCGTGTTGACGATGCGCGTGGCGATGCCCGTCGCATTCACCGCCTCGGTGTGCGCCCGCATCATTGCGTCGGCGAGCAATATCAACACGAGAGACGGCGGGACGACGACGCCCAGCGTGCTCGCGACGCAGACCAATGCGGCGCTCTTGTCCGTCGGAACGCCCGTTGCTGCGAGTCCGGGCAGTACGGCGCGTCCGAGCATCGCGACACTTGCGCCGACGGACCCATTCATCGGCGCAAGCAACGCGCCCAAACCGAGACCAGCCAAAACCGCGCCGGCGCCGGAACGCTCGAGCGCGTGGCTTCCCACGCGGAACAACTGCCGTGCGAATGGCAGATGGTGCAGCAGCGACCCCATCAAAACGTAGAGCGGCAGCGCCTGCAGCAGATCGTTTTCCAGCAAACCGACGAGTCGGCCGGAGACCGCCGTCAGAATCGGCAAGGAGAACACGCCGCCCAAAAGACCGACCGCGGCCGAGATCAATGCGACGCCGATCAAGACGATCCACGCGGGAAGCCCCGTTGCGATCAGCAACACCGCGACCGCCGCCAACATGACGACTCCCGCGGCCGCAATCATCCTGACGAGCCGGCAGGATGTGGGCGAAGCGCGTCGGTAATCGCCTGGACTAGAACGAGCAACGCTAGGGCGACAAGCGCGATTCGAATGAGGAAATACCCGGGGTTATAGGTCTCGGGGAACCCTTCCAGCTGGCGGACTGATTGGATGACGCTCGACCAAGCCGCATAGAGCACGAATGAAGACCATGGCACGAGGACAACGAGCGCTGCGACCCGCATGAGCATGCGTTGCGTGCGGCCATCCGAACCAGGCGCGTCCACGCTCGCAGCAAGATGCGTATGCGCGCGGGTCGCCGCAGTGATGGCGACGCTCACGTATACGGCGAACAGGATTTGGGCAAGGTCGTTGGCTTCGCGCGAATACGCGTGCAACCATTCTCGCAACGGCCACTGCAGAAACAACAGGAACGACACGGGCAGCACCAGAACCGATGCGGCGGCGATCGCCGCTTTTTGCGCGCGCTCGATAACCATCCAAATCCCGCACGGTTGCAGTCGGTCGGGTCGCATGGGGATGTTTTGGATACGTCACCGTCGATGGGGACGGCCATTCTATCGGGCCGCGCACTCTGAAAGCCGCGCAACCGGCTAGAATGGCGCGGAAACCCAGCCTATGCCCGCCGAGAATCCACCGCTCAATTCGCCGACCTTCGCTGACACCGCGCGAGCGCCTTCCCGGGTCGGCACCGCGGAAGCGCGCGCGCTGTTGCGCGAATGCTTCACGCAATACAAGGCGCGTCTGATCGACATGGCACGCTCGTCGCTCGAGATGTCGACCGATCTGTTCGAATGGAACAGCCAGATTTCCGAAGGCGAAGTCGAGCGATTCAAGGCACGTCGCGGCGAATGGCTCGAACGTTTCGCGCAGACGATCGATGAGCTCTACGAACGCCGAATGGGCGGCCAGCGGCGCAAAGGACGGCGGCCGGACGCAGAATCGGCCGGGCTCGGCGTCAAGATGCTGAGCGACTTCGATCACGCGAAACAGGAAGCGCTCGTCAACGCGATGCAGCACCTGCACGATTACACGCGTCACGACGTGACCGCGCTCGACCAGCGCTTCGCCGCGCTGGTTCCGGAGCGGCAAGCGAGCGACATCGACAACCCCTTCGCGCCCGTTTATGTGCTCGACGCGATTGGCGTGACGTCACGCGCGATTTATCCGGAGCCGCGGATCTGGCGCCCGTTGATGGAACGGATGCTTTCCGACATCACGCCGGGCGTCAACAAGATCTATATGGCGCTGAACCGCCTGCTGGCGACGCACGAGGTGTTGCCGGAAATCAACGCGGCGTTACGGGCAAGGAGCGAGCTCCGTCCCGCTGACGACGCGGACCTGTTGCCGGCGTTCAAGGAGCTGCTTGCGAAGGCCGGCATGGCAGGACGCGCAGGGACCGATGCGCCCATCGCGCCGGGCACGGGCGGTGACCGGAACGTCCTGCCTGCGGCAACGGTGGTTGCCGCGCTCAAAGCGCTCGCGCACTCGAAGCCGGCGCCGGCCGCAAATCGCAGTCCTCGCAGCACACCTGACAACGATGCATTCCCGGACCTCGATCCGATGCTCGCGCTCGGCGGCACGGCGTCGACCATCACGTTACTGAGCCCGTTGCAACGGATGGAATTGCACGCGGAGGTTCTGCGCGAGGCCGAGCGCTCGTTGGGCGCGAAGCCTAATGCGACGGTGCCGCGAAATCTCGTTCCGTATGTGCGCGAAATGCTCGGTCCGTCGATCCAGCATCCGGCCGAGCGAACGACGCTCGATGTCGCCGCGTTGCTGTTCGAATACGTGTCGCGCGATCCGTCGATACCTGACGAGCTTCGGCCGCTGCTCGGACGGTTGCAAGTGCCGATACTCAAGGCGGCGCTGATCGATCCGGCTTTCTTTCAGAACCCGCGCAATCCGGCGCGCCACACGCTCGATCTCCTGGCGGCCGCGACGATCGGTGCCGCGGACGATCCGAGCTACTGCGCTGCGCTGCAAACGCTGGCAACCGAAATCATCGACGAAATCGGTATCCGTTTCGAGATCGACCTTACGGCGTTTCAAGACGCCGACAACCGGCTCGCGGCGTTCATCGGCGACGAAAGCCGCAAGACGGCAGACGCCGTGATAACCGACATCCGCCGCGCGGCAGCCGCGGAACAAGACGAGTCCGATCGCGGTCGCGTGCGCGGTCTCATTCGCGATCGCCTTGCCGGCATGGAAGTCCCCGCGCCGATTCGAAGCTTCGTCGAAAGCACGTGGGCCGATTATTTGACGTTGTTGCGCAAGGAGCACGGCGAGCACAGCGTCGCCGCAAGCGAAGCACTCCGGACGCTCGACGATCTCTTGTGGAGCGTCGTCGCCAAGGAGCGAACGGGGCAAAAGGCGCGGCTCGCCAAGATGATCCCCACGCTCGTCATGAGCCTGCGCAAAGGGGGCAAGGCGGTCGACCTGCCCGATGAGCGGGCGAAGCGATTTCTCGAGGATCTCTACCAGCTTCACATCGCCGCGATCAAGCAGCACGACGCGGTCGCGCAGCCCGCCCCGGTTGCGCCTGTGCGCCCCACGCTCGCGGACGCCGCACGCCCGAAGCGCGGAGCGCCGTCGCCCGGCATCGCGGTCGCAAGCATCCACGACTTCGTGAGCGAGATGGTCGCGGGAACGTGGCTCGCCTTTCAATCGGAGCGCGGCGCGGTACACGCAAGGCTCGTCTGGACCGGCGCGCTGCGGATGACCTATGTCTTTGCGAGTCGCTCCGGCCTGTCGGTTTATGTCTATTCACCGGAGCATCTTGCCGACGAGCTCATCAGCGGCAACGTTTCTTTGGTCTTGGAGCCCGTCCCGTTGTTCGATCGCGCGGTGAGCTCCGCGCTCAATGCGCTTGCCGAACGCCGCTCGGCAGATGCCGCGGAACGCGCGCTCGTCTCGGGCGAATAACGCAATGAGCGCCGCAGGGTCGTCCCAAGGCGCGAATTACTCTCCCTTCGGGGGCAGAGGGCACAGCGTAGCGGCGATAGCCGCAAGCGTGGGGATCCAATGAGCCGGCATGCGGATACGCACAGGATTCGCGAGCTTGTCCGCGAGATCTTGATCGCGCTCGGCGAGGATCCTGATCGCGAAGGTCTCGTCAAAACGCCGCAGCGCGTCGCCGACGCATTGGCGTTCCTCACATCCGGCACACGCACTAACCTCGAGCAGATCATCAACGGCGCCATCTTCACCCAGCAGACGAACAGCATGGTCATCGTGAAGAACATCGAGGTCTACAGCCTGTGCGAGCATCACATGCTGCCGTTTTTCGGCCGCTGCCACATCGGCTACATCCCGACGGGCAGAGTGTTCGGCGTCTCGAAGCTCGCGCGGCTTGCCGACATGTACTCGCGCCGGCTGCAGTTGCAGGAGCGCCTCACTGAACAGATCTCTCAGGCGGTGATGGAATCGATCGACGCCAAAGGCGTCGGCGTCATGATCGAGGCGCGCCATCTGTGCATGATGATGCGTGGTGTCGAAAAGCAGAATTCAGAGATGGTAACGTCGTCGGTGCTCGGCACGTTTCGCGAGTCGCAGGCGACGCGCGAGGAGTTTCTGGCGCTGATCGGCCAGCGCGGCGCGCTCGGCTGATTGTCGCGACAGCGACCGCGCGAAGCATGAGCACGTTCTTCGCGCTGCTCGATCTGACAGCGCCGTTGTTCATGTTGATCGGCGCGGGCTACGTCCTCACGCGGTCGGGACGTTGGCCGCTCGTCGCCGCCGATGCGCTCACGCGGTTCGTGTTTTCGATCGCGATTCCAATGCTCCTGTTTCGTCTGATGAGCGATTTTGCGCGGGAGCCGCGCGTCGATGCGCGCTTGTTGGTGGCATTTTTTGGCGGCTGCTTCATCGTCTATGCGATCGGGCGGCTCGCAGCGTTTGCTATTTTCCGCATGGATGGCGCCGCGCAGTCCGTTTTCGCGATGGGCGGCATCTTCGCGAACAACGTTCTGCTAGGCGTTCCGCTTGCCAAGGTGACGCTCGGTGAAGCGGCTCTCCCTGCCGTTTCACTGATCCTTGTCTTCAATTCGCTGGTGCTGTGGACGCTCGCGACGGTATCCGTCGAATGGGCGCGCCATCGCGATTTCTCGCCGACCGGTCTAGTCAGAACGTTGGTCGGCGTCATTCGCAATCCTATCGTGGCGAGCATTCTGATCGGCACGGCGTTCGGGTTTACTGGTCTCATGTTGCCGAGCTTCGTCGACCAGACGCTCGTATTGGTGAGCCAGGCGGCGATTCCGCTGTCATTGATCGCGCTTGGCATGGGATTGGCAGGGTTCGGCGTGAAGTCGAGCTGGGGCATCAGCGGCGCGATCGCCTTCGCGAAGCTCGTTTTGCATCCGCTCGCGGTGTACCTTCTGGCGCGCGCGCTCGATTTGCCTGCGCTCGAGACGGCCGCTGTCGTGATGCTTGCTGCGTTGCCGATCGGGGCAAATGTCTATTTGATGTCGCGTCAATTCGACGTGCTCACGGGGCCCGTCGCATCAGGCATCGTGCTGACGACCGTGCTGGCCGCGCTGACCACACCTCTTGTATTGACGCTGTGCCGCGCTCCGCTTTGACTCATTCAGCGGTTGCGCGATCCCACATGCACGATGCATCATCGTAGCCGAGCAACGCACTAGGGCCTGTTAACGCTATGGGCACGAACGCGTTACGGCCGAAAACGCCCAGCGCAAGGCGCGAAGGCGAAGGCGGGTTGGGCACCCACCGAGCTTTTGCAACGCAGCGCTGGGCGTTTTCGGCAGCAACCCGAAGGGAACGAGTGGCATGGGGCGCCATTCTTTGTTGCTCTCCTCGCCAAGACCGCCAGTCTTGGCTTCGTCGGCTGCCGCGATTGGCGCCCCATGCCACTCGTTCGCGTTTGCGCCCATAGCGTTAACAGGCCCTTAAACGAGGTTCGTCATGGCCAAAGGTAAAAGCGGTTCGTTCCGCGGTATTCAAGGAAAGAGCGGACCGCCCTCCGCCACTCCGCCCGCGCCTCATCGAAAACCGACGCCGCCACCGCGCGTGATCGTGCGGCCGAAGCCCAGCTCGAAGGGGCGTTGAGCGAGGTTCCGCGACCGCTGGCGATCGAATCCGATTCGAGCTCGCTCCTCGCGCACCGTTCATTCGTTCTGTTCTGGTTTGCGCGCGTCGCTGCGATGGTCGCGCACCAGATGCTGGCGGTTGGCGTCGGCTGGCAAGTCTATGCGTTGACGGGCAGCGCGCTCGACCTCGGGCTCGTCGGGCTCGCGCAATTCATTCCGTCGTTCCTGTTGATGCTGGTCGCCGGACATGTCGCCGATCGATTCGATCGGCGTCGCGTGTTGCAGGCGTGCATGGTCGTCGAGGCGCTTGCGGCCGGCGGCCTCGCGCTCGGCAGCTACCAAGGATGGATCACCGAGCATCTGATCTTCGCGCTGATTTTCATCGTCGGTGCAGCGCGCGCGTTTCAGATGCCCGCGATGGCCGCATTGCTGCCGCTGCTCGTGCCGCGCCGATTGTTTCCACGGGCCCTCGCGACGAATTCAGCCGCGGGGCAAGCGGCGATCATCGTCGGCCCCGCGCTGGGCGGCTTCGTCTATGTTGCGGGCCCCGCGGCGGTCTACGCGACGAGCGTCGCACTCTTCTTGTTGACCGGCATGACGATTTATCTCGTCCGCCTCGCGCATGCGCAGGGACGTTTCGAGGAAGTCGGTCTCGACTCGGTGTTTGCGGGCATTCGCTATATACGCCGCCATCCGACGGTGCTTGGCGCGATCTCGCTCGATCTTTTCGCAGTGCTGCTGGGCGGCGCAACAGCTCTGTTGCCGGTGTACGCGCGCGACATTCTGGCGACGGGCCCGTGGGGACTCGGATTACTGCGCTCGAGCACCGCTGTCGGCGCGCTGGCGATGGCGATCTATCTCGCGCGCCGTCCGTTGAAACGCCACGCCGGACGACTGATGTTTGGCGCCGTTGCGTTGTTCGGTATTGCCACGATTATCTTTGGTGTCTCGAGCTCGTTCACGCTGTCGCTCATCGCGCTGTCGATCCTCGGCGCCTCCGACATGGTGAGCGTCGTCGTGCGTTCGTCGCTCGTGCAGCTGCAGACGCCCGACGCGATGCGCGGCCGCGTTTCCGCGGTCAATGCGCTGTTCATCGGCACGTCGAATCAGCTCGGCGAATTCGAGTCCGGCGTCACGGCCGCATGGTTTGGCGTCGTGCCATCGGTGGTGATCGGCGGGCTCGGCACGCTGTTGATCGTCGGGCTATGGATGCGCCTTTTTCCCAGTCTCGTGCGTGTCGATCGCCTGGATACGCCGGCGTCAAAAAACCAACTAGCGGCTAAGGGGAACGGCGACTGAGGAACGCAAAAATTCCCGCCATGCCGACGCCCCATGCGCCGTTGATCAAAACGCTCAACAGCATGCGGCTTGGAACCCAGCCCGAGGCGATCGGCTGTCCCTTGACGGGTGCGACAACAAACCAGCCCACAAGCGGAAGCACCAGCGCGCCAAGAATCAGCGCCGCGAGCCAGTAGCTTGTATCGCGCCGCAAGCGTGGCGCGATCGCGGCGAACGCGATTCCCCACACGCCGCCCCAGAATGCCTGCGAGATAATTTGTGGCACGCCAAACGGTGGCACCGGACGCATCGAATAGAGATTGCTCGACAGTGCGCCGAGTGCGGTAAGAAGCGCGATCGCACCTTGATGAAACGTCACGACCGCGAGGGCGCCGGCGAGAAATCCGAAGATGAGCCGGACTTCCGATGACCGTGCAGTGGATAAGGTATAGGTTGTCATGGTCGACCAAGGCCTCCTTCAACGCTTAGTCACCAGGTCCTCCTCAGGGGTTCATTCAGCCGATGCCGTCGCCGTGCGCGGCTCGAGCATGTGCGCGCGCTGCCAGCTGCCATGACGGTAATAGAGCCACATGAACAATGCGGCCGCGCCGGCGCCGAGCGGAAAGCTCCACCAGACCGCGTCGGCATGCCAACGATCCGCCATCAATAGCGCGAACGGGATCCGAATCACGAACAGCGCGAGGAACAGCACAACCAGCGGAGGCACTGCCGCGCCGGTCGCACGTACGACGCCGCCCAGAACCATCGCGATACCGATCAGCATGAATGACCAGACGACGATCGCATTGATGTGCTGGGCAATCGCGATGGCAGCGCCTTCATCGGGCAGAAATAAGCCGAGCGCGCCGCGGTTAACCAGGTAGATCAGCACGACCAGCACGCCGGTCATCAACAGATTGAATCCGACACCCGTCATAGCGACTCGGTGCACGCGATCGAAGCGTTTCGCCCCGACGTTTTGCGCGGCCATCGCGGACGCGGCCATTCCCACCGCAAGCGCCGGCATCATGATGTAGTTCCACAATTGCATCGCGGCGCCGAACGCCGCCGTTGTCTGCGATCCGAAACGGTTGACCAGGCTGATCATCACGATCGATGAGCCTGCGAGCACGATCATCTGCAACCCCATCGGCAGACCTTTCTTGATGAGCGCGGCCAAGATCGCACGGTCCGGACGCAGAAACCGCCGTTCATCCGCGTGCAGAAACAACGGATGGCGGCGGTGATGGAGATAACCGAGTAGCGCGACCAGACTTGCGACTTGCGCAATCAACGTCGCGGTCGCGGAGCCAGCGATGCCCATGCGCGGTAACGGTCCGACGCCGAAGATCAGCAGCGGATTCAGCACGATGTCGAGCGCGACCGAGAAAAGCAGGAACCAGAACGGCGTTTTCGAGTCGCCGGCGCCGCGCAGCACCATCATCACGAACGTATAGAGAAACAGGAACGGAATTCCCGCGAAGATGATGCGGAGATAGGCGATCGCGAACGGCATCGCGTCATCGGGTGTCTGCATGAACGTCAAAAGCGGCGCCGTGAAGATTGCGCCTGTCGATGCGATCGCGATCGAGCCGACGACAAAAAAAGCTGCGCCATTGCCGACGACACGCTTGGCCTGCTCGAGATTGCGCGCGCCGACGCTTTGGCCGATGAGGATTGCGGAGGCCATGCCCACGCCGAACACCAGCGCAATGAGGAAAAAGAGAATCGTGTTGGCGTTCGACGTCGCCGTGAGCGCCGCTTCGCCGAGATAGTGACCCACCCAGATGGCGTTGACCGACCCGTTCAACGATTGCAGAACATTCGACGCCAGGATCGGAAGCGTAAAGAAAAACAATGCTCGCGCAATCGGGCCTTCGGTCAGCGGATTGATTTTTGCAAGCGGTTTTGTCACGTGCAAGCCGCCGCGTATGCAGCATCAAGGCGTCAAAAACCATTATTGCACCACAACATCATTGCGCGCGCGGAGCTGTGATGCACAAGGATATTTGCAATATTTACAGCGCATCGATGTCATCGTCGGGCGACAGCGAGACGTTTAGGAGTCGAGTTGCAACTTTTCAGCTCCGGCGACTTCAATAAATCATCGAGCCATGAATCTCAAGCCATACGGAGGGTGATGATGCAACGCAAACGTGTTCGAACACTTGCACGCTGGTGCGCAGCGCTGGTCGGCATTGTCGCGTTGAGCGTCGCCGTCGTTGCCGCCGCCGACCCGCCCTCGCGCGTCGCCCGCCTCGCCTATGCCGAAGGCACGGTGAGCTTTTCGCCGGCCGGCGATGACCAATGGGTCCGCGCCATCGTCAATCGACCGCTTGTCGCCGGCGATCGCCTGTGGTCCGATCAAGGCTCGCGCGGTGAGATGCAGATGACGAACGCGTCGCTGCGGTTTGGTCCGCTGACGAGCGTCTCGCTTCTCAATCTCGATGACCGCATCGAGCAACTGGAGCTCGTGCAAGGCGTCTTGCAAGTTCAAGTGCGGCGGATCAATCCTGGTGAGACCGTCGAGATCGACACGCCGAACTTTGCATTCACCATTACGCGCGCAGGTGCATTCCGATTTGAAGTTGACCCCGAGAATGGCTCCACGTTCGTCGCCGTGCGCAATGGCGAAGGCGAAGCGTACGGCGAGGGCGCCGCTTATCGGATCGCCGCAGGGCAGGCGCTCCGCTTTTACGGCACCGATCTGCGCGATCACGAAAACCTCGCGCTGGGCGCCCCGGAAGGATTCGAGCGTTGGGCACTGTCGCGGCAGAGCCGCTACGAGGGGTCGATCGCTGCCCGTTACGTTGCGCCGGAAGTCGTCGGCTACGAGGATCTCGACCAATTCGGAACATGGCAGGCAGTGGCCGATTACGGCAACGTGTGGATTCCGCGGAGGGTTCCTTCGGGTTGGGCGCCCTATCGCAACGGCCATTGGGCATGGATCGATCCGTGGGGATGGACATGGGTCGACGATGCGCCATGGGGCTTTGCGCCGTTCCACTATGGTCGTTCGTCCAGGAGCGTTGGTGCTGGGTGCCGGGTCCGGCGCGGGAGCGAGCCGTGTACGCGCCCGCGCTTGTCGCGTTCGTCGGCGGAGGCAACTTCAGCGTAACGGTGGGCGGCGGCGGTGCGATCGGTTGGTTTCCGCTTGCTCCGGGCGAAGTCTATCGGCCCTCGTACTCGGTGAGCCGCGAGTATTTCACGCGGATCAACGTCACCAACACCGTCGTCAACAACACCTACGTCACGAACATCTATAACAATCGCGAGACGGCCAATGTGCGCTACGCCAACTTCCAGCGCCCGACCGCGATCACTGCAGTACCCCAAACGGCTTTCGTGCAGGCGCAGCCCGTGCAGCGTGCGGCTATCGCCGTAAACGCCCAAGTCCTGAACAAGGCTGAAGTGATGCCGCTGGCGAAGGTCGAGCCGCAGCGAACCAGTGTGACGGGCGCAGCGCCGCCCGTAAATGCGCGTCCGCCGGCAGCGGCACTCGACAAACCGATTGTTGCAAAAGCGCCTCCGCCGCCCGCTCCCGCGTCGATCGCAACACGACTTTCAAGGCCCGGTGCCGAGGCAGGCCGGCCGGCAGAGCCGCCGGCGAGCACACAAGCACCGCAAGGCGCACCGCCGAACGTGCAGGCCGGTCAGGGCCAGCCGCCGCGCCGCAATATCAAAATAGTGCAAGCCGCGCCGCCGCAGCCCGCACCGACGACTTCCTCGCCAAGCGCCGGTAATCGTGCTCCTCCACGCGCGGAGGTCGCTCCTGACAAATCTCGCGCCGAAGGCGCTCAGCCGGGCGGAGGGCCGCCGGCCGCCCCGCCTGGCCAGCAACGACGCACAGAACCGCCTGCGGAGGCTTCAGCGCCGTCACCGCCGCCTCAGGCGCTACCGGGGCAACAACGCCGTGCCGAACCGCCTGCACAAGCTGCGGCACCTCCGGCCGGCGGTCCACCTCCGATGCCGCCGGGACAACAGCGGCGCGCCGAGCCGCCCGCGCAAGCGGCGGCACCTCCGGCCGGTGGCCCATCTCCGATGCCGCCGGGACAACAGCGGCGCGCCGAGCCGCCTACGCAGGCAATAGCACCGCCGCCTCAGGCGCCGGGACAACAGCGCCGTGCAGAGCCACCCACGCAAGCTGCGACACCTCCGGCCGGCGGTCCACCTCCAATGCCGCCGGGACAACAGCGGCGCGTTGAGCCGCCAGCGCAAGCCGCGACTCCGCCCGCATCGCCGCCGCCCGAAGCGCGCGCTACTCCGCAAGCGGTCCGTCCAGCACCTTCCCCAACGCCCCCTTCAGCGATGCAGGCTGAGCCGCGTCGCGGACCACCGGCCGAACGCGCTGCGCCACCGCCACAAGCGCCGCCGACGGCACCGCGTGGTCCTGACACTGCGGGCGCGCGTCCTGTGCCGCAGCCGGCACCCGCGCCTCAGGCGGCACCGCCGGCGCGTGCCGCCCAGCAAGGTCCGCCGCCCCGCGAGGGAAGCCCCGGGAAGGGTCGCGAAAAAGGCGAAGGGAAGGAAGGCGAGCCGAAGCCCTAATTCTCATGACCGATCTGCGCGCTTTCCTGAAGCGCGCAGATCGATTCCGCGTATTCGGTCAAGCATCGCGGCGATGTAGCGTGCGCGTCTTGCGACAATCGATGCTTTCACGCTGGATTCCCTATCGATGCCCGCTCGATCCGCGCGCAAGACGCCGGCTTACGTCGTCCGCCATTCGCCGATCCACGGCCGCGGCGTCTTCGCGCGGCGCACGATCCGCCAAGGCGCGCGAATCATCGAATACCGCGGTGAGCGGATCTCGCTCGATGAAGCGGAGCGGCGACCGGACAGCGACCCGGACAATCCGTATCACACGTTCCTCTTCGAGCTGCACGATGGTCGCGTGATCGACGCGGCATCGCGCGGAAATGCCGCACGCTGGATCAACCATTCCTGTGCGCCGAACTGCGTTCCGATCGAAGACGATGATGCACGCGTCTACATCGAGGCGAAGCGCACGATCCGCGCGGGCGAAGAATTGTCGTACGACTACCGCTTGAGCGTCCCCGGCCGCATCACGGCAAAGATGAAGGAAGGCTACGCGTGCCGCTGCGGCGCTTCGCGTTGCCGCGGAACGATGCTGGAAAAAAAGAAACGGCGTTAAGGCCTCCGGTTACGCGACGCCGGCCACGCCTGCCAGTGCGGCGGCGGCCAGAATCCAAATCGGATTGACGCGCGTCGCTGCAACCGCGGTGGCGCCGCAGATCGTCAGCAACACCGCCCCCGCGGTCCGGTCGGCCGCTCGCGCGAGCGTATAGCCGCTCGCCAAAATGAGCCCGATCGCAACCGGCGCCAGCGCGCGCTGCAGCACGCCGCGTAGCGCGCCGTTGCGGAGCCGCTCGAGCCCGCGGATCGCGAAATAGCAAACAACCGACGAAGGTCCACAAGAGGCGATCGTTGCGACGAATGCGCCGGCGATTCCCGCGACTTTCCATCCAAGGAGCGACACCACCATCGCGTTGGGACCGGGTGCGAGCTGCGCGAGCGCGAAAAGATCGGCGAACTCCGCACTCGTCATCCAGCCCTCGACCTCGACGACCACGCGATGAATCTCCGGCAACAACGCATTGATGCCGCCGATGGCGAGGAGCGAGAGCGAAGCGAACCGCCACGCGATCTCGAACAGAAGATCGAACGATGTATTCATGGCGCCGCGCGCCATTCGACAGCGATTGCGAACGGCACGGCGACCGCCAATACCCATAGCAATGGCGCTTGCGCGATGCCGACCGCGATGAACACCGCGACCGCGAGTAGCACCGCGCGCATCGGCGGCCGCGCGCCGACGATCAAACGGAAGGCCGTACCGATGATGAGCCCCGCCGCGGCAGCCGATGCGCCGCCAATGGCGCTCCGCGCAATCGGCGAATGGGCGACGGACGCATAAAATGTCGCCAGCACGATCACCGCGATGACGGGCACAAACAGGATGCCCGTCAACGCCAGCAGCGATCCAATCGCGCCCTGCCAGCGCGCGCCC
Organism: Betaproteobacteria bacterium; assembly: GCA_005881895.1. GTDB lineage: Bacteria > Pseudomonadota > Gammaproteobacteria > Burkholderiales > Casimicrobiaceae > VBCG01. The sequence continues at coordinate 14,265 of VBCG01000074.1, forward strand.
AATATCACCGAAAGATTGACGACGTTCGGGCCGGGCAGCACCTGACACATCCCAATCAGCTCGGCGAACTCGCGATCGCTGAGCCAGCCGCGCTCTTCGACGAGCACGCGGCGCGCCCACGGCATGACGCCGCCGAAACCGAGCATGCCGATTTTCAGGAACGCCGCGAACAGCGTCGCGCGCGAGACCGGCGAAGGCGGTAGAGGTTCTGGTTGTTCCGGCCCCATGTCGACAGGCGTGCGAGCCGAGCCCCCGCCGCAAGCGCCGGCCCGCATTCTAGCTTGAGCTGGCACAACGTCAGATCGTCAGGCGCTCGAAGCAAGCCTGCAGAAATGCGCTGCGGTGATGGGCTGGTGTCGCCGGCGTATCGAAGACCTGCTCCGCGGCCGCTTCGAGAAAGCGCTCGTCGTCTTCATCCCTGACGAACCAGCGGAGCTCACTTGGAAACGCCCGGATCGCTGCGAAATCGCCGGTGAGCCGATTGATGAATGCGTCGCGCGTCATGCCGTTGTCGCGCGACAGCGCCGCATTGGCAATGAAATCGGATCCTTCGAAGCAGTCGGAGAGCGTCGGCACGCTCGCGCTTGCGCACATTGGCGCGGCCAACGCGGCGGCGATCAACGCTTGATAGCAGAGCCGGTATAGCGCGGTCATGGCGAACCCCCATCGTCAATCTAACGCACTGCCGCCACCGATAACCTTGGACTACTATAACGATAGTAATAATAATCTTGAGTTATTGCTAACCGCCCCTACCATCATAGGCGTTGAGCAACCTTTGTGTGAAAGGACCACAGCATGAAAACCGTAGGACAGAAAGTTACCGCATTCAATGTCGTCGGTGTGAAGCCCGGCTTCAACCATCATGAAGAGAACGGCAGTTCCGCATTCGAGCCGATCACCGAGCAATCGTTCCCGGGCAAGTGGAAGATCATCTACTTCTACCCGAAGGATTTCACGTTCGTCTGTCCGACCGAGATCGTCGGTTTCGCCAACCTCGCGAAGGATTTCGAGGAACGTGACGCCGTCGTCTTGGGCGGTTCGACCGACAACGAGTTCGCCAAGCTCGGCTGGCGCCGCGATCACCGCGACCTCCATAGCCTGAACCACTGGCAATTCGCCGATGTGACAGGGTCGCTCGTCGACCAGCTCGGCGTGCGCGATCCGAACGAAGGCGTGGCGCTCCGCGCGACGTTTGTCGTCGATCCCGACAACGTGATTCAGCACGTGTCGGTCAATAACCTGAACGTCGGCCGCAATCCCGACGAAATCCTGCGGATCCTCGACGGCCTGCAGACCGACGAGCTGTGTCCGTGCAATCGCGCGGTCGGCGGCGGCACGCTTTGATCGTGCCCATCATCCAATAGAAGGAATGACCGATGGATTCGTTACAAGCAATCAAGGACCGCCTGCCGGCTTACGCCAAGGACGTCAAGCTCAATCTCGACGCCGTTTTGTTTCGAGGGAGCCTCGCGCCCGCCGAAGCGCTGGGCGCCGCGCTCGCCGCGGCGTTCGCGGCCAAATCACCGGTGTTGATTGAAGTGCTCCGGTCAAACGAAGCGATCGACTCGAAGCACGCCGAAGCGGCGCTCAGCGCGGCGAGCCTGATGGCGATGAACAACGTCTGGTATCCGTTTGTCGAGATGGCGGCGGACCCGGAACTGGCCGCCGCGCGCGCGGAGCTCCGGATGAACGCGTACGCATCGTATGGCGGCGTCGATCGGCGAAGCTTCGAGCTTTACGCGCTGGCGGCGTCGATTGTCGGCAAGTGCGAATTCTGCGTGAAGTCGCATTACAAGCTGTTGCGCGATGGAGGGATGTCGACGCTGCAGTTGCGCGACGTCGGTCGCATTGCGGCTGTCGTCGCCGCAGCGGCGCAAACGTTGGCGAACCAGGACGAAACGCTGGCTCAGCTGCTTTGATCTGGCTTGACTGCGGCGTGGAATCGCCGCGATTGGCGCCGACGGCGTGGATCGGCGAGAATCGCGGCAAGCATGGCTCGCAAGCGTCCCTCTCCCGCGCTCGGCACGACGATCGTGCTCGAGTACGATTCGAAGATTCTCGCCGGCAACCCGCTCGGGGATCCGCATTCGCGCAAGGTCGGCGTTTGGCTGCCCCCCGGCTACGACGGTGGCGTTGTGCGGGGAAAAACGAGCCGTCGTGGGAAACGCTACCCCGTGTTGTTCGATTTGGTCGGATACACGGGCTCCGGGCTTGCGCATCTCAACTGGCGACCGTTCGACGAGAATGTGCCCGAGCGCGTGGCCCGGCTCACGCATGAACGGAAGATGGGTCCGTGCATTGTCGTGTTGCCGGATTGTTTCACGAGCCTTGGCGGCAATCAGTACATCAACACGTCGGCGATGGGCCGCTACGCCGATCATTTGATCCACGAGATCGTGCCGTTCATCGACCGCGAATTCCGCACGCTGGCCTCGCGCGAGCATCGTGGCCTGTTCGGCAAATCGTCCGGCGGATATGGCGCAATCGTTCACGGCATGCTTTATCCAAGCTGCTGGGGGGCCGTTGCGAACCATTCGGGGGACGCGCTCTTCGATTTCTGCTATCTGACCGATTGGCCGCGCACGCTGAACGAGCTCGATCGATTTCGAAAACGTCGGCGCATGCCGGGTCGCATGGATGTGCCGAAGGATGAACGCGGCGCCAATCGCGGCGTCGACGATGGTCGTGCGCGTCGCTTTCTTGAATTCGTGTGGGGAAAGGAAAAACTTTCCGACGGCGAAGCGCACGCGCTGATGAATCTCGCGATGGCAGCGACCTACGATCCCGATCCGAAAGCGCCGTTGGGCTTCCGCTTGCCCTTCAATCTCGAGACCGGTGAAATCATCGCCGCGAGGTGGAAGCAATGGCAAAAGCACGATCCGATCAATATGGTGTCCACGTACAAAGCCAATCTGAAGACGCTGCGGCTGATCTATATCGATTGCGGGTGGCGCGATCAGTATTATTTGCATTACGGCGCGCGTATCTTGTCGAAGCGGCTCGCCAAGGCGGGCGTCAAGCACGTTTATGAAGAGTTTGACGACAATCACTCGTCGATTGATTACCGGATGGACGTGAGCCTTCCGCTTCTCTATCGGGCGTTAAAGCCCTGACATCGCACGCACGAGGAGTCGACCATGCGCTGGGGCGACATGCGGGAAAGCGAGAACGTCGAGGACCGCACCGAAACGCCCGGCCCTGGCGGCGGCTTTCCGTTAGGCGGCGGGATGCGGCTCGGCCTTGGATCGCTGATCCTCATTCTGATCGGCAGCTGGCTTTTCGGGATCAATCCGCTGGAGATGTTGGGCGTCATCAGTGGCGGCCCGGGTCCCGCACCGCAGCAGCAACAACCGGCGCCCGGCTACGGCCCGCAGACACGCCCCGCACCTGGCGCGCAAACGCAGGCGCCGATCAAAAGTCAGGACGCCCAATTCAGCGCGAAGATATTGGGCGACACCGAGGATGTCTGGTCGGCGGTCTTTCAGGCCGGAGGGTCGCGCTACGAGCCACCGAAGCTCGTGCTCTTTCATCGCGCCGTGCAGTCGGCCTGCGGCATGGCGAGCGCGGCCGCCGGCCCGTTCTACTGTCCGGGCGATCGCAAGCTTTATCTCGATACGGCATTTTTCCAGGACCTTCACAATCGCTTCGGGGCGCCCGGCGATTTCGCGCAGGCGTATGTGATCGCGCACGAAGTCGGCCATCACGTGCAGAACCTGCTCGGCACGATGCGGCAATTCGACACGCAGTCGCAACGGATGGACACGCGAGGCCGCAACGACCTGTCGGTGCGCCTGGAGTTGCAAGCGGACTGCTACGCCGGCGTATGGGGATTCTTCGCGCAGAAGCGCAACCTGCTCGAGGCGGGCGATCTCGAGGAAGGGTTGCGCGCCGCCGCCGCCGTCGGCGACGACCAGATCCAGAAGCGGGCGCAAGGCTACGCCGTCCCGGAGTCCTTCACGCACGGCTCCGCCCAACAGCGAATGCGCTGGTTCAAGGTGGGATTCGATTCGGGCGATTTGCGCAAGTGCAACACTTTCGACGTGCGGCCTTGACCGGAAATAAGGGTGCTGCCTATGATGTTTGCGCAAGGAGGAGGGCCATGAAAACCTTGTTCATTGTCGTGAGCTTGGCCAATCTTTCGCTGCTATCCGGTTGCGCCCCGGCGCCGCTGACGAAAGCGGATGTCGATGGGCGCATCGTATGCAACGTCGATCAGATGGATCAGGTGGAGCGCGCGGCGTTGCGCGCTAACCGCCAGGTCGTTTGGATAAACTGCCCGCGCGCCGTTCTTCGCGCAAGCTGACCCGGAGTGCCGTCACTCAAATGTCCTGGCTGCGGCCAGGCAATGGCGCCGCTCGACCTCGATCGAAAGCCAAGCGGCAAGCTGACGGTCGATCTGTGCGGTGCGTGCCAGGCGATCTGGTTCGACAGTTTCGAAAGCGTGCAACTCACGCCCGGCGCAACGCTGGATCTTTTTCGCGCCGTTCATGCGGCCAAGCCCGAAACACCCCGCGCACTGTCGCAACAGCTATCGTGTCCGCGCTGCGAGACGCTGCTCGCGTTGACGCACGATCTGCAACATACGACGCGGTTCACGTATTACCGCTGCCGTTACGGTCACGGGCGCTTTACACCGTTCTTCCAGTTCCTGCGCGAGAAGAACTTCGTGCGGCCGCTCGCGCACGCCGAGCTGGAACGATTGAAGGCGAGCGTGCGCACGATTCGGTGCGCGAGCTGCGGCGCGCCGGTCGACATCGAGCGTTCGACGGTTTGCCGCTATTGTCAGGCACCAATCGTTGCGCTCGACCCGGACGCCGTCGAAAAAGCGCTCCACGAGCTCGACGAGGCCGAACATCAGCGCGTCACGCCGGACCCTGATCGAATCGGCGACAGCATCGTCGCGTTAGCACGGCTCGACCGCGAGATGGAAGACGCCCGGCGGCGCAACGGCGCCGAAATTGCGGGAATCGATCTCGTCGGAATCGGCCTCTCGGCGCTCGGTGTGTTCCTAAAGTGGCATTAGCTCAAGGCAACATTTCGATCAACCGCATTCTCACTTCCCGCTCTTCGTTGCCGCGCCGCAGCTTCAACGCAAGTTCGGAACCGACCGGCTGCAC
>VBCG01000074.1:19423-19552 GCA_005881895.1 Betaproteobacteria bacterium
GATCTGATCATTACGCTCGATTCCCGCCTCGGCGGCAGGTGACCCGGGCAGTACCAGCGTGACGCGAAACGATTCGGGCCCTTCTTTGATGGCGCGCAGGCCGCCGCGGTTGAAGGGTAGCGAAACATA
>VBCG01000075.1 GCA_005881895.1 Betaproteobacteria bacterium
CCGGGGTCCACTTCGGCCACCAGACCCGTTATTGGAACCCGAAGATGGCCGATTACATCTTCGGCCAGCGCAACAAGATTCACATCGTCAATCTTGAGAAGACGTTGGCGATGTACAACGACGCGATGAAGTACGTGCGTCAACTCGCCGGCAACCGCGGAACGATCCTGTTTGTCGGCACGAAGCGGCAGGCCCGCGACATTGTTGCCGAGGAAGCGCAACGCTGCGGGATGCCGTTCGTCGATCATCGTTGGCTCGGCGGCATGCTGTCCAATTACAAGACGGTCAAGGGATCGATCAAGCGGCTCAAAGACCTTGAAACGATGAAGGAGGACGGCACGTTCGAGCGGATGACGAAGCGCGAAGCATTGTCGCTATCACGCGAGCTCGAAAAGCTGAACAAGAGTCTTGGCGGCATCAAGAACATGGGCGCGCTGCCCGACGCAGTCTTCGTCATCGACGTCGGCTATCACAAGATTGCCGTTACCGAGGCGAAGAAGCTCGGGATCCCGATCGTCGCCGTTGTCGACACGAATCACAGTCCCGATGGCATCGCGTACGTAATCCCGGGAAACGACGACTCGAGCCGCGCGATTCGCTTGTATGCGCGCGGCGTCGCCGACGCCGTGCTCGAAGGCAAGAGCCAGTCGGTGCAGGAGATCGTCCAGGGCGGAGACGAATTCGTCGAAGTGGCGGAAGACGCCTCCGCGTGATCTTGAGCCGCGGAGAAGGACGACGAGGCGCGATCAGCCCCTTGTCGTGGCTTTCGCGGCGGAACGAACAGGAGCTTCAACAGATGGCGGACATTTCCGCAAGCATGGTGATGGACCTGCGCCAGCGCACCGGGCTCGGCATGATGGAATGCAAGAAGGCATTGACCGAAGCCGCCGGCGACATGACGAAGGCGGAAGAGCTGCTGCGGATTCGCAGCGGCGCCAAGGCGAGCAAGGCGGCCGACCGTATAGCGGCCGAAGGTGTGATCGGACTGCACGTGTGGCCGGGCGCCGTCACGGCCGCGATGGTCGAGGTGAACTGCGAGACCGACTTCGTCGCCAAGAACGACGACTTCAAGGCGTTCGCAAGCGAAGTTGCGCAGACCATCGTCCGCGACAATCCCGCTGATGTTGCGGCGCTGGCGAACGCGAAGCTGGCATCGGGCGACACGGTCGAGGCGCGCCGCATTGTGCTCGTGCAAAAAATCGGAGAGAACATTTCGCTTCGGCGCTTCGCCCGTCGCGAAGCGAAAGGAAGGATCGCGTCGTACGTTCACGGCGCGCGGATCGGTGTCATCGTCGATGTCACCGGAGGCGCCGATACGCTCGGCAAAGACCTCGCGCTGCACATCGCCGCGAGCAAGCCGATCGCGGTGCGCAAGGAAGACGTGCCCGCGGATGTCGTCGCCAAAGAACGTTCGATCGCGACGGCGCGCGCGGCAGAATCCGGCAAGCCGGCGAAGATCGTCGAGAAAATGATCGAGGGTGCCGTCGCCAAGTATGTCGCCGAGGTGACGCTCCTCGCGCAACCGTTCGTCAAAGGCGATGGCAAGCAGACGGTCGGCGATCTTGTCAAAGCGCAAGGCGCGGTGGTCAACGGCTTCGTATTGTTCGTCGTCGGCGAGGGCATCGAAAGGAGAAAGGATGACTTTGCCGCCGAGGTGGCGGCGATGGCGCGCGCTTGATTGACAGGCCCCATGCGTCTTATTTGAACATCGATCTCTCCACGTTGAACGAGCGGGAGTACGTCATGAGTCCACCGAACAGCGCGCCGACCGTCGCCGTACCGCTCGCCGCCGTTCCCGCCGTGGCGGCGCAGCCGGCGTACCGCCGCATTTTGCTCAAGCTGTCCGGCGAAGCGCTGATGGGTGACGAAGCGTACGGCATCAAGCGCGAAACGATCGATCGCATCGTCGCGGAAATTGCCGAGGTCGTCCGGCTTGGTGTGCAGATCGCCGTCGTCATCGGCGGCGGCAACATCTTTCGCGGCGTGGCGCCGGGCGCCGCCGGCATGGATCGCGCGACCGCCGATTACATCGGCATGCTCGCGACGCTGATGAATGCACTCGCGTTACAGGATGCCTTGCGACGCGCAGGGGTCGAATCGCGCGTGCAATCGGCGTTGCGCATCGACCAAGTCGCCGAGCCGTACATCCGCGGCCGCGCGTTGCGCCACCTCGAGGAGCATCGCGTCGTCATCTTCGCCGCCGGCACCGGCAATCCGTTTTTCACGACGGATACGGCGGCGGCGCTCCGCGGCCGCGAGATGAATGTCGATGTCGTGCTGAAAGCGACGAAGGTGGACGGCGTCTATACGGCCGATCCAATGAAGGACGCCGCCGCGAAGCGCTATTCGACGCTGACCTTCGACGAGGCGATCGTCAAGAACCTGAAGGTCATGGACGCCACTGCGTTGGCGTTGTGTCGCGACCAGAAAATGTTGCTCAAGGTGTTCTCGATTTTCGTTCCTGGCGCGTTGAAGCGCGTCGTCCTGGGCGAAGACGAGGGCACGCTCGTTCATTGTTGATAGTAGGGTCAGACTAATTAGGGTCAGACTCCACTTTCTCTATGAGAAACTCGTATCCGATCATAGAAAGTGGAGTCTGACCCTACTTAACTCGGAGTCTGACCCTAATTCGAGGAGGAACGATGATCAGCGACGTCAAGAAATCCGCTGAGCAGAAAATGCAGAAATCGGTGGAGACGTTGAAGCACGACTTGGCCAAGGTGCGCACCGGCCGCGCGCATACCGGTCTGCTCGACCATATCCACGTCGACTATTACGGCACGATGATGCCGATCAACCAGGTCGCGAACGTGACGTTGGCCGATCCGCGAACGATCGGTGTCCAGCCGTTCGAGAAGAAGATGATCCAGGCGGTGGAAAAGGCGATTCGCGATTCGGACCTCGGGCTCAATCCCGCAACGTCGGGCGAACTGATTCGCGTGCCGATGCCTGCGCTGACCGAGGAGCGCCGCAAGGAGCTGACCAAAGTCGTGCACAAGGAAGCCGAGGCGGCCAAGATCGCCGTGCGCAACGTTCGCCGCGACGCGAACGAGCATCTGAAGAAAATGCTGAAGGACAAAGAGTGCTCGGAGGACGACGAGCGCCACGCGCAGGCCGACGTTCAAAAGCTTACCGACCGCTACATTGCCGAAATCGACAAGATCCTGCATGCGAAAGAAGCCGACCTGATGGCGATCTAGCCATCTGTGAGCCCTTAGTCAGGATCGACATCGTGTCTCGCGAACCCCCGTTCTCACGACCGCCAAAGGCCGCGACACCGCTTTTCTCGAGCTCCACACGCGAGGTCCCGGAAGTCCTGGCGACACCGCGCCACGTCGCGATCATCATGGACGGCAACGGGCGCTGGGCACGAGCGCGCCATTTGCCGCGCGTCGCGGGACATCGCAAAGGGGTCGAAGCCGTTCGCGCCGCGGTGCGGAGCTCGATCGAACGTGGCATCGAATATCTGACGCTGTTCGCATTTTCGAGTGAGAATTGGCGCCGGCCCACGGAAGAAGTGACGATCTTGATGGACCTGTTCGCGCTTGCGCTCGAACAGGAAGTCGCCAAGCTCAATTCGAACGGCATCCGCTTCAAGGCGGTCGGCGACATGTTGCGATTTCCGTCTCGTATCCGCGATCTGATTGCCGCCGGCGAAGCGCTTACCGCCGGCAACAAGCGGCTCACACTGACCGTTGCCGCCAATTACGGTGGCCGCTGGGATGTCACGCAGGCAGCCCGCGCGTACTTTGCCCTCAATCCGGGCGCGCTGATATCGAGCGCGGCACTCGACCCCGACGCGCTCGCGCCGTATCTCGCGATGAGCTACGCGCCCGAACCCGATCTTTTCATTCGTACCGGCGGCGAGCAGCGGATTTCCAATTTTCTGCTGTGGCAGCTTGCCTACTCCGAGCTTTACTTCACCGACGTTCTGTGGCCGGACTTCGGCCCCGCGACGCTCGACACCGCGATTGCCTCGTATCGGACGCGCGAACGCCGCTTCGGTCGCACGAGCGAGCAGCTACAGGCCGCGCAGGTCGCCCGCGCAACGCAGGGCGAGTAGCCTTCGCCGGTCCGCGATGCTCGCAAGGCGCCTTCTCACCGCCGCCGTGCTCATCGCGCTGGTCCTCGCTGCGTTGTTTCTTCTCGCGCCGCGCATGTTTGGCGCCGTGCTATTGGCGGTCGTTCTGGCGGCTGCCCACGAATGGGCGAGGCTTGTCGGATTCGCCGGAGGCCGCTGGCTATTGTTCGTCGGCGCGATGCTTCTGTTCGGAATCGTTCTGCTCTTCGGCCCGTTCGGCTTCGAGCGTGGCTTTCCGAGCATCGTCGTGCTGTCGATCTGCGGCGCCGCGACATTGTTCTGGTTGTTCGTTGCGCCGCCGTGGGTCATCCTGCGCTGGACGCCGCATTCGCAGATCGCCCTTGCCGTCGTCGGATGGATCGTGTTGACGGGTACTTGGCTGGCATTGGTCGAGCTCCAGTCGCGCTCGCCGTGGCTCGTGCTTGCAGCGATGGCGATTGTGTGGATCGCCGATACCGCAGCGTATTTTGGAGGGCGCGCGTTTGGGCGACGCAGGCTCGCGCCCGAAGTAAGTCCCGGCAAGACTTGGGAAGGCGTCTATTTTGGAATTGCGGCTGTTGCGCTCTACGCGTTGCTCCTCGTCCCGTTTGCACAGGCGTGGGGATATCGCGGTACAGTTGGCGCTGCGACCGTCGCGCTGTGGGTTGCGTTCGCAGCGGCGCTGGCGGCGATCTCGGTCGTCGGCGATCTTTTTGAATCGCTGCTCAAACGGCGCGCGGGCGTGAAGGATAGCGGCCGCCTGTTGCCGGGACACGGCGGCGTGCTGGATCGCACCGATGCATTGCTCGCCGCGATGCCCCCCGCTGCGCTTGCCGCGCTGTTCTTTTTGCATAGGGCATGACGTGACGATGCGCCGGCTTTCATTGTTGGGCGCAACGGGCTCGATCGGCGCATCGACGCTCGATGTCGTCGCGCAACATCCGGATCGCTTCACGGTCGCCGCATTGGCGGCGCATCGCAATTGGCAGAAGCTCGGTGAATTGTGCCGGCGGTACCAGCCTGCGCTCGCCGTGCTGCTCGATGAAGATGCCGGCCGCGCTTTGAAACGCGACATCGCTGTCGCTTGTCCGCGAACACGCGTCGCCTGCGGCGCAGCCGCGCTGTCCGAGGCCGCAACGCTGCCCGACGTCGATACGGTGCTCGCTGCGATCGTCGGCGCCGCGGGCCTTGCACCGACGCTCGCCGCCGCGCGTGCGGGCAAACGCATCCTGCTCGCCAACAAGGAAGCGCTGGTGATCGGCGGCGCATTGTTCATGACGGCAATCGAAGAGGGCGGCGCGACGCTGCTGCCGATCGACAGCGAGCACAACGCGATTTTCCAATGTCTGCCGCCGCGCTACGCGCGTTCGCCGCGGGCCGCAGGCATTCGTCGCATCTTGTTGACGGCTTCGGGCGGACCGTTTCGCACACGTGCGCCGGCGGATCTCGCGCGCGTCACGCCGGACGAAGCCTGCGCTCACCCGAACTGGTCGATGGGTCGCAAAATCTCGGTCGATTCGGCGACGATGATGAACAAGGGCCTCGAAGTCATCGAAGCGCATTGGCTCTTCGGCGCGCCGCGCGATGCGATCGAAGTCGTCATTCATCCGCAAAGCGTCATCCATTCGCTCGTCGAATACGTTGATGGATCGGTGCTTGCCCAACTCGGCCACCCGGACATGCGCACGCCGATCGCGCAAGCATTGGCTGCGCCGGACCGGATCGACGTCGGCGTACCGCGCCTCGACTTCGCCACCCTCACAGCGCTCTCGTTCGAGGCGCCCGATTTCGCGCGCTTTCCCTGCCTGTCGCTTGCCTATGCTGCGTTGGCGTCGGGCGGCAGCGCGCCGATTGCGCTCAATGCGGCGAATGAGATCGTCGTCGGCGCCTTTCTGGCCGGGCACGCGCGCTTTCCTGACATCGCGACGACCTGCGCGCGGACGCTCGAGCGGCTGCCGGCGCGTGCGATAGGATCGCTCCCCGATGCATTGGATGCCGATGGCGAGGCGCGCCAAATGGCATGCGAACTGCTGGCACTTCCCGCCGACACCGTCCACAGCTTCTCGATCGCAGCATGATTGATGTCGCCTACAAGATCGTCGCGTTCCTGTTCACGCTCGGCGTGCTCGTCGTCTTTCACGAGCTCGGCCATTTCATCGTCGCGCGATGGTGTGGCGTCAAGGTCACACGCTTTTCCGTCGGCTTCGGGCGCATCGTGTGGGCGCGCAAGCGGGGTCCTGATCAAACCGAATGGGCGCTTTCGGCAGTGCCGCTCGGCGGCTACGTCAAGATGGTCGATGAGCGTGAAGGCAGTGTCGATCCCGTCGATCTTCCGCGCGCTTTCAATCGGCAGAGCGTGTGGAAGCGGATGGCCATTGTGGCCGCCGGACCCATCGCGAATCTGCTGCTCGCCGTGTTGCTCTTCGCGGGAACGTATATCGCGGGCGTTCCTGGGCAGCGCCCCTTGCTTGCGGCGCCGCCGCCAACGAGTGCCGCAGCGTCCGCGGGTTTGCGCGGCGGCGATCTCGTCGTCGATGTCGACGGCGAGCCGGTTGCGAGTTGGCAGGAGTTGCGGTGGCGGTTGATCAAGGCACAGGGAAATGAAACGGCCGTTATCGTCGTTGAGCGACCCGAAGCAAGAGGCGAGCGGTCATCGCACGCGCTTTCACTGAAAGCCGTCAAGCCTGCGGATTGGGAAGCCGGCGCACTCGCAATTCTCGGTCTCAAGGCTGACTTCGGGCCGCCCCTGATCGACCAAGTATTGCCCGACAAGCCCGCGGAGCGTGCCGGCTTGAAGCCGGGCGACCGCATCGTCGCGATCGATGGCGTGGCCGTGCGCTCTCCCGCCGATGTTGCAACGATTACGAATGCAAAACCCGGCGCCGATCTCGTCTTTCGAATCGCGCGCGGCGGCGCGCAATTCGACGCACCCCTAACCGCCGAAGCGGTCGAGCAGGGCGGCCGCCAAGTGGGGATCGCGGGCGTGCGTTTGCGCGTCGACCCTGCGGTGATCGAAGGTCTTCAGGTCACCGTCCGTTATGGACCGATCGACGCGCTTCTCCAAGGCACGCGCAAAACCACGGAGCTCGCCGTATTCACCGTGCAAATGTTGGGACGTATACTGGTTGGCGATGCGTCGGTGAAGAACATCAGCGGTCCGCTGACGATGGCCGACTTCGCGGGACAATCGGCGCAGCAAGGCATCCTCGTGTTCGTCGGCTATCTCGCGCTCATTTCGATCAGTCTTGGCGTGCTCAATCTGCTGCCCGTTCCGCTATTGGATGGCGGGCATTTGCTGTATTATTTTGCGGAAATCATAAAAGGCAGTCCCGTCTCCGACCGTGCCTTCGAGGTCGGGCAACGCATCGGCATGGCGGTGCTCGCCATGCTGATGGCCTTGGCTCTCTTCAATGACGTTTCCCGCCTGTTCTGATCGCCGGTCCCGTTTTTGCGCCCGTCGGTGGCATCCGAATGCGCAGCACGCGCTCGCGGCGCTCGTTGCGGCCCTGATCGGGACGTTCAATCCGTTCATTGCACACGCGGCGGAGCCCTTCGTCGTTCGCGACATTCGGGTCGAAGGCGTGCAGCGCACCGAGGCCGGCACGATCTTCAGCTATCTGCCGATCAAGGTTGGCGAGCGCGTCGACGACGAGAAAATTGCGCAAGCGGTGAAGGCGCTCTACGCGACCGGCTTCTTTCGCGATGTGCGCCTCGAGGCGCAAGGCGACGTGCTGGTGGTCGTCGTGCAGGAACGGCCGACGATCAGCTCACTGACGTTCGTCGGCAACAAGGAGTTCGATACCGACACGATCAAGAAAGCGCTGAAAGACATCGGCATTGCGGAAGCGCGGATCTTCGACCGTTCCGCGCTCGACCGCGCGGAGCAGGAGTTGAAGCGGCAGTACATCACGCGCGGACTTTATGGCGCAAAGGTACAAACAACGGTGACGCCGCAGGAACGCAACCGTGTCGCCCTCAACTTCACCATAGAGGAAGGCGACGCCGCGAAGATCGCCCGAATCAACATCGTCGGCGCGAAAGCGTTCACCGAAAAGCAGCTGTTGGACGAAATCACCTTGACCACGCCGGGCTGGTTCACGTGGTACACGAAGAACGACCAGTATTCGAAGCAGAAGCTTTCGGCCGACCTCGAAGTGCTTCGCAGCTACTACCAAAACCGCGGCTATCTCGAGTTCAACATCGAGTCGACGCAGGTGTCGATCACGCCGGATCGCGAGAATATTTTCATCACGCTCAATGTCACCGAAGGCCCGCTCTTTACGGTGGGCGATGTGAAGATCGCTGGCGATTTGGTGGTGCCCGAGCCCGAACTTTCCGCGCTCGTACGTATCAAGCCGGGCGAAGTGTTTTCGCGCGAACGGCTGCAGCGTTCGGCTAAAGATATCAGCGACCGTCTGGGCGCGGAAGGCTACGCGTTTGCCAACGTCAACGCCGTACCGGAGCTCGATCGCGACAAGGCGACCGCGTCGTTCACGTTCTTCGTCGACCCAGGCCGTCGCGCGTACGTGCGCAAGATCAACATTTCCGGCAATCCAAAAACGCGCGACGAAGTGATACGGCGCGAGTTCCGTCAGCTCGAAGGCGCGTGGTATGACGGACCACGGATCGACCGTTCGAAGATACGCGTCAAGCGGCTCGGCTTTTTCGAGGATATCAACATCGAGACGCCGCCGGTCCCCGGCACGTCGGACCAGGTCGATATCGATGTCACCGTCACCGAAAAATCGACCGGCAACTTGCTGGCGGGCATCGGCTATTCGAGCTCGGAAGGCATCGTGCTGTCGGCGTCGGTATCGCAACAAAACATCTTCGGCTCGGGCAACGCGCTGTCGATCGGCGTGAACACGAGCCGCTACAACCGCACCTATTCAGCGACGTATTTCGAGCCGTACTGGACCGTCGACGGCATTTCCCGCACGACCGAAATTTATGACAAGACGCTCGACGCCCAAGGCCTCGCGATCGCGCAGTACGGCTCGCGTACGCTGGGTTTTGCGATGGGCTTCGGCGTGCCGGTCACCGAAACCGACACGATCAACTACGGCGGCCGCTTCGAGCAGACGCATATCACGCTGTTCGCCGACAGTCCTCCGGTCTACACGAATTTCGTCAACGAGTTCGGCCCGACGACCAATGCGTTCATCGCCTCGGCGGGATGGTCGCGTGACACCCGTGACGACATCCTCTATCCTACGAGAGGCCGCCTGCAGAGCGTCGTCTTCGAGACCGGTTTGCCGTTCGGCGATATCACGTACTACAAAGTGCAGTACTTGCACTCGTGGTTTTATCCGATATACCGCGATTTCGTGCTGATGTTGAAAGGCAACATCGGTTGGGCCGACGGGCTCAACGAAAAACCGCTGCCGTTCTTCAAGGCGTTCTACGCTGGCGGCGTGGGGTCGGTGCGCGGCTACGAAAACAGCTCACTGGGTCCGCGCGACATATTCGGCAATACGTTGGGGGGGCGCCGGCTGATCGTCGGCAACGCTGAAGTGTTCTATCCGATTATCAAAGGCGACAGGGCCGTACGCGGCAGCGTGTTCGTCGATGCCGGGCAAGTGTGGGCGAACGGCTCACAACCGGAGAACGAGTCATTCCGCTATTCGACGGGTGTTGGCGTTGCCTGGAGCTCGCCCATCGGTCCGCTCAAGTTCAGCTATGGGATACCGCTCAACGCAAAGACAGGCGACCGGCAGCAGCGGTTCCAGTTCACGGCCGGAACGACCTTCTAGAATTGTGCTGGAGAACTTCTTGAATCGTATCGTTACATTGGCACTCGGCGCGGCGTTGCTCGCGTTCTCGACGCTCGCGTCCGCCCTCGACTACAAGATCGGCTTTGTCAACACGGAGCGCCTGTTCCGCGAAGCGGCGCCCGCGAAGCGCGCGCAACAGAAGCTCGAACGCGAGTTCGCAACACGCGACGCCGAAATCCAGAAGCTGTCGAAGCAAGTGCGCGATTTGCAGGCGGTCCTCGACAAGGACGGCGCGACGATGCCGGAAAACGATCGCCGCAACAAGGAGCGCGATCTCGCCAACTTCTCGCGCGATCTGCAGCGCGCGCAACGCGAGTTTCGCGAAGACGTGAACTTGCGCCGGAACGAGGAGCTTGCGGGATTCCAGGAGCGCGCGAACAAGGTCATCTTGCAGATCGCCGAGGCCGAGAAGTTCGACCTGATCCTGCAGGATCCCGTCGTGTATGCGAGCCAGCGCATCGACATCACCGAAAAGGTGATCAAGGCGCTCGCCGACAAATAGCGGCGCCAGCGAATGGGGTCAGACACCCATTTCGACCAACGCCGTTATCACAGGGCCGGCGGCTCGAAATGGGTGTCTGACCCCGTGTGGCTCGCATTGGCTGAAATGGGTGTCTGACCCCATGCGGCTCGCCGATCTTGCGGGACGTGTCGGCGCTCACGTTTCCGGCGACGGCGACACCGTGGTATCGCACGTGGCAACGCTTGAACATGCCGGTCCCGCCGCCATCACGTTCCTCGCCAATCCGCGCTACCGCGCCAAGCTCGCGACGACAGGTGCCGCGGCCGTCATCGTGGCGCCCGACGATGCGCAAACAACGACGTTGCCGAAGCTTGTCGCCGCCAATCCGTATGCAACGTTCGCGAAAGTCGCAGCGATTCTGCATCCCAGCACGCGTCCCGCACCATCAATACATCCGACAGTGCAAATCGACGCCACGGCGAACGTCGCGCCAAGCGTATCGATCGGCGCGTGCGCGGTCATCGGCGCGCATGCGACGATCGGGGAACGCGTTGTCATCGAAGCGCAATGCGTCATCGGCGAGGGCTCGACGCTCGCGAACGACGTCATCCTTCATGCCGGCGTCATTCTTTATCCGCGCACCGTCGTCGGTGAGCGCTCAACGATCCACGGTGGCGCCGTCATTGGCGCCGATGGGTTTGGCATGGCCGAGGAGGACGGCCGGTGGGTGCGGATACCGCAGATCGGCCGTGTCATCATCGGCGCTGACGTCGAGGTCGGCGCCAACACGACGATCGACCGAGGCGCGATCGACGATACGGTGATCGAGGACGACGTCAAGCTCGACAATCAGATCCAGATCGGGCACAACTGCGTCATTGGCGCACATACGGCGATTGCGGCGTGCGTCGGCATTGCGGGATCGACCAGCATCGGCCGCAATTGCCGCATCGGCGGCGCCGCGATGATATCGGGCCACCTCGAGATCGCGGACGGCGCCGTCATCTCGGGCGGCACAACCGTGTACGATTCGATCCGCGAGCCGGCGATGTACACCAGTGTATTTCCGACGCTGATCCATAGCGAATGGATGCGGGTGGCGTCGCAAGTCAGACGCCTGCGCGACTTGGTCGACCGCGTGCGTGCGCTTGAGCGAAAAACGAAGGGCGATGACGACGGCCGGTAGGGCAGCTGAACGTCCAGGGGGAGGAACGCTCATGCAAACGCTCGATATCGGGGAGATCCTCAAGCAGCTTCCCCATCGCTATCCGTTCTTGCTGGTGGATCGCGTTCTTTCCTGCGACCCCGGCGTATCGATTCGCGGGTTGAAGAATGTCACGTTCAACGAGCCGTTCTTCCAGGGACATTTTCCCGGCTTTCCGTTGATGCCCGGCGTTCTCGTCATCGAGGCGCTGGCGCAATTATCCGCGCTGCTCGCGTTCTACTCGGGCGATGCAAAACCCTACGGCAAATCGCTGATCTATTTTGCGGGAATCGACGGCGCGCGGTTCAAGCGCCAAGTTATCCCGGGCGATCAATTGATCCTCGAGTCCGAGGTGGTTCGCGTCATCCGGGGGATCGGCAAGTTCCGCACGCGGGCGACGGTCGATGGCGAGCTCGCGTGCGAGGCCGAATTGATCGCGGCGATCCGCGACGCACCCGCCCCGTAGAAGATGCCGCGTCAGCATCCGACCGCGCAAGTCGACGCCAAGGCCGAGCTCGCCGCGGACGTCGAAATCGGCGCGTATTCGGTCGTCGGAAAAGACGTGCGGATTGGGGCTGGGACTGTTGTGGGCCCGCATGTCGTGATCACCGGACGCACGACGATCGGCAAGCGCAATCGCATCTTCCAGTTCGCGTCCATCGGGGACATTCCGCAGGACCGCAAATACGGCGGCGAGGCGACGACGTTGACGATCGGCGACGATAACGTGATCCGCGAGTACGTGTCGATCCACACCGGGACTGCGCAGGATCGCGGCACGACGACGATCGGCGATCGAAACTGGTTGCTCGGCTACGTGCACATTGCGCACGACTGTCGCGTGGGCAACGACACGACGTTCTCGAACAATTCGCAGCTCGCCGGTCACGTGTCCATCGACGATTTTGCGACGCTCGGCGGATTCACCGGCGTGCACCAGTTCTGCCGCGTCGGCGCGCACGCGATGGTGGCCGCCGGCGCGATCGTGCTGCAGGACGTGCCGCCATTCATGACGGTGTCCGGATATCCCGCCAAACCCGCCGGGACGAATAACGAGGGACTCCGACGGCGCGGCTTTGCGGCCGACGAAATCGCGGCCGTCCGGCGCGCGTACAAGGTTCTTTATCGTGAAGGCCTTTCACTCGCTGACGCCAAGGCAAAGCTTGCAGAATCGGTCGCGGAGCAGCCCGTGCTCGCGCCCCTTGTAGCGTTCCTCGAACAGGCGGGCCGCGGAATCGTGCGGTAGCGAGAGCATGCGCAACGCTTCGGGGGACGCGCGGCAGCCTGTCGCAGGCGACGTCACAATCGGGATCGTCGCTGGCGAAGCATCCGGCGATGCGCTCATTCGTGCCGTACGCGCGCGGATTCCCGGCGTACGTTTTGTCGGCATTGCGGGACCCAAAATGGAGGAGGCCGGTTGCGAAGCTTGGGTTCCGCTGGAGACGCTCGCGATTCGTGGGGTTACCGAAGTGCTCGGTCGAGTCCCCGAGCTGTTGCGGTTGCGGCGCGTGCTGGGGCGGCGATTGCGCGAAGTGGGAGCGCGGATGTTCATTGGCGTCGACGCGCCCGACTTCAACCTGGGCCTGGAACAGACGCTCAAGCGGCGCGGCATGCGCACGATCCATTTCGTGAGCCCGTCGGTGTGGGCATGGCGGCGCGAGCGCATTCTCACAATCGCGCGTTCGGCAAATCGATTGCTTGCGCTGTTCCCGTTCGAGCCGCCGCTCTACAAGGACGCCGGAATCGAGGTGACGTACGTCGGCCATCCGCTTGCACATGATGCAGCGACGCAGGGCTCGCGGCGCAGCGCGCGCGAGCAGCTGAAAATTCCGATCGCACAGCCGGTATTCGCGCTGTTGCCGGGAAGCCGGCAGTCGGAACTGGATGCCCACAGCGACCTGGTTTTGCGAACGGCCGCCGCGATTCACGCACAAAAACCCGATGCCTTTTTTCTCGTTCCACTCGCGACGCGTCCGACGCGCGACAAGTTCGAGACCGACCGCTTTCGACTCGGCCTCGACACGTTGCCGATGACGCTGCTCTACGGCCACGCGCGCGACGCACTGGAAGCAGCCGACGTTGCGCTGGTTGCGTCGGGGACGGCGACGCTCGAGGCAGCCCTCGCGCGGTGTCCACACATCGTCTTCTATCGCGTCAAGGCATTGACGGAATGGTACGTGCGGCGCAAATATCTGCTTCCCTACGTCGGGCTGCCCAACATTCTCGCAGGGAGGTTCGTGGTGCCGGAGTTCTTGCAGAATGAGGCAACGGTCGACACCCTGACGCAGGCTGCGGTCAACCTTTACGACGACATGGTCACGCGGCGGCGTCTCGAAGCATTGTTCGGCCGGTTCGCGGAGCAGCTCGACGTCGACACGGCGGCACGCGCGTCCGATGCCGTCATTGCCGAGCTGTCGATGCCGATGAGCGCCGGACGGTGAAGATATTGATTGCCGGTGTCGACGAAGCAGGACGGGGACGGTTGGCGGGCCCAGTCGTCGCGGCGGCGGTCATTCTCGACCCCGATTGCAAGATGCGCGGATTGCGCGACTCGAAGACATTGACGGCGGACGAGCGTGAGGGATTGGCAATCATAATTCGCGCGGAGGCGATCGCGTGGGCGGTCGGCTCCGCCGACGTCGCCGAGATCGATGCGCTCAACATTCTCCAGGCTTCGCTGCTTGCGATGCGCCGCGCGGTCGCTGCACTTTCAGTTGCACCGACGAGAGCACTGGTGGATGGCGATCATTGTCCGGACTTCGGCTGTCCGGCGCAGGCCATCGTGAAAGGCGACCGCGATGTTCCATCGATCTCCGCGGCGTCGATCATCGCCAAGACAGTGCGCGACGCGATGCTCCTCGAGCTCGACCGCATTTATCCCGTGTACGGTTTCGCGCAGCACAAAGGCTATGCGACGCCGGAGCACCTGGCCGCGTTGAATCGCCACGGGCCGTGTCCGGCACACCGGCGATTCATGCCGGTCGTGCAGCCCTCATTCGATTTTGGAGACTAAGCCGGGGAAGACATGATTCACTGCGTATTGCATGATCCGAACGATTCGGTCGCCGTTGTAGTTGTCGAAGGCATCAAGGCCGGCGCGACACTGACCGGCTTGATTCTCGACGAGGACCGCACGATCACTCTCGAGTCACGGCAGGACATCCCGATCGGACACAAGGTGGCGCTTAAAGATATGGCCGTCGGCGACACGGTCATCAAGTATGGTGTCGACATCGGCAAGGTCGTCGCGCCGATCAAGAAGGGCGAGCATGCGCACGTCCACAACATCAAAACGAAGCGTTGGTAGGCTCCGATGAGACAAACGACATTCCAAGGTTATCGCCGCGAAAACAACCGCGTCGGCGTGCGCAATCACGTGATCGTGCTACCTGTCGACGATATCTCGAATGCCGCCGCCGAAGCGGTTGCGAACAATATCAAGGGTACGCTCGCGATACCGCACCCCTACGGCCGTTTGCAATTCGGCGCCGATCTCGAGCTGCATTTCCGCACGCTGATCGGCACCGGGAGCAGCCCGAACGTCGCCGCGGTCGTCGTGATCGGTATCGAGGAAGGGTGGGCGAAGAAAGTGGTCGACGGCATTGCTACAACCGGCAAACCGGTGCAGGGCTTCGGTATCGAGCTGCATGGCGACCACGAAACGATTCGCCGCGCGTCGGCAGCGGCACGCGAGCTGGTGCAGTGGGCGAGCGAGCGGCAGCGCAGCGAATGCGCGCTGAACGAGCTGTGGGTATCGTGCAAGTGCGGCGAGTCGGACACAACATCCGGCTGCGGTTCCAATCCGACGGTGGGCGACGCATTCGACAAGCTCTACGCAGCGGGCTGCACGCTCGTGTTCGGCGAGACGACCGAATTGACCGGCGGCGAGATGATTGTGGCGGGGCGTTGCCGCGACGAGAACGTTCGCCGCGACTTCATGCGCGTTTTCGATCAATACCAGGATGTGATCCAGCGCCACAAGACAACTGATCTCTCCGACTCGCAGCCAACGAAGGGCAACATCGCCGGCGGCCTGACGACGATCGAGGAAAAAGCGCTCGGCAACATTCAAAAGATCGGCAAGAAATGCGTCGTCGATGGCGTTCTCGACAAGGCCGAGATGCCGCGCCATCCGGGGCTCTGGTTCATGGACAGCTCATCGGCCGCCGCCGAAATGGTTACGCTCTGTGCGGCGGCGGGCTTCGTCGTTCACTTTTTCCCGACGGGTCAAGGCAACGTCATCGGCAATCCCATCCTGCCGGTGATCAAGATTTGCGCCAATCCTCGCACCGTGCGCACGATGGGCGAGCACATCGATGTCGACACGTCGGGACTCTTGCAGCGGGAGATCACGATGAGCGAGGCGGGCGACAAGTTGCTCGACATGATGTCCCGCACCGCCAACGGCCGACTCACCGCGGCCGAAGCGCTCGGGCACCGCGAGTTTGTATTGACGCGGCTTTATGAAAGCGCCTGATCCTGTCGTTGCGCTCGTGCTCGCAATCGTCGCGTGCGTCGCGTTAACGTCGCTGCCCGCGCGCGCCGAAATGACCGAAATCGCCGTCGCGGAGCAATACGGGATCGGCTACTTGCCGTTGATGCTGATGGAAGAGAAGAAGCTCATCGAGAAGCACGCGAAAGCCGCTGGCGTCGACGTCAAGGTCGGCTGGGCGAAGTTCGCCGGCGGCAACGTGATGAACGACGCGCTCTTGTCGGGCAACCTGCAGTTCGCGTCGGGCGGCGTCGGGCCTCTGGTGACGCTCTGGGCGCGCACACGCGGCAATATCGACGTGCGTGGCGTCGGCGCACTCAACTCGATGCCGCTCTACCTCGTCACGCGGAATCCAAACGTCAAGGCGATCAGGGATTTCCGCGATAGCGATCGGATCGCTCTGCCCGCGGTCAAGGTCTCGGTGCAGGCGGTGCTGCTGCAGATGGCGGCGGAGCAGGCGTTCGGTGCGGGACAGCAGAATCGCCTCGATCCGCTGACGGTGACGATGTCCCACCCCGACGCGATGCAGGCGCTGTTGTCGGGACAATCCGAGATCGATGCGCACTTCGGCT
>VBCG01000076.1:0-2716 GCA_005881895.1 Betaproteobacteria bacterium
CACGAACGGGACCATCAGCGCGACGTTCGTAAATCCCATGTCATCGCGCACGCGTTTCATCGCCTGGCATTCGAGCGCGAAGCAGTCTTGGAAATCGGGCGATATGTAGCGCGAGGCGCCGCGAAATCCCAGCATCGGATTCTCTTCGTGCGGCTCGTAACGATCACCGCCCAACAAGTTCAGGTACTCGTTCGATTTGAAATCCGACAGGCGCACGATCACTTTCTTTGGCGCAAACGCGGCGGCGATCATCGCCACGCCTTCCGCGATTTTGCCGACGTAGTACTCGGTGGGGCTCGAGTAACCGGCGATCTGCTCTTCGATTTCGCGCCGAAGCTCCGGCGGCTGCGTGTCGAGCTCCAACAACGCTTTCGGGTGAATGCCGACGTTTCGATTGATGATGAATTCGAGCCGCGCGAGACCGACGCCCTCGTTGGGAATGCGACGGAACTCAAACGCCAGCTCGGGATTGCCAACGTTCATCATGATCTTCGTCGGACACGGCGGCATCTTGTCGAGCGACTGTTCGACGGTCTCGATCTCGAGCAATCCGGCGTAGACGTGGCCGGTATCACCTTCGGCGCAGGACACCGTCACGTCGCTGCTATCTTTCAACGTCTCGGTCGCATCGCCGCAGCCGACGACGGCCGGAATGCCGAGCTCGCGCGCGATGATGGCGGCGTGGCACGTGCGGCCGCCGCGATTGGTCACGATGGCGCTCGCCCGCTTCATCACCGGTTCCCAATCAGGATCCGTCATGTCGGTGACGAGCACATCGCCGCTTTGCACGCGATCCATCTGCGCCGCGGACGCCACGATGCGCACCTTGCCCTGCCCGATTTTCTGGCCGATCGCGCGCCCGCTCGCGAGAACGGTCGACTTGGACTTGAGCCGGTAGCGTCGCAGCTCGCCCGCACCTGCCTGCGACTTCACGGTTTCCGGACGCGCTTGCAGGATGTAGAGCTTGCCATCGACGCCGTCGCGGCCCCATTCGATGTCCATCGGCCGTCCGTAGTGGTCCTCGATGATGACGGCGTAGCGGGCGAGCTCCTCGATTTCGGCGTCGGAAATCGAAAACTGTCGTCGATCCGCAGGCGGCACTTCCACGGTCCGTGTCGAATGTGCGGCTGATGTGCGATCGCCAAAAACCATCTTGGAGGCTTTCGTGCCCAATGATTTCCGCAGAATCGCCGGACGCCCCGCGGCGAGATTCGGCTTGTACACATAGAACTCGTCGGGATTTACGGCGCCCTGCACGACGCTCTCACCGAGCCCGTAAGAGGAGGTGATGAACACGACCTGGTCGAAGCCGGATTCGGTATCGAGCGTAAACAGGACGCCGGCGGCGCCTTGGTCGCTGCGCACCATCCGCTGCACACCTGCCGACAAGCCGACGTCGGCGTGCACATAGCCGTGGTGCACGCGATAGGCAATTGCCCGATCGTTGTATAGCGAGACGAATACCTCCTTTATCGCATGAATAATGCTATCCAAGCCTTTGATATTGAGAAACGTCTCTTGCTGGCCAGCGAACGATGCATCCGCCATGTCCTCCGCCGTCGCCGACGAGCGTACGGCGAACGTCGCCCCAGGATTTTGGCGCTCCAAGTCTGCGTACGCAGTACTAATGGCGGCGGCGAGCGACGGCGGCAGCGGCGCGTCGGCAACCCAGCGCCGCACTTCGCTCCCGACTTTAGCCAGTGCGCTCACGTCGTCAACGTCGAGAAGCGAGAGCCGCGCGGTGATCTTGTCCGCGAGATCGTTCTGCGCCAGAAACTCGTGAAATGCTTCGGTGGTCGTCGCGAAGCCGGCGGGCACGCGAATACCGGCGCCAGCCAGCCGGCCGATCATTTCCCCGAGTGACGCGTTCTTGCCGCCGACTTGCGAGACGTCCGCCATTCGCAGTTGATCGAACGGCATGACGTAGACCGACTTCGAGTTCATCGGCAATCCTGGGCTGTAACAGCGGGATCGCCGCGCATCGCTTCGCTCTCGCAGCGAGTTCTTGGAGAAGTCACGGCTAGTTTACCCCGCGTCAAGCACGGCCGTCGCGAACGACACGCGCGTCACCACCCCCGCGCGCGTTGCCGCGGGGAACAAGCGTCGATGCTAAGCGGAGTGCGCTGTTCTGCTAGCGCTGGGCGCTCTCGGGAGCCGACGGTTGCGAGTCCTCGAGATCGTCCGGGATATTGCCTTCTTCGGCGAACGGTGCCCCACCCGCCTTCTGCCGACCTTTCACCGCCCGACGCAAATTTCGATAAAGATCGGGATGGGAATCCTTGAGGTAACTGATGATTTCGAAGTCGACGCGCTTGACTTGCGAAAGATCGATCTGTTCGACATGAACAAGACGCAGCAACTCCTTGACCGGCCGAGGCATTTCGCGTCCGCTTTCGTAGCGCGAGCCTCCGCTTTGCGTGACGCCTATCTGCGTCCAGAATTGCTCCTGATTCAAACCCAGCCGGCGTCTAATTTCACGCGGATTAAAGACGCGATCGAGAAGTTTCACGGCAGCTCCATGTTTTTACTGGAACGGTAACCCCCTCCCTTAGGAGACCACACCATCCCAGAAGCATATTTTTCGCCAAGCGCGGCGCGAGTGCAAGCGGTTCTGACCGACGGCGAGGCGGCGATAACGTTGGGGTGCTGCTCCTACAACAATCGCTAACTTGCGGATCCGCTTTGCATTCTGGCCGACGTTGGTGCGGTTCTCGGT
>VBCG01000076.1:2724-27254 GCA_005881895.1 Betaproteobacteria bacterium
GTCTTTAACCGCGCTTCCAAAACTCGCGCCAAAATCCGCTATGCTGGCCTGAACGATTGCTTCCGCAATGATTCAGTACGATCTCCACTGCCATTCGACGTATTCCGACGGCGTGCTGCCGCCAGGCGATGTCGTGCGCCGCGCGGCCGCGCACGGTGTTGATGTCCTTGCGCTGACCGATCATGATGAACTGCAAGGGCTTGGCGAAGCGCGTGCGGCCGCGGCGGAAGAGGCAATCGAACTGATTCCAGGCTCAGAGCTTTCGGTAACGTGGGAACGACACACGCTCCACGTCGTCGCCGTCCGCATCGATCCGAAAAATGAAGGCCTGAGGGAAGGTCTCGCGGCGATTCGCGTCGGCCGCGATGCGCGCGCCCAAAAAATCGCCGATTCACTGCGCGAAGCAGGCATTCCGGATGCGCTCGATGGCGCGCGCAAATACGTCACCAGCGATCGGCTGATCTCGCGCACGCACTTCGCTCGCTTTCTTGCCGAGACAGGACATGTACGCGATGTGCACGACGCGTTCAAGCGCTATCTTGTCGCCGGCAAGCCCGGCTATGTTCCTCATTCGTGGGCGGCACTCGCGGAGGCGATCGGCTGGATACGCGGCGCAGGCGGCCAAGCCATCTTGGCGCATCCGGGACGCTATGCAATCTCGAACCGCGACATGCGCCGATTGCTCGGTGAGTTCCGTGATTCAGGCGGCGAAGCAATCGAAGTGGTCTCGTCGTCCCACACCCCTGCACAGTTCATCGAATATGCGACGTATGCGCGCGCGTTCGGCCTCAAGGGATCGTGCGGATCCGATTTCCACGCACCGGGCGAAAGCTGGATGGAATTCGGCGATTTGCCGCCGCTGCCGGTCGGCGTCGAGCCCGTGTGGTCGACATGGTGATGACGAACATGGCCGGGCAACGCACGGTGTTCTTCATCTCCGATCGCACCGGCATCACCGCCGAGATGCTCGGCAATAGCCTCCTCACGCAGTTCGAGGATGTTCAATTCCAGCGCGTGACGATTCCCTTCGTCGATACGCCGGAAAAGATCGACGAAGCGGTGCGCCAGGTCAACGTCACTGCCGAGGCGCAGGGTAGACGTCCAATCGTCGTCAGCTCGGTCGTCAGCGAGACGATGAGCGAAACCATCCGGCGCGATGCGAACGCGCTGACGCTCGATCTGTTCCAAATCTTCATCCAGCCGCTGGAGGCGGAGCTCGGCTCGAAGAGCTCGCACGCCGCGGGCCGTTCGCATGGCATCTCCAACAGCCATGAGTACTTCGCGCGCATGGAGGCGATCAACTTCGCGCAGGCGCACGACGACGGTGCGGCGACCCGCGAGCTCGGCAAGGCGCAGGTGATCCTGGTCGGCGTTTCACGCTGCGGCAAGACGCCGACAACGCTCTACCTCGCGTTGCAATTCGGCGTGAAGGCGGCCAATTTTCCATTGACGCCGGATGATTTTGCCGACCGTGTGCTGCCGCGCTCGGTGCTGCCGTTCAAGGACAAGCTGTTCGGGCTCACGATCGCGCCGGAGCGGCTGCATGAAATCCGGCAAGAGCGGCGTCGCGGCAGCGCCTACGCGGCACTCGACAACTGCCGCTACGAAGTGCGTGAGGCCGAGCAACTGATGAACCGCGAAGGCATTCCGATGATCGATACGACGTCGAAGTCGATCGAGGAAATTGCGGCCACGATCCTGCACCGCGCGAAGCTCGCGCGCCATATCTATTGAATGTCAAATGGACGACGTGACGAAAACTTCTGAAAACAACGGCGGCGCGCCATACGGTCGCTTCGGCAGCGGCAAGCCGGTGCGCCGCGTCGAAGACGCCGATCTTCTCGTCGGTAGAGGGCGCTTCGCCGACGACGTTTCGGCGCCGAACCAGGTATTCGCGTGCTTTCTGCGCTCGCCGCATCCGCACGCGCGAATCGTGGCGATCGACAAAGCCGCGGCAGAAAAGATGCCGGGCGTGATCGGCATCGTCACTGGCGATGATCTGGTCGGTGCCGGCGTCAAGCCGCTGCCCAATTCAGCGGACTTCAAACGTCCGGACGGCAAGCCACTTTCATCGCCGCCGCACCACGCGCTCGCCGTCGGCACCGTGCGCTTTGTCGGCGAAGCAGTTGCCGTGGTGCTCGCGCAAACGCGCGAACAAGCGCAAGACGCAGTCGACGCGATCGACGTTCGCTACGACGCACTTCCTGCAATCACCGATCTCGACCGCGCAATGGCCGCCAACTCGCCGCGCGTCTATGACAAGGCGCCCGACAACATCGCGGCGGAAGCGCGACACGGCAGCGCCTCGGCAACGGAGGCTGCGTTCCGTCGCGCCGCCCATATCGTTTCGCTGGATATTGTCAACCAACGCGTCGCGCCGTGTCCGATCGAACCGCGCGCGCTGCTCGCGAGCTACGACGCTGCGACCGATCGGATCACGATCACGGCAAGCAGCCAGATGCCGGCGGGTTTTCGCGACACGCTGTGCGCCGAGGTGTTGCGGATACCGTCCGAAAAGGTCCGCGTCCTCGTCGGCGATGTGGGCGGCGGCTTCGGCATGAAGACGGGCTTGTATCCGGAGGATGCCGTGATTGCGTGGTGCGCGCGCAAATTCGAGCGGCCGGTCAAGTGGCGGGCCGATCGCATCGAAGAGTTTCTTGCGGCGACGCACGGGCGCGATGTGGCAACGAAAGCAGACCTTGCTCTCGATGAAAACGGACGCGTCCTCGCGCTGCGCGTCTCCTCGCTCGCGAACGTGGGCGCCTATGCGACGCCCGCCGGCGTCGTCATCCAGTTGCTGATCGGTCCCTGGGTGTCGACGTCGATCTACGACATTCAAACGATCGACATCCGGATCGCCGCGGTGTTGACGAACATGGCGCCGACCGGTGCGTACCGCGGCGCGGGGCGGCCTGAGGCGATCTACATCATCGAGCGGTTGATGGACGCGGCGGCGCGAAAGACCGGACTCGATCCTGCGGAAGTTCGACGGCGCAACATGATTCGGCCGGAGCAAATGCCGTATAAAAATCCGATGGACAAGACGTACGACAGCGGCGCGTTCGAGTCGATCATGGATCAAGCGCTGGCGCTCTCCGATTGGAACGGCTTTGCCGATCGTTTCGCCGCCGCGCACAAACGTGGACGACTGCGCGGACGCGGCATGGCGGCGTTTCTCGAATGGACCGGCGCAGATATTTTCGATGAGCGCGTGACTGTCACCGTGAGCGGCGACGGTTACATTGAAATCGTCTCAGCGCTCCAAGCGATGGGACAAGGATTGGCGACGACATTTGCGCAACTCGCAGTCGACGTGTTCGGCGTTTCGATCGACCGAATTCGAATCGTGCAAGGCGACACTGACCGCGCCACCGGATTCGGCAGCGCCGGCTCGCGTTCGTTGTTTGTCGGCGGCTCGGCAGTCAGCGTTGCATCCGAACGAACCGTCACGGAGGCTCGACGTCTCGCTGCGGATGCGCTGGAAGTCGCGGGCGGCGACATCGAGTACGTCGATGGCACGTTCCGCGTTGCGGGCACTGATCATCGAATCGAGTTGTTCGATCTGGCACGCCGTCAGCCGTCCCAGCGGATCGTCGTCGATTCGACGAGCTCGGTCAAAGATGCAACGTGGCCCAATGGTTGCCACATCTGCGAAGTGGAGATCGATCCAGAAACAGGCACAGTAGACGTCGTTGCGTATTCATCGGTGAACGACGTCGGCCGCGTCATCAATCCACTGATCGTCATCGGACAACTCGATGGCGGCGCCGCGCAAGGAATCGGCCAGGCGTTGCACGAGCGCTTCGTCTACGACGCCGATTCGGGACAGGCGCTGACCGCGAGCTTCATGGATTACACGCTGCCGCATGCGAGCGATGTTTGCAATTTCGAAACGCGGATGGACGAGTCGGTGCCCTGTCGCAACAATGCGCTCGGCGTGAAGGGCGTCGGCGAGCTGGGAACGATTGGCGCGACGCCGGCGGTCGTCAACGCGGCGCTCGATGCGCTGTCGCGAGCCGGTCTTGGCGACGAAGTGAATGCGCTGCAGATGCCGCTGACGTCGGAGCGAATCTGGCAGGCACTGCAGAATTCCGCAATCCAACGGAACACTTAATTGTCATCCAGGCCGTAGAACCGGCGCGCATTGTCGCCCAGGACGGCGTCGCGCTCGCGCCCACTCAATTCGGACAACAGCGTCATCGTTGCGCTCCGCCAGTGGGTATAGCCGCCGCCGAGCTCGACAACCGGCCAGTCGCTGCCCCACATCAGGCGTTGCGGCCCAAAGCATTCGATGAGATGCGCCACATACGGACGCAGAATGTCGACGGTCCAATCGGTCGGCGCCTCCGTCGCCAGTCCCGAGAGCTTGCAATGAACGCGCCGATGCTGCGCCGCTACGCGCATCAAGTCTGCCCATAGCTGCCATTCGCCGGTCGCAATATCGGGCTTCGCGCCATGGTCGATAACAACGTCCAGATCCGGATTGCGTTCGAGCATCACGAGGAGCGCTGGAAGCTGGGCCGGTTTCACCAGAGCGTCGAAACGGATGTCAAGCCTGGGCAGCTGCGACAGCGTGGCTCGCACCTGTGGCCGCAAAATCCATTCGACATCGGGTACATCCTGCAGCATCGGACGCACGGACTTGAACAGCGGATCGACAGCAAGAGATTCAAGCGTCACGACCGCATCCGCCGCAGCGAGATCAACCCAACCGACAACGCCGCGCACGAAGCCGCGACTCTTCGCCGCAACATCGAGCAGATAGTGCGTTTCGGCCAGCGTGGGCGCCGCCTGCACGAGAACGGTCGTCGTAATTCCGGCCGCTTGTGCGAGGGGCGCCATATCCGCGAGTGAAAAGTCGCGGTAGATCGGCGCCAAGGCCGGCGTGAGCCAGCCGTAATCGCCGCGCGCCAGCGACCAGACATGATGATGCGCATCGACGCGGCCGTTCATCGCCGTGTTGCAACCGAGTCGCCGGGAAGCGGCGCTGAGGGATCGATCAGTCGTTGATCGCGCAATGCGTTCCAGAATTCAGGTGGAATCGGAAAACGCGCGTAGCCGAGATTCGCATCGAGCTCCGCCGCGGACCGGGCACCGACGAGCACGTTGACGACCACAGGATGTGCCGCCGGAAACTGTAACGCCGCCGCTTGGAGCGGAACGGCGAATTGCGCGCACACCGACTCGATTGCCGCAACGCGCGCGACGATGTCCGATGACGCCGGTGCGTAGTTGAATTGCGGCGCCGTGCCATCGCGCGGCCGCGAGCCGGTCGCCAGAATGCCGGAGTTGAACGCGCCGCCCGCAACAACGGCAACGTCGCGACGCAGACATTCGGGCAGCAATGCCGCGAGCGAGCTCTGGTCGGCGAGCGTGTAGCGGCCGGCAAGCAGGATGACGTCGATGTCCGTCACCGCGAGCGTGTCGACACAGACCTGCACATCGTTGACGCCGATTCCATATCCGGCGAGCGCGCCTTCGGATTTGAGCTGGGCGAGCGCAGGAATCGCGCCTTCTATCGCTTCGCGAAAACGCTGCGGCTGTGCGCTGCCATGCGTGACAGCGTCGAGGTCATGCACGTACGCAATGTCGATCCGCGCAAGACCCAAACGCTGCAAACTGTCCTCGAGCGAGCGCAGCGTTCCATCGTACGAATAATCGTAGCGCTGGACAAACGGCAATACGTCGATATAGCCGTTCTGGTCGCGCGGCGCGCGCGCGTCGGCGCGAAGAAGGCGTCCTACTTTAGTCGATACGCCGAACCGTTCACGCGATACATGCCGGAGCGCAGTTCCGAGGCGATGCTCGGACAAACCCTGCCCATAGTGCGGCGCGGTGTCGAAGTACGTCACGCCCGCAGTCGCGGCACGCTGAATCGTCGCAATCGCATCGTCATCGGTCACCGCGCGGAACAGATTTCCAAGCGGTGCACCGCCCAGTCCCAGCGTGCTTGGGCGGATCAATGCGTCGACTTGTGCGGTCAGTGCCATCGCATCCCGGTGTAATTCAATTGACAGACTTCGCCATCCGAAGCTAACATGTCAGTGCGGCTTTACCCTGTTATTACGATACCACTTGACACGTTCTGCCGTCATCGCTGCCCACCGTGTTCCTCACTCTCGGGCGCGCCCGTCGAAGCCCGCCGCGCGAGACGCAGGACGGTTGCGCTGGCAGGCCTACGAGCGGTTTGAACAACAGTTGATCGCATCGCGAATCCGCCCCGGCCAGTTTGTGTCGCAACGCGAGCTGGCGGCGTTGATCGGCTTGCCGCTCGGGGCCATTCGTGAAGTCATCCCGCGGCTTGAAGCCGAAGGTTTGCTGCAGACGGCGCCGCAGCGAGGGCTGCAGATCGCAACAGTCGATGTGAAGCTTGTGCGCAATGCGTTTCAGATTCGTGCCATCATCGAACGCGAAGCGGCTGCCCAATTCGCATTGACCGCCACCGACCATGAGCTCGATGCGCTCGAAACCGCTCATCGTGATGTCGTCGCAAAGGCGCGCAACGGCATTACGCCGGCGCTCCTCGAGACTGCCCAGGCAATCGATTGGGGATTGCACGATCGGATGGTCGACGCGCTTGGCAACGAAATCATTTCCGGCATTTATCGCGTCAACAGCCTGCGTATTCGGCTGATTCGCCTCGATCGTGTCATGCTCGACGAACAGGTGCTGGGTCCCGCAATGGAAGAGCATCTCGCGCTGCTGGCCGCGTTGCGCACGCGTGATCCGCAGCATGCCGTCGCGGCGATCGATGCGCACTTGACGCACGCGCGGAGCCGCGCACTCGGATTATAGGAAAGCGTAGCCACCAATGATCGAACCGTCTCCTGTACGCGGCTTGTGGTGCGCGACGCTGACGCCGCTCGGCCACGATGGTGCCATCGACCATGCCCGAATGGCCGCGCACGTGCGCGCGTTGCTCGCGCAAGGTGTGGACGGCGTCGCGCCTTTTGGCACAACCGGGGAAGGACCCTCGTTCTCAGTCGCCGAGCGCAGGGCGGGTCTCGATGCGTTGCTTGCCGCCGGAATTCCCGCATCGCGGCTCGTCGCAGCAACGGGTTGCGCGGCGTTCTTCGATACCGTCGCGCTCACACGGCACGCGCTGCAGGTCGGCTGCCCGCGGTGCCTCGCGCTGCCGCCGTTCTTTTTCAAGGAGCTTTCCGACGACGCGGTTTACCGCTACTTCGCAGCGTTGATCGACGCAGTGGGCGATCCACGGCTCTCGCTCTATCTGTATCACATTCCGCAATTTTCTGGCGTTCCAATTTCACCTGATGTGGTCGCCAAACTCGCGGCCGACTTCCCGCGCGTCATCGCCGGCGTCAAGGACAGCAGTGGTGACTTCGCCCATACGACGGCATTGCTCGCGCACGCGCCGCAACTTGCGATTCTCGTCGGCCACGAGCCCGATCTCCCGCGGTTGATGCGCGCCGGCGGCGCCGGAACGATTTGTGGCGTCGCGAATACATTTCCGCGACTCGTTGCGGCGCTGCTGCAGACGGATGTGACCAAGGAAGACGAGAATCGCCTCCAGGCATTTGTCGACGTAATCTTCCAGTTCCCCTTCCTGCCCGCGTTCAAGGCAATCCGGGCGGCGCAGATGAATGACGCCGCTTGGCGAACCCTCCGCCCTCCCCTGTTCGCGCTCGACGAAGGTGATCGCGCTAGACTGTTTGCCGCGCTTGCCGCGGCGGGATTCCCGCTGGCGACGGAGACCGAGCAATGAATGTGTTGACGCAAAATGATCTCGCCACGCTTGCCGCCTACGACACGCCGACGATTTGCAACGCACTCGAGCGGCTCGATCCGTCGACCCAAGCTCGCGGCTACACCTGCACTCCTTTCATTTGCGGCTTCCCGTCGTTGAAACCGATCGTGGGCTATGCGCGCACCGCGACCATTCGCTCGGCGCGGCCATCGGGCTTGTCGGCCGCTGCACAACGTCAATTGCAAAACGACTATTACCGCCATATCGACGGAGGACGCAAACCGTCGATCGTCGTCATCGAGGATCTTGACGGCGGAGATGCGGGTCGCGGCGCATTTTGGGGCGAAGTCCAGTCGGCCATTCACGTCGGCTTGGGCGCGCTGGGATTGATCACCAATGGCTCGGTTCGCGATCTCGACCAGTGGGCGCCGGGGTTTCAATTTCTCGCGGGACACGTCGCGGCTTCGCATGCGTACGCCAAGCCCGTTGCATTCGGCACCAAGGTGAGCGTCTTCGGCATGACGGTGCGCGATGGCGATCTGATACATGCCGACCGGCACGGCGCAGTGATCGTCCCACTTGCGCATGCGCGGTCAATTGCCCGCGCGGCGCAGGACGTTGCATCGCGTGAAGCACGTATTCTGGCCGTTGCGCGCGCGCCGGATTGCACGGCGGAACGTTTGATTGCCGTGTTTGCCGAGCTCGACCAAATTCATTAGTGTGCAAAAGGAGGAGACAAATGACTGACTTCGATCGCCACACTTCCCGCATTTCGCGCCGCAAGCTGTTGCAAGCAGGCGCAGCAGCGGCCGCGCTTGGCACGATCCCCGGACCGCTCCAGCGCGCAGCGCAGGCACAGGGCGCATTCGACTGGAAAAAATTCAAAGGCGAGAAGATCGAAGTGTTACTTGTCAAAAGCCCGCGCGGCGACATCCTGACCAAGTACCACAAGGAATTCGAGGACTTGACCGGTATTGCCGTCGGCTCCGAGATGATTCCCGAGCAACAGCAGCGGCAGAAGGCGGTGATCGAGTTCAACTCGGGCAATCCGAGCTTCGACGTGATCGCGATCTCGTATCACGTGCAAAAGCGGCAGTTCGCCAAGAACAACTGGCTCGCTGACTTGCGCCCAATGATGAACGACAAGGCGCTGACCGACCCCAATCTCGACTTCAACGATTTCGCCAAAGGCGGCCTCAATTATGCAGTCGAGCCCGACGGCCGCGTCAACAGCGTGCCGTTCAACCTCGATCCGTGGGTCGTCTATTACAACAAGGAAATATTCGGCGCAAAGAGCGTTGCCTATCCGAAGACGTTCGCGGAAATGCTCGATGCGGCGGCCAAGCTGAACGACCCGAGCAAGGGTGTAGCCGGCTTCGTCGGACGCGGCCTCAAGAACGCGAACGTTCCGGTGTGGACGAGTTTTCTGCTCGGCTACGGCGGCGGCTTCATCGATGCGAACGGCAAGCTGATGACCGATCGTCCGGAGGCCATCGAAGCCGGCAAGATGTATCAGGCGTTGCTCGGAAAATATGGGCCGCAAGGCGTGGCGGGATTCAACTGGAACGAATCGCAGAGCCTGTTCCTGCAAGGCAAGGCGGCGATGTGGCTCGACGGTATCGGTTTCGCGCAACCGCTCGAGGACCCGGCGAAATCGCGGATCGTCGGCAAAGTGGGCTACGGCGTCATGCCGGCCGGGCCGAAGCAACGCGTGTCGGCGCTCTTTGCGGACGGCGAAGGCATTTCGACCTACAGCAAGAAGAAAGGTCCGGCGTGGTTCTACCTGCAATGGGCGTCGAACAAAGAGAACCAGACGCGCATTCTGCAGGCGGCCGCCGGCGCACCGGTGCGCAACTCCGCCTATGCGATGGCGCAGAAGTCCAGCGACTTCAAGGCGCCGAAAGAATGGGTCGAATGCATGCTCGCATCGGCGGCCATTGCGCAGCCGGGACTGCCGATCATCGCGCCCGTGACCGAGTTCCGCGACGTGTTTGGCATTGCGCTCACCAACATGATCAACGGCGCCGACCCGGCCGCGGAGCTCAAGAAGGCAACGGCGGACTTCCAGCCGGTGCTGGACAAGAGCGAAAAGGCGTAGCCGCTCACGCGAGGGCGCCTTCTCACCGCAGGAGAGGTCTTTAGCATGCCCGCGATCGCGTTCCGTCGCCCATGAGCGCGCGAAGCACGCCGGCTGCGCCCTCTGCGTTTTTTGCACGCCGCCGCCGCAACTATCGTCGGTTCATCATTCCGGCGCTCGTCGTGGTCGGCGCGGTGATCATTTTTCCGTGGCTGTTCACCGTCTGGATGAGCGCGTTCGACTGGAAGATCGGGTCGGTCGCCCATTTCGTCGGCTTCGACAACTACGTAAATCTGGCGACGAACCAGCGCTTCATCGAGTCGATTGGGCACACGTTCTACTTCACGGTGCTCGCGGTTGTGGTGCCGCTCGTCCTCGGCACGATTGCGGCGCTCATCTTCCATCGCGAGTTTCGCTGGCGCGGCGTATTGCGCGCAGTGTTCACGATGCCGATGATGGCCACGCCCGTGGCGATTGCGCTGGTGTGGACGATGATGTTCCATCCGCAGCAGGGCGTACTCAATTATTTGTTATCGCTGGTTGGTCTCCCACCGTCGTTGTGGGTCTATTCGCCGACGCTGGTCATTCCGAGCCTCGTACTCGTCGAGATCTGGCACTGGACGCCGCTCGTGATGCTGATCGTATTGGGCGGGCTCGCGGCGCTGCCGACGGAGCCATACGAGTCCGCGCGGCTCGACGGCGCTACCGAATGGCAGCTTTTCCGTTTCATCACGCTGCCGCTGATCGCCCCGTTTCTCATTGTCGCCGCCGTTATTCGAACCATCGACGCAGTCAAGGCATTCGACACGATTTACGTGATCAGCCAAGGCGGCCCGGGCACCGCGTCGGAAACGATCAACCTGTACCTCTATCTGCAGGCGTTTGCGTTCTACAACGTCGGCAACGCGTCCGCGGTCGTCGTCGTGTTTTTCGGAATCATCCTCGCGCTGGCGCTATTGCTGCTGCATGTGCGGCAGCGCGCGCAATGGGCGGTGCTATGACCCATGCGGCGGCCGCGCCACGCATTACGATAGAGCGTGCGCGGTCGTGGCCGCGTCTTCGTCGCGCTGTGCGCCGTGCCGGATTCTGGCTCTCTGTCGTCGTCATCGTCTCGCCTGCGATTCTGGTTTTCCTCTGGATGCTGTCGTTGTCGCTCAAGAACGAAATCGACAACCTCGCCTATCCGCCGGTCTTCATTCCCGATCCGCCGACGCTCAAGAACTACGTCCAGGTCTTCACTGAAAATTCGATGGGGCTGTACTTTTGGAACAGCATCGTCGTGTCCGGTTGCGCGACATTGATCGCGCTTGCCGTCGGCGTGCCGGCGGGCTATGGCATCGCGCGGCTGCAGGCCCATCGCTTCATGGTGCTGATCCTGATCGCGCGGATGACGCCGGCGCTGTCCTATCTCATTCCATTGTTTACCGTGTTTCAGTTTCTCGGCCTCAACAACACATTGACGGCGCTGGTCATCACGCATCTTGTGATCACCGTTCCGATTGTCGTCTATGTGATGGCCGGACATTTCGAGACGCTGCCCAAAGAGCTCGAAGAGGCTGCGTTGATCGACGGCGGCAGCGCCTGGACGCTGTTCCGCTACGTCGCGTTGCCCCTCGCGCGTCCCGGCATCGTCGTCGGCACGATCCTGGCGTTCATCTTCTCGTGGAACAATTTCGTCTTCGGTGCGGTTCTCGCGGGCCGCGCGACGCGCACGTTGCCGGCCGCTGTCTACAATGTTCTGACCTTCGAGCAACTCGCATGGGGACCGCTCGCCGGGGCGGCGATCGTCGTCACGCTGCCGGTGCTAATGTTGACGATCTTCATCCAGAAAGAAATCGTCGCAGGTCTGACCACGGGCGGAGTGAAAGCCTGAAGCGTGCTCATCGGCATCGATCCGCTGCTGGGCCCCGACCTGTTGCACGCGCTCGCGTCGATGGGACACGGCGACGAGCTCGCGATCGTCGACGCCAATTTTCCGGCCGCAACCATGGGCCAGCGGATCGTTGAAGTCCGCGGCGCGAATTCCCCCGCTCTGCTGAACGCGATCTTGAGCCTATTTCCGGTCGACACGTTCATCGTGCCGGCGGTTGTCACAATGGAAGTCGTCGGCGATCCCATCGCAGTGCCCGCGCCTGTCGCCGAGTTTGCGGCCGTGATGCGCGAGCGCGGGCTCGGCGAGTCCGAAATCGGCCGACTCGATCGCAATGCCTTCTACGCGCGCGCACGCGGCGCCTTCGTCATCGTGCGTACCGGCGAGCTTCGACCCTACGGCAACGTGCTGTTGGTCAAGGGGGTCGTGAATCCGGAACCGCCGCGCGAAAGCTAACTGCGGCGATATTTCCGATGATCGTCGTTTTCGGATCGATCAATCTCGATCTCACCGCGACAGTCGAACGGCTGCCCAGTGCCGGTGAAACCCGGGCCGGCCATTCGTTTTCGATAACCCCCGGCGGAAAAGGCGCGAACCAAGCACTCGCAGCACGTCGTGCGGGGTCGAGCGTGGCGATCTATGGCGCCGTGGGGCGCGATGCTTTCGCGGATCCGGCACTCGCATTGCTGCGCAAGGATGGCGTCGACGTATCCAATGTGAGGGTCGTCGACTTATCGACCGGCGTGGCGCTGATTCATGTCGACGCGCAGGGGGAGAACGCGATCACCGTGGTCGCCGGTGCCAACGCACAGGCATCGGCCGATTGGGTGCCCGACGCTGCGCTCGACACTTCGACGATCGTTGTCATGCAATTCGAGGTACCGCTCCCTGAGGTGGAAGCGCTCACGCGTCAGGCGCATGCCGCCGGGTCGCGCGTGATCCTGAACGCCGCGCCTGCGCAGCGGTTTTCGGCGGAGATCTTGCGCCAAATCGATGTTCTGATCGTGAACGAGATCGAAGCCGAAATGCTTTCCGACGCGCTCGAGATCGCGGCGCCTCCCGAACAATTCGTCAGTCAGTACCGGACCCACTTTGGTCGTGACGCCATCGTCTCGCTGGGACCGCGCGGATTGGTCGCGTCGTCGTCGACAGCAGTGATTGCCGTCGCAGCGCCAAACGTGAACATCGTCGATACCGTTGGCGCCGGCGATGCGTTGGTCGGCGCGCTCGCTGCAGCGCTTGATCGGAAGACGCCGTGGATGCGGACGCTCTAGGAAGCGATTGCCGCGGGATCGCTCGCATGCACAACGGCCGGCGCACAGCCCTCGTTACCGCAACGAGACGCGATCGCCACGTTAGCCGACACGATTTGATACGAACGAATTCGCGGAGACGCTGCCACGACGATAAAATTCGAGTGCGCATTCTCGAAAGGACTCTCATGCCGCGCTCGAATGGCCCGCTTCGTTTCTTTTCCGCACTCGTCGTTGCCACGCTGCTCTCGTTCGCGTCGCCCGCGACTCGCGCGGCGGACTATACCGATCTTTGGTGGATTCCGGCCGAAAGCGGTTGGGGCGTCAACGTAGTCCAAACGGACAACTTCATGTTCCTGACGTTCTTCATCTACGGCCAGGATCACAAACCGACGTGGTATACCGCCGGTCTCGTGCTCGATTCGACCGGCGCCTACAGCGGCGGACTCTACGCGACGACTGGAACGTATTACGCGCAGCCGTGGAATCCGATCGATGCCGGCGCTGCGCAACAGGTCGGCAACGCGTCGTTTCGTCCGAGCAGCACGAATGCGTACCAGGCGACGTTAACCTATGTCGTCAATGGCGTGGGCACCGTCACGAAGGCGATGGAGCGCCAGCCGTTGACGCCACCGACGATTGGCGGGCAATACACAGGCGGCATATCCGCGGCACAAACGAGCTGCAACAATTCGTCGAGCAACGGCGCGTACAAGGCCACTTACGACTTGCAGGTCACGCAGACCACCGCCGGCGTTGCGACGTTCACGTTCACCTACCCGACGTATGCATGCACGCTGTCGGGAACGCTGGCGCAACACGGCCGGCAGTATGTGATCTCCGGTGCAAGCTACACCTGCACGCAAAGCGGCGCGACGATCTTCTCCGGATCCGCGAATCTATCGGAAATCACGGCGACGGCGCAGGGCGTCGAAGGAAGATGGACGGCGGACACCGGTTCAGGATGTCGAGAGAGCGCGCAATTCTCCGCCGTCTTATTGTGACCCGCTCGCGCGTTTTCGGCGCACGCATTCGAACAGCGCGACGGCCGCGGCGGCGGCAGCATTGAGCGATTCCGTGCCGCCCGGCATCGGAATCGTCACTTGGACGTCCGCCTGCGCGCAAAGCGCGTCCGATACCCCAGCGCCTTCATTGCCGACTGCGAGTGCGAGCGGCCAGTCGACTTCGGTGTCGTAAAGATCGCGTCCATCACGCGCGATCAGTGCAACGACGTGGCCGCCGCCGGCACGAAAGGCCGCGCTCCAGGCGCACAGATCAATGTCTTCGACGATCGTCGTTAGAAAATGCGCGCCCTGCCCCGCGCGAAGCACTTTCGGCGACCACGCGAATGCGCAGTGCTTCGAGAGCAGAACTTGCGCAACACCTGCGGCCGCGGCCGTGCGCAGCATCGTGCCGACGTTGCCCGGATCTTGAATATTTTCGAGCAGCAGGCAAAACCCCTCGGGCGCCGGCAGCGTCGGTGCGGGCGTCTGCACGACGGCCAGCACACCGATGTCCGCGGGCAGCGACGCAATATTGGCAAACATGCGTTGCGACACGACGAGTACATCGTGGTCCGGAACGCGTTCTATGAGCGTTGCAATGCGCGGATCGTCGAGCGCCTCTTCGACGACCAGCAGTGTTTCGGGCGCGCCGATTCGATCGCAATAAACGGCGACCAAATGCTCGCCTTCGAGAACGCAACGGCCGGTTTTGCGTCGTTCGCGCGACGATTCGATGAGTCGCACCGTTTCCTTGAACCGTGGATTCGCAGGCGAGCTGACGCGCGGCATCGGAGCGCGGCGCGAGGATAGCGCAAGTTAGCGCGGCGCTTTGGACGGCGTGGTCGAAGCCGGCTTCGCGGCCGCGCCGTTGCTTTGCAGCTGAAACAGCACTTCGTCGTGCTTGATCATGCCGAGCTCGCCGCGGGCGCGCTCCTCGATCGCCTCGGAGCCGGTCTTCAAATCCCGCACGTCGGCATCGAGAGCATCGTTACGCGCTTTAAGCTTGGCGTTCGCTTCGCGCTGTTGCGCAAGCTGGCGATCGTATTCGCGTACCTGGAGCCACCCGCCCTTCCCCAGCCACATCGGATATTGCAGAGCGACGATCAGCGCGATCAAGATGTAGGCGAGGATGCGCACAGATCAACGCAGGTTGAAAAACGCGGCGCGACCCGCGTAGCGGGCGGCATCGCCCAGATCTTCTTCGATGCGCAGCAATTGATTGTATTTGGCGACGCGATCGGACCGTGACAGCGAGCCCGTCTTGATCTGCCCGGCGTTGGTCCCCACGGCGATGTCGGCGATCATCGAGTCCTCCGTCTCGCCGGAGCGATGCGATACGACCGCGGTATAGCCAGCGCGGCTGGCCATCGTGATCGCCGCGAACGTTTCCGACAACGTGCCGATCTGGTTGATCTTCACCAGGATCGAGTTGGCCACGCGGCGTGCGATGCCCTGCTTCAAGATCTTGGTATTGGTGACGAACACGTCGTCGCC
The DNA here is from genome assembly GCA_005881895.1 of Betaproteobacteria bacterium. Classification (GTDB taxonomy): domain Bacteria; phylum Pseudomonadota; class Gammaproteobacteria; order Burkholderiales; family Casimicrobiaceae; genus VBCG01. The sequence goes on from VBCG01000076.1 coordinate 18,131, forward strand.
GACGAGCTGCACCTTCTTGCCGAGCCGCTCGGTCAGGTGGATCCAACCGTCCCAGTCGTTTTCCGCCATCGCGTCTTCGATGCTGATGATCGGATACTTGTCGACCCAGCTCGCCAGCATGTCGGTGAATTGCTCGGACGTTAGCGCGCGATTTTCGGCATCCAAACGATAGCGGCCTTCCTTGTAGAATTCGCTCGCCGCGCAGTCGAGGCCCAGCGCAATATCGGTGCCCGGCGTGTAACCCGCCTTGTCGATCGCCTCGACCAGCAACTGCAGTGCCGACTCGTTCGACGGCAAATCAGGCGCGAAACCGCCTTCGTCGCCGACGGTCGTCGGCATGCCGCGCTCGTCGATCAGTTTTTTCAAGCGTTGGAATACTTCAGCGCCGTAGCGGAGCGCCTCGCTAAACGTCGGGGCGCCGAGCGGGATGATCATGAACTCCTGCAGATCGATCCGGTTGTTCGCGTGCGCACCGCCGTTGATGACGTTCATCTGCGGAACCGGCAGCTGCATTTCGCCCGCGCCGCCCAAATACCGGTACAGCGGCAGCGAGGATTCTTCAGCGCCCGCCTTTGCAACCGCGCACGAAACGGCGAGGATCGCGTTCGCGCCGAGCCGGCCCTTATTGTCCGAGCCATCGAGCTCGATCAGCGTGCGATCGATCAAGCTCTGCTCGGTCGCGTCCAAACCGAGGATCGCCTCGCAGATCTCGGTATTGACGTTCTCGACCGCCTTGGTCACACCTTTGCCGAGGTAGCGCGCCGCATCGCCGTCGCGCAACTCGATCGCTTCTTTGGAACCGGTCGACGCGCCCGACGGGACGGCAGCACGCCCCAAGATGCCCGACTCCAAGATCACGTCGGCTTCGATCGTCGGATTGCCGCGCGAATCGAGAATCTCGCGGGCGATGACGTCGACGATTGCGCTCATGAAAGAACCCCCACGTTTGCCCCCACAGACTCGGCGAATCCGACGCGCTTCACAGTCGCATCGAGGGAACGCAGCGTTTCGAGCAACGCACGCATCTTTCCTAACGGCCACGAATTCGGTCCGTCCGACAATGCTCGATCAGGATCGGGATGCGTTTCCATGAATAATCCGGCGACGCCGACGGCGATCGCGGCGCGCGCCAGCACCGGCACGAACTCGCGTTGCCCCCCCGACGACGTCCCCTTGCCGCCCGGAAGCTGCACCGAATGCGTTGCATCGAACACGACCGGGCAGCCGGTATCGCGCATGATGGCGAGCGCACGCATGTCGGTGACGAGATTGTGATAGCCGAACGAAACCCCACGCTCGCAGACGAGAATGTTGTCCGCGCCGCTCGCATCGCGTGCTTTCGCGACGACCTGTTTCATGTCCTCGGGCGCGAGAAACTGGCCTTTCTTGATGTTGACCGGCTTGCCCGCGGACGCGACCGCCTGGATGAAATCCGTCTGACGGCAGAGAAACGCCGGCGTCTGCAGCACGTCGACCACTGCAGCAACGGTTGGAATTTCGTCAATCACGTGAACGTCGGTCAGGACTGGAACTTCAACATGGCGCTTGACGTCGGCCAGGACGCGCAACCCCTCTTCCCTTCCCAGTCCGCGGTACGACGCGTGCGAGGTGCGGTTTGCCTTGTCGTACGACGACTTGAAGATGAACGGAATCTCGAGGTCGGCGCAGATCGATTTGAGCTCACCCGCCACATCGACTTGCAGTTGCCGCGACTCGACGACGCACGGACCCGCGATCAAAAAGAACGGGCGATCGAGACCGACGTCGTAGCCGCAGAGCTTCACAGCGCGCGTTTAATCTGAGGCGACGAGCTCGGCAAGCGTTCCTTCCTTCGCGCCGGAACTTTTTCGCTTGCGATCCAGCGCCGCGCGGATGAATCCCACGAACAGCGGATGACCGCGGCGCGGATTCGACGTGAACTCGGGGTGGAACTGACAGCCGAAGAACCACGGATGCTGCGGCAATTCCACCATCTCGACCAAGTCGCCCGCCGCAGCGCTTTTTGCCCACGCGCTGACCGTTAACCCCGCTGCCTGCAGCCGCGGCAAATAATGATTGTTGACTTCGTAGCGATGGCGATGACGCTCGGCAACGCGCGTCGATCCATAGATGCGGTACGCGAGCGTTCCCGGCACGACGTCGCACGGCTGCGCGCCGAGACGCATCGTCCCGCCGAGGTCAGAGGCGACGCTTCGGCGTTCGATCGTACCGTCATGATTCTGCCATTCGGTAATGAGCGCGACGACGGGATGCGGTGTGTCGGCATCGAACTCGGTGCTGTTGGCGTTCGCAAGGCCCGCCATGTGACGCGCAAATTCGATCACTGCCAGCTGCATGCCGAGACAGATGCCGAGATACGGAATGCCGTTCTCGCGCGCGTAGCGAATTGCGGCGATCTTTCCCTCGACGCCGCGCTTGCCGAATCCGCCGGGAACAAGAACCGAGTCCATGTCGCGCAGGCCCTCGATGCCTCCGCGCTCGATCGCTTCGGAATCGACGTAATGGATGCAGACCTTCGACCGCGTGTGGATACCCGCATGTATTAGCGCTTCGGACAGCGATTTGTACGATTCGGTGAGATCGACGTACTTGCCGACCATCGCGATGTTTACCGTCTGCTCGGGATGCTCGAGCGCGTCGGTCAAGCGCCGCCAATTCGCAAGGTCAGCCTGCGGTGGAGCGATCCCCAGCTTTTTGCAGACGATAACGTCGAGACCTTCCGCGGAAAGCGCCGCCGGTATCTTGTAGATGGAGTCGGTATCGAGCGCCGGAATCACCGCTTCGGCCGGCACATTGGTGAAGAGCGCAATCTTCCGCCGATCGCCGTCCGGAATCGGCCGGTCCGCGCGGCACAGGACGACGTCCGGCTGAATCCCGATCTCGCGGAGCTCCTTCACCGAATGCTGCGTCGGCTTGGTCTTCATTTCGCCCGCCGTCGGAATGTATGGCACGAGCGTCAGATGGATGTAGCAGACGTTGTCGCGTCCGAGTGTGATGCCCATCTGGCGAATCGCTTCGAGAAACGGCAGCGATTCAATGTCGCCAACGGTGCCGCCGACTTCCACGACGCAGACTTCCGCATCGGTGCCGTTGATTTCCGCCCCATTCTGGATCCACGCCTTGATCTCGTCGGTGATGTGCGGAATGACCTGCACCGTGCCACCCAGATAATCACCGCGGCGCTCCTTGCGAATCACGCTTTCGTAGATTTGCCCGGTCGTGAAGTTGTTGCGCTTCCCCATCTTGACGTCGGTGAAGCGCTCGTAGTGGCCGAGGTCGAGATCGGTCTCGGCGCCGTCGTCGGTGACGAACACTTCGCCGTGCTGGAACGGCGACATCGTCCCGGGATCGACGTTGATGTAGGGATCGAGCTTGAGATTGGTGACGCGGACGCCGCGCGAAGCGAGGATCGCGGCCAGCGACGCGGCGGCGATGCCTTTCCCGAGCGAGGAAACGACGCCGCCGGTCACGAAGACGAATTTTGTCATCGGGTGGTCCCGGAAATTACGTATTTTACCGGAACAACCGCGACTCGGCCAACTGACGGCCGACGTAATGACGGCCGACGTAATGGCGCGCTATAGGTCTAATCCCGCCTTCATCCTTGCTCGCGTGGCGTCGCGGCCCAGCGGCGCGAGCACCGCGTCGATCGCCGGCGTTTCCCGCGTGCCGGTCACGATCATTCGCAGCGCCATCATGATTTGCGGCGGCTTGAGGCCGTGCTTTGTCGCGCCGCTTTTCAACGCTGCACCGATCGACTCGCGCGACCAAGGCAACGTCGCGAATACTTCGTAGAGCTCAACCAGCGCGGGACGGTTGCCGGCCGTCACGAATTCAGCGAGTTTTTCTGCGGGAACGTGCGGCGTAGCGTAGAAGTAGTGCGCCGCATCCGCCATTTCCACTAGCGTAGGCGTGCGATCACGAAGCAGCATGGCGACCTCTTCAACCGGCGGACCGTTGGCCAGATCGAGCCCTGCCCGCTCAAGGAAAGGCTGAAGTCGCCTGCCCAGCTCGTCGGCAGCAAGGCGCTTCATGTGCTCGTGATTCAACCAGCGCAGCTTGTCGGCGTCGAAGCGCGCGGGTGCGGGATTGACGTGCGCGATATCGAACCACGCGACGAGCTCATCGCGCGTGAACACTTCGTCGTCGCCATGCGCCCAGCCGAGGCGCGCGAGAAAATTGATCAGCGCCTCGGGCAAAAATCCTTCTTCCTCGTATTGCATCACGCTGACCGCGCCGTGGCGCTTGGAGAGCTTGTGACCGTCGTCGCCCAGCACCGTCGGTAAATGGGCATATGACGGCACCGCGGCACCGAGCGCCAGAATCATGTTGATCTGGCGCGGCGTATTATTGACATGATCGTCGCCGCGAACGACGTGCGTGATGCGCGTGTCGAGATCGTCGACGACGACGCAGAAGTTGTACGTCGGCGTGCCGTCGGAGCGCGCGACGATGAGGTCGTCGAGCTCGGCGTTGGCGATCTCGATCGTGCCTTTGACGGCGTCGTTCCAAACAACGCTACCCTCATCGGGATTGCGAAAGCGCACGACGGGCTTGACGCCCGGGGGCGGCGTGAGTCCGTTCGCAGCGATATTCTCGGGACGCCAGCGGCCGTCGTAACGCGGCTTCTCTCCCCTCGCCATCTGTGCCGCGCGCAATGCGTCCAACTCCTGGGGCGACGTATAGCAGTGGTACGCGAGACCGCGCGCAAGCATTTCGTCGATCACCGCGCGATAGCGGTCCATCCGCTGAATCTGGAAGAACGGTCCCTCGTCGTAGTCGAGGCCGAGCCAGCTCATTGCGTCGAAGATGGCCTGCACCGCTTCTTGTGTCGAACGCTCGACGTCAGTGTCTTCGATGCGCAGGATGAACGTGCCGCGATGACGGCGCGCAAATGCCCAGGCGAAGAGCGCCGTGCGCGCGCTGCCGAGATGAAGGAAGCCGGTGGGACTCGGTGCGAACCGCGTGCGGACCGTCGTCACGGCATCCAGCGCAAGTCGAGCGTCGAGGGCAGCGAAGGATTCGGCGGTTCGGGATGGACGGTGACTGGCCCCGGCGAATGCCCGTGCGCCCAGAAGCGTGCGATCCGGCGCGCTTCGGCTTCGTTCGCGTTGACCGGAAATGTTTCGTAGTTCCGCCCGCCCGGATGGGACACATGGTAGGTGCAGCCGCCCAACGCGCGTTGCGACCACATGTCGATGAGATCGAAGGTGAGCGGCGCCTGCACACCGATCGTCGGATGCAAGCCCGACGGCGGACTCCACGCGCGAAACCGCACGCCGGCGACAAATTCCGCGGGAACGCCGGTCGGCGCAAGGGGTAGCGCGCGGCCGTTACACGTGACCGCGTGGCGACCACCAGTCATCCCCGTGACCTTCACCTGCAGTCGTTCAACCGAGGAGTCGACGTAGCGCGATGTCCCGGCCCCGCCCATCTCTTCGCCGAGAACGTGCCATGGCTCAATCGCTTGACGCAACTCGATTGTCACACCCGCGTAGTCGACGGTGCCAAAGCGCGGAAAACGAAACTCGACGAACGGATCGAACCATTGCGGCGAGAACTCGTAGCCGTAACGCGCGAGATCAGCGACGACGTCGCGCAAGTCGGCGATGACGAAATGGGGCAAAAGCCAGCGATCGTGCAGCGCGGTGCCCCAACGAACCAGTCCACCCTGATACGGCTCGCGCCAAAAACAGGCGACCAATGCCCGCAACAACAACATCTGCACGGCGCTCATCCGCGCGTGCGGCGGCATCTCGAACGCGCGAAATTCGAGAAGGCCCAGGCGCCCCGTGGGGGTATCGGGCGAATACAGCTTGTCGATCGAAAATTCCGCGCGGTGTGTATTGCCGGTAAGATCGGTCAGCAGATGCCGGAGCAGTCGATCGGTAAGCCACGGCGGCGTCTCGCCCGCTTTCTCTTTCTGCGCGAGCTGCTGAAAGGCAATTTCGAGCTCGTAGAGTCGGTCGTCGCGTGCTTCATCGACGCGCGGCGCCTGCGACGTCGGGCCGACGAACATCCCCGCGAAGAGATACGACAGCGCCGGATGATTCTGCCAATACGTGATCAAGCTTTGCAACAAGTCGGGCCGGCGCAACAGCGGACTGTCGGCCGGCGCCGCGCCGCCAAGCGTCACGTGATTGCCGCCGCCCGTGCCCATGTGCCGGCCGTCGAGCATGAATTTCTCGGTGGCCAGCCGCGTTTGACGCGCTTCCTCGTAGAGCACCGTGGTTGTTTCGATCAAATCATTCCACGACGACGCGGGATGAATATTGACTTCGATCACGCCGGGATCGGGCGTCACCTGTAGCGCACGAATGCGCGAATCGCGTGGCGGCGCGTACCCTTCGATGACGACCGCTGTCTTGAGCGCGCTTGCCGCGTTTTCGATCATCGCGATCAACCCCGCGTACGCCGCCATCCGCGTGAGCGGCGGCATGAACACGCGCACGTGACCGTCACGGACTTCGACCGTCAATGCCGTCTTGATGACTTCGCGCGGCGCTGCCGTGCGCGTTCGGGACTTTGGCTTGATCTCTGTACGTGTCGGCAACGCGTCGTGCGGGGCGAACGGGTCGACCGGTGCTTCGAATTCCTGCTCATCGGGAACGACATCGGGAAGGGATTCGAGCGGCAGACGCAATCCCAGCGGCGAATCGCCCGACAGCGCATAGAGTCGCTCGCGGCGCAACGGCCACGGACTCGTTTCCCACGTGAACGTCGTGTCGGTATCGTCGTACGACGCCTTCAACGGCAACACGAATCCGGCGGGTTTATCGAGACCGGTTTGTAGGAGACGCGCGAGCCGCGCCCGTTCATCGGCGCTCGAAAGATCGGCTTGCAATGGGTCGGCGTTCGCCGGAAGGGCCGACTCCCGAAGCAGCAAATGGGGCGCATCTTCGTACGCCGTGATGACGTAGGTCTCCGGAACGCCGAGCGCTTGAGCAAGCCGCGATGCGAACGCCTGCGCCATTGCAAGCGCCGAGGCACCCCGCGTCGTCGTGTCGGCCAGCAGCCGATCGTCGCTCCACAGCGCTTCGCCGTCGCTACGCCAATAAATGCCAAGCGACCAGCGCGGCAACGGTTCGCCCGGATACCACTTGCCCTGACCTTGATGCAGAAGCCCGCCGGGCGCGAAGCGTCCTTTCAGCCGCCGCTGCAGCATCTCCGCGAGATCGCGCTTCTTCGGTGACATGGCGATGTAATTCCACTCCGGCCCTTCCATGTCGTCGATCGACACGAACGTCGGCTCGCCGCCTTGGGTCAGGCGAACATCCTGCGCCGCCAGATCGGCATCGACTTGGTGACCGAGCGCATCGATCCGCAGCCATTGTTCGTCGTTATACGGCTTGGTCACGCGCGGGTCTTCGTGAATGCGTGTGACTTTCATCGCGACTTCGAATTGCGTGTCGGCGACATCCGAATAACCGATCACCGGCGCGGCATTGCCGGGATCGGCCGTGCACGCCAACGGCAGATGTCCTTCGCCGGCGAGAAGCCCCGATGTGGGATCGAATCCGATCCATCCGGCCCCAGGGATGTACGCCTCCGCCCACGCGTGCAAGTCGGTGAAATCGCGTTCGGCGCCGGCGGGGCCGTCCAACGGCTTCACGTCGGCCTTGAGTTGAATCAGATAGCCGGACGCGAAGCGTGCCGCAACGCCCAGCGTCCGCATGATTTGCACCAACAGCCAACCCGAATCGCGGCACGAGCCGCACGCCCGTTCGAGCGTCTCCTCCGGCGTCTGGACGCCCGGCTCCATCCGCACCAAATAGCGCACTTCGTGTTGCAGCTGCTGATTCAGGCGCACGAGCAAATTGACCGTCGACTCGTCAGGACGAATCGACGAGCGAAACGCAGCAATCCAGTTGGCGAGCCGCGGCGTCGCCGGCGCCACCTCCAAAAACGGAATCAGTTCCTTCGCGAGCGCGTGCGAATACGCGAACGGATACATCTCCGCATAGGGCTCCACGAAAAAATCGAACGGATTGATGACCGTCAGATCGGCGACCAGATCGACGACGATCGCGAGCTTGTCGGTGCGCTCGGGAAATACGAGCCGCGCGAGCCAGTTGCCGTAGGGGTCCTGCTGCCAGTTGACGAAGTGCTGCGCGGGCTCGACGGTCAGCGAATAACCGAGTACCGGCGTGCGGCAATGCGGCGCCGGCCGCAGCCGTACCTCGTGGGCAGACAGATTGACCGGGCGATCGTAGCGATACGTCGTCCGGTGCGTGAGCGCAACGCGGATCGCCATCGAAACGCGGAAAGGCTAGTTCCAGTCGGGATCGGGCAATTGCGCGAACACCCGGCGCAAGCCCTCGCCCCACTGCGTGTGGACCATCTGGAAATACGGGTCCGACTCGTCGACGCGCCGCTGCATCTTGATCCGCATCGAATCGACTTCGTACGCGAGCAAATCGATCGGCAACCCGACCGAAATATTCGAGCGCATCGTGGAGTCGAACGAGACGATCGTGCATTTCGTCGCATCGATCAGCGATGTCCGCCGATTGACCACGCGGTCGATCACCGGCTTGCCGTACTTCGATTCGCCGATCTGGAAATAGCACGTATCGGCGGTGGCCTCGATGAAATTGCCCTCGCTGTAGACCTCGAACAGCCGGTGCGGCTCGCCGCGGATCTGGCCGCCGACGATGAAGTTGGCCGAGGAGTCGATGTTATTTTGCGCGAGATAGGGGCCATCGCGGGTCTTGACTTCGCGAAGCGCGTCGCCCAAATAGCCCGCGACGTCGAACATCGACTGCGCGTTCCACAGGTTGGGCGTCTTGTCGCCCATCCGCGCACGCTGCTCGAGCACGTTCACGGCATTCTGGGTGAGCGAGAGGTTGCCCGACGACAGCGTGACGATCACGCGATCGCCATCACGATGGAACACGCGCATTTTCGAAAAGCGCGCAATTTGGTCGACGCCCGCGTTCGTGCGCGAGTCCGAAGCAAAGATCATTCCGGCATCGAGCGACATCGCAACGCAATAAGTCATGGGAGGTGATGACGGGCGTGGCCCGGTGCGCGAAGGCAAAATATCGAGTTTACCGGAATGGCCAGCGTTCCCTCGATTCAATACGTCGGGACCAGGAACACGCGGCTTATTTCCGCACCCAAC
>VBCG01000077.1:0-14720 GCA_005881895.1 Betaproteobacteria bacterium
GAAGCCTTCGTGGTCGCACACCAAGACGATCGTCCGGTTCCTCATTGTCCTTGGATGGCTGCTGGCGATGCCGATGACGGCGGGCGCTGAAGACCCGTTCGACATAAACGCGTTGGCAATCGATGACGAAAATCGCTTCTCGAATGTGGGCGCCTTCATCGTCGCCGTGGTCGACGACAGCGGGAACCCGGTCGGCCGTCGTGCGCACTGTAGCGGGGTGTTGATCGCCCAACGTGTATTTCTCACGGCCGGCCACTGCACCGGCCCAGGGAAGTTCGGGATTCCACCGAACGTCAAGCTCTTTGTGAGCTTTGGGGTGAATGCCCTCGATCAGAGTACCTGGCTCGCGGCCACGCGCATGACCTTCCCTCACCCATCACTGCCCCCTTGCCCCCCACCGGGGTGCGACCCGACCACTAGCAATATCTTCCACGCCGGCGATCCGGGGATTCAGGACACTGGTCTCGTGTTCCTCGAAGAGCCTGTCCACCACATCGCGCCGGGCAGACTCGCGGCACCGGGTTTCCTAGAGACGCTCAAGGGCGCGCGGACGCCGATGACGATAGTGGGCTACCCGTTGCCGAGCTCAGATGCCGAGGAAGGCGACTGGGACGGCCTCAGGCGCTTCAGGACGTCCAGGTTGACCGCCGTGCTGGACGATACCTGGGCGACATGGTCGCTCCCGAGCAACGTCTGTTTCGGTGACTCCGGTGGGCCGATCTTTCTGAACCTTCGTCCTGGCGGTGGTGCACAAACCGAGCGACTCGTGGCCAACGTCAGCGACGGGGGCATCGATTGCCTTAGCGCTAACACGAATGCTCGGCTCGACACTGAAGCCGTTCAAACATGGATCCGTCAGACCATCAGAGAAGTGCTTGGCGAGAGCGTCGAGACGGGAAATTGATGGCGGCCTACGTGGGGCGCAACACTGGTCCCTACGGCTCGGATGGTGGCACCACCGCCTTGGACCGCGCGTAGACTAGGCTTGAACCGTTTCGCAGCGGCGGAATTGCCGCTACGTCAAACCACGTCTCAGGCGCCGACCATGCACGAGGTGCTCGCGATCCACGAAGGTCGGGGCCGACGCGTGGTCAACGCGATCCTTCACTACGAGCCCGGATTCCTCCGCGGCTTGACCTGGAGTCATTTCGGCTACGTAGCGCTCCTCGCAATCGCCTTTGGTGTCGGCCGAGCCGTGCAGGACTCGGGGGACCCTGTAGGCAAGGTTGCATGGTCTTGGATCCTTCGATTTCCGGTCTCTTGGCGCTACTTTGCGCCGTTGCGCTGACGAACATCAAAGTTCACGGGATTCCCCGGCCCGTCATTCTGGGGGTCGCGGTAATCGCGGGTTGCGTTCTGGCACTCCAGTTACACAGCTGGCTGTGGTTGCAGCGACCCATTTCTTTCGGTTACTCAATTCATGCGCTCCGCGTGGTCGTGCTCCAATGGGGTCTCGTCATAGCTGCGTACTACTTTATCGAGCGCTCTGCACGACGCGCCGCGGAATTGCGCGAAGCGGAGCTCGAGCGACATCGAATCGAAGCGCAGATACTCGAGGCGCGATTGCAAGTGCTGCAGGCGCAGGTCGAGCCGCACTTCCTGTTCAACACGCTTGCTCACGTCCAGCGGCTCTACCAAACCAATCCAACGCGGGGCCGGTCGATGCTCGACAGCTTCTGTGGTTACCTGCGCGCAGCGTTGCCGCGAATGCGCGACAACCGCTCGACGCTGGGGCGGGAAGTCGGGCTGGCGCGGGCCTACCTCGACACGCAACAGATCCGGATGGGACGAAGGCTCCGGTTCGGCATTACCGTGCCGGATGAGTTTCTCGCGGCAGACTTTCCACCCATGATGCTGCTCTCTCTCGTCGAGAACGCCATCAAGCACGGACTCAATCCGCGTCGCGATGGTGGCAGCATCCGGATCGTCGCTGCGTCGGACGACGGCGTATTACGCGTCATGGTGGCCGATACGGGGGCTGGTTTCTCGAAGGTGGAACTTGGAGTCGGCGACGGTATCGGGCTTTCGAACATCCGCTCGCGCTTGGCGGCTTTGTATGGCGGTCGCGCGCGGCTTAGCCTTTCAAGCAACGCCCCGCACGGCGTCTTCGCAGCCATTAACGTGCCGCTGCGTGTTGATCGGAGCGGCGCTACTGCCGGTGAACGCGAGCAGGTACGGCAGACTGCCGCAGATTCGCATCCCATCGGCACGGCCGCGTGATCGCTATGTACGCTCCATCACGCGTGGCGCATTCAGTAGATGGAGTGTACGAGCTTGGCTTGGCGTTCAAGCGGCTGACGCTGCTACTTCGCACCGATGTTCAAGTCTTGAGCGGGCTGACTTGGCGTCGTGTCGGCTACACGGTTCTGGTTGCCGCGGGATTTGCGCTTTGGACTGCCTTAGGAAACTGGGTGCGGTTCAGGTACGGGTTAAGTCCGCGGCTCCTTGGACTGGCGGACCTCTTTCTCCACAAAGGGTGGGGATGCCTGCCCGTCTTCAGGGTTTATCTGTTGCTGTTTTTTTCCCAGATGCTGGCGCTCACGATCGCAGACAATTTGCACGTTTCCCGAGTACCGCGAACTCTGTTGCTGGTGTTCGCGTTAGTGCTGGGAACGACTGTGGGCAGCGCTGTGGTCATGGCGAGCGGCGATTATCTTGACTGGCCCCCGGTTTGGGGTCTGACCTGGGGCGGTTTGCTTGCGTTTGTCTACTTCAAGCGCCGCCGCGACGAAGAGCTCGCCGTCGCGCTACATGCTGCCCAACTGGCACAGGTGGATCTCAAGAAGAAAACACTGGAGTCAGACCTGCAGGTCATGCAAGCGCAGGTCGAACCACAGTTCCTATTCAACACACTGCGGCGGGTCGGCGATCTCTACGAGACCGATCGACCGTCAGCGGATCGGATGCTCGAGAATCTGATCCTTTACCTGCGCGCAGCGCTGCCACAGATGCGGACGAGCAACTCCACGTTAGGGCAGGAGGTTCGGCTCGCGCAGGCCTATCTCAACATCGAACGCATCCGCACTCACGGCAAGCTCGATTTCGCGTTCGATATTCCGGACCGATTGGTCTCGGCAGCGTTCCCGCCGATGGTGCTGTTGCCATTGATCGAGGCGTTAGCGCTGCGCGGTCATAATTTGGTACGTGATCGCGGCGTGCTCTGCGCCGCTGCTCTGGCCGGCGAAGGCTCCTTGAAAATCACGTTGACGCGCACATGGGACTCGCGCCCCGATGTCGCCGAAATCCAGCACATCCGCGGCCGGCTCAAGGCACTCTACGATGCGGATGGAAAACTCGAACTCGCGCCGCTCCAGCCAAGTGGGGCTGTCGCGACAATGGAAGTGCCCCTTGTTCCAGGCTAGCAATTCGGCCGCCGACACGCATGCGGTCCAGAAAAGCCCGATTCGGCGCGGCGCGCGGGTCGTGCTTCGGAGCAAGCCGAGAATCCTACGCGGTCTGACCTGGAATCTCCTGGGTTACGTCGCGCTCATCGCCATGACGTTCGACGTCAAGGAAATCATTCTGGCTACGTACTGGGCAGGCAGAGTCGATTGGTCCTGGCTCCTGACGGGCACTCTGTCCGGCTTGTTCGTGCTGATCTGCGCGATCGTGCTCACGAACGCCTTTTCCCGCGGGACGCCGAGGCCAGTCATCTTGGCGGTGGCGCTCGTTCTCAGTTGCACAGTGGCGCTCCTGGTAAGTGCGTGGATCCTTGATGTGCGCATCACCTCCTTTGGCCAATTCTTTTTCCAGTTCCGCGTCAACGCGCTCGAATGGGGCATGGTGATCGCGGCATACTACTTCATCGAGCGATCGGAACGGCGCGCCGCCGGATTGCGCAAAGCGGAGCTCGAGCGGCATCGTCTCGAGGCGCAGATGATCGAGACACATCTGCAGGTCATGCAATCGCAAGTCGAGCCGCACTTTCTGTTCAATACGCTGGCCCACATCCAGCGGCTTTATCAAACTGATCCGCAACGCGCGCGCTCGATGCTCGATAGCTTCTGCAGTTACCTGCGTAGCGCGTTACCGCAAATGCGCGCCGGGGGCTCAACTCTCGGCAAGGAAGTCGAGCTCGCCCGCGCGTATCTCGACACACATCGGATCAGGATGGGCCGGCGGCTTCGTCTCAACGTTGCGATACCCGATGACCTTCGTGCTGCATCGTTCCCGCCGATGATGCTGTTGTCTCTGGTCGAAAACGCGATCAAGCATGGACTGAATCCGCTCCGCGAAGGCGGCAGCATCGCGATCGCAGGTGCATCGGATGACGCAATGTTGCGCGTCTCGGTGGCCGACACCGGCGCAGGTCTTTCGAAGGTCGAGCTTCGTGGAGGCGACGGCGTCGGGCTTTCGAACATTCGCTCGCGCTTGGCTACTCTTTACGGCGCCCGGGCGCAGCTCGCGCTGCGCGACAATGCTCCGCACGGCGTCATCGCAACGATCGAAGTTCCACTGCAAACGGATTCCTCTGCGACAGCCGACATTGGTCCATCGTCATCCCAGATTGCCGAGCATTCGCGTGCGCTTGGCGCGGTGGCTTGATCATGATGCGTTCAGCCGTCATCACCGCAGAGCGCGCAAACGTTGCAGCCGGACCTGCCGACGTGTTCGCCCGTCTCGTGCGATTCTTCGAGGCGGATATACGCGTTTTAGAGGGCCTGACTTGGCGTCGAGTGGGTTATACATTCCTGGTGGCGGCGGCATTCGCGCTCTGGACAGCGACAGGTCGCTGGCTCTATCGAAGGTACGGCATAAATCCGGAACCGGTCGGAATCGCGGAGTTCTTTCTGATGAACCGGTGGGGATGGTTGAACTCGTTTATGGTTCATTCGTCCGTGTTTGTTCCGCAGATGTTGGCCCTCACGGTCGCGGACAATTTGCGCGTTTCCCGCATTCCGCGCGCGGCAGTGTTGACGATCGCGCTGTTCGTGGGAACGGCCGTGGGCGCGTTCCTGGTCGTCCTTGGCCGGCTTGGGCAGACCGGCGGCGTGTTACAGACGAGCGGCGCTCGTTTCAACTTCATCATGACGTGGGCCGTTCTCTATGGCGGCAGCATGGCGCTCATTTACTTCAAACGCCGGCGCGATAGGGAGCTCGCCGTCGCACTCCACAACGCCCAGTTGAGACAGGTGGAACTGCAAAAAAAGACTTTGGAGTCTCATCTGCAGGTGCTGCAGGCGCAGGTCGAGCCACAGTTCCTGTTCAACACCCTGCGGCGAGTCGGCGAGCTCTACGAAAACGACGGCGCGTCTGCGGGTCAGATGCTCGAAAACTTGATCATCTATTTGCGCACCGCGCTACCGCAAATGCGGACAACCTCCTCTACGCTTGGTCAAGAAGTACAGTTGGCACAGGCGTACCTCCGGATCGAACGGATCCGTCGGCGCGGCCGGCTCGATTTCACGTTCGAGGTTGCGGAGCGCGTCGCATCCGCGATGTTTCCGCCGATGGTGTTGTTGCCGCTCATCGACGCACTGGTCGTGCATGGTGCTTTAAACGAGTGCAACGACGATGAAGCGCTGTGTGCGATAGCGCGCGGCGAGGCCGGAATGCTCGAAGTCACGTTGACGCGTCGAGGAAGCGCGCGCGTTAACACTGAGCAATTAGAAAGCATACGTGCCCGGCTAGTTAAGCTTTACGGCGGCAAGGCAACACTGGGCATCGAATCCGCATTGCACGAGCGTTTAGTTGTAACGCTGCAATTACCGCATGCCGGCACCTGAGGACACTCCACGGGCGATCATCGCCGAGGATGAAGAGGTCCTCCGCGAGCAGTTGCGTGACCAGCTCACAAAGCTTTGGCCCGAGCTCAAGATCATCGCCGAAGCCGAAGACGGTGTCGTCGCGCTGCGCGCACTTGAAGCCGAACGGCCGGACATTCTCTTCCTCGACATCCAGATGCCAGGGCTGTCCGGGCTCGAGGTCGCGCACCAGGCGAGCGGCCGCTGCCATGTCGTGTTCGTCACCGCGTACAACCAATATGCGATTGCGGCCTTCGAAGAGGGTGCGGTGGACTACGTGATGAAGCCGTTTTCGCCAGCGCGGCTCGCGACAACAATTGCGCGGCTCAAGCAGCGGATCGGCGGTGCACCGGCCAAGCTCGAGCATTTGCTTCAAAAGCTCGCCGAAACGTTGAACGCCGGGCGTGGGCATCTGCGCTGGATTACTGCGTGGCTGGGTAACGACGTGCGGCTGATCACCATTGAAGAGGTTGCCTATTTCCGCGCAGACAACAAGTACACGGTAGTGGTCACACCCGATGCGGAAACGCTTATCCGCAAATCGATCAAGGAACTCGCCGACGAGCTCGATCCCAATTCGTTCTGGCAAATCCATCGCAGCACACTGGTGAATGTCGGCGCCATCGCAGGCGTGCACCGCGATTTCAAGGGCCGCCTGCGCGTGCGGTTGAAAGACCGGAAGGAGACGTTGGCGGTGAGCGAACCCTACACCCACAAGTTCAAGCATATGTGAGCGGCTTGGCCGCCCGGCCGAGACGCGTAAGATCATGGGTGCGGCGCTGCTCCGCATCGAGGCACATTTGCCGCCCGGTCGCTTGAGGTTTCGGCGATTTTCGCGTAATTGTTCGGACCGCAGCGCGACTACAGACCTAGAAGAGGCATCGCGCCGTCTTCGAATTTCATCCTTCCACAGGAGACACTCTGATGAATCACCAAGCCACGATCCAAGCGGCCCTTGCGGGCATTCTCGCCCTCGGCATCGGCGCCACGGCGTTCGGCGCCGCGACCGGGCCCGTCACGCCCAAGGCGAATCAGGAAAAGTGCTATGGCATTGCCAAGGCCAGCCAAAACGATTGCGGCACGGGTAAGCACGCATGCGCGGGCCAAGGCGCGAAGACTGACAACGACCCCGCCGAATGGAAATACGTCGACAAGGGGACGTGCGAGAAAGTCGGCGGCAAGATGGCCGCCCCGAAGGCTTAGTTTTACCGATCGATCCGGCCGAGCTGTAGAGGCCCGGCCGGAAATTCACATGTCGCCAGCATCCAATCGCCTCCCGTTCCAGGCGGGCATCGGCTTGCGCACGCCGCACGTGAACGAGGTTCTCGCGCAATGTCCGGATGTGCCTTTTTTCGAAGTTCATAGCGAAAACTATTACCTCGACGGCGGGCCGGCGCTTGCGTCGCTCGCGCGAATTCGCGCCGACTATCCGCTGTCGCTGCACGGCGTCGGGATGTCGCTCGGTTCTGCTGATCCGCTCGATTTGTCGCATGTCGAGAAGCTCCGCACACTGATCGCGCGCATCGAACCCGCGCTCGTTTCCGAGCATCTGTGCTGGAGCGGCATCGCAGGGCGACACCTGAATGACTTGTTTCCGCTTCCCTACACGGACGAGGCGCTCGCACTTGCCTGCGCGCGGGTTGCCGAGCTGCAGGAACGTCTGGGCCGCGCGGTAGCGATCGAGAATATCTCGTCATACCTGACGTTTGCCGACTCGACGATTCCCGAATGGGATTTTGTCGCAGCGCTCGCCCGGCGCACCGGCTGCAAGCTGCTGCTCGATGTGAATAATATTTATGTCAATGCAACCAACCATGGCTTCGACGCCGATGCCTATGTCGCTGCCATACCGCCGGACGCCGTCGCGGAAATTCATTTGGCGGGTTTCGAGACAGCGAACGGCTGCCTGATCGATACGCACGGCGCGCCGGTCGCGCCCGACGTATGGGCACTTTACGCGCGAACGATCGAGCGCCTCGGGTCGCGGCCGACGCTGATCGAATGGGACACCGAAATTCCTGCCTTCGCCGTGTTGCAACGCGAAGCCGCAACAGCCCAGGGGATTCTCGAGGCGTGCAATGCAGTCGCTGCGTGAGATCCAGCGGCGGTTTGTCGAAGCTGTGTTCTCGCCGGAGGCATCGATCGACTTCGTCGCCGGATCTCCGGCATCCGCGCGCGACCGGACGGCGATTTACCGCCGGACTATATTCACGAACTACCACAACGCATTGTCGGCGACTTATCCCGTCGTGAAGCGCCTCACCGGCGCGCCGTTTTTCCATACAGCGGTCGATGCGTTCGCACACGCCTATCCATCACACAGCGGTGACCTCAATATCTACGGCGATGCGCTCGGCGAATTTCTCGCGACCTATCCGCCGGCTGCCGATTTGCCGTATCTCGCCGACGTTGCTCGACTGGAGTGGGCCATCGACGAGGCGCACCGCGCGAGCGAGGCATCGTGTGCGCCGGAGTCCGTGCTCGCCGCACTCGCCATCGCGCCACCCCATCGGCTTCCGGCGCTGCGCTTGCGTCTGGAACCTTCGTGTCGGCTCGTGGCTTCGCCGTTCCCGATCCTCCGCATATGGCAGACGAACCAACCCGGTTATTCCGGCGACGATCGTGTCATGCTCGATGAGGGCAGCGATGCAATGCTCATTCGTCGCGGCGACAACGGCATTTCGCTCGAGCGGCTGACGGCCGGCGACCACGCGTGGCTTGCTGCACTTGCTGCGGGCGGAACGCTTGGCACGGCAATCGAAGCAGCGCAGGGGGCCGACGCAACGTTCGACCTCGGCGTCACGCTGCGCGAGCAGATCGCAGCGGGCACGATCATCGCCGTGGTCGATATGTGATGTCAGGTATGGGCTCTCTGCGGCGACCATTGCGATAACGTAACTTCTTCGACAGAGACAACCGCATGGAAACCACTGCCTCGCCGCCGACCGCCACGTGGCGCATCACTCGTCTCTACGCGGGCTTCGCGAATCTTCTCGACAAAATGCAGCCGGTCTTTGCGCTGGCGATGCGCCTCTATGTCGCCAGGGTGTTCATCATGTCGGGCTGGCTCAAGGTCTCGCGTTGGGACTCGACGCTCGCGCTGTTCCAGAACGAATACCACGTCCCCGTGCTTTCACCGCAGGTTGCCGCGGTGCTCGGCACAACGTGCGAGCTCGGCTTGCCGGTGTTGTTGGCGATGGGAATTGGTACGCGTGCCGCGGCGATCGCATTGTTCTTGTTCAACATCGTCGCAGTGATTTCTTATCCCGATTTGAGCGACGCCGGCCTCAAGGACCACTATTTGTGGGGCGCGTTGATGTTGGTAATCGCTGTCTATGGGCCGGGGCGCGTGTCCATCGATCATTGGCTCGGCGTGCGGTGATTGCCGGGTGGCGGAATATCCAGTTGCGCGCACAACCGGGCGACGGTTCCCTGCAGTGCTTCCACGTCCTTTTGCAGCTGCGCGACACTTTGCCTGAGCGCTGCGACTTCAGCGGCTGACACATCGCCGGTTTCCCGCGGTTCTTGCACCGCTGGGCGCGTCATTTCGATTGCGGGCGGACCGGACAGCAGGTGAGCCCAACGCGTTTCGCGCGTGCCGGGCAGCCGCGGCAGCTCGACCACGAGGGCGCCGGCCGCGCGTGACGCTAGCTCGTGGAGAAATCCCTCGACCGCGGAGATGTCGGTGAAGCGGTGCAGCCGTTCGGCGTTGATCCGAAGCTCACCGGCCGTTTGCGGACCGCGCAGCATCAACGTGGCGAGCAACGCCACCGCTTGCGACGGGACGGCCAGCGCGCGCTCGACGTTGTGCGCGTAGCGCATCACGCGCGAACCGCTCGATTCCACGACGAGAGAATGCGTCTTCAGCGAATCGAGCGCAGCTTGCACGTCGGCGTCGGACGCGTCGAGGATCGGGTCGCGGCTCGTCTTCTGATTGCAGCCGGCCACGAGCGCGTTCAGCGTCAATGGATAGGTGTCGGGCACGGTGTGCTGCTTCTCCACGAGCACGCCGAGGACGCGCGTTTCCAGCAGCGACAAGAGCGGCGGCGCGGACCGGTTTGCTTGAGCGACGGCCGGAGCATTCATCGTGGTTTCATCCTCCATTCGTGGATCGCTTGGGGCGATGGTGATGGATTGTAGAATTACGGCGCGTGACGGCTGAATTATTTGTCGAGCGATGATTCGCGACCGCCAGGCGGTCCGGCGCCAGCGGCCTGCTAAGCTTCGCCGTTGCAACCGCTTTCTCGAATTCAATGGCCAATCATCCCGACGTAACGAACATGGCGCTGTTCTGCGATTTCGAGAACATCGCGCTCGGCGTGCGCGACGCCAATTACGAAAAATTCGACATCGGCAAGGTGCTCGAGCGCTTGCTGCTCAAGGGCAGCATCGTCGTCAAGAAGGCGTACTGTGATTGGGATCGTTACAAGACGTTCAAGGCGCCAATGCACGAAGCGTCATTCGAGCTGATCGAGATCCCGCACGTGCGCCAGTCGGGCAAGAACTCGGCCGACATTCGCATGGTCGTCGACGCGCTCGATCTCTGCTACACGAAATCGCACGTCGACACGTTCGTCGTCATCAGCGGCGATTCCGACTTCTCGCCGCTGGTCTCGAAGCTCCGCGAGAACGCGAAAACGGTGATCGGCGTCGGCGTCAAGAACTCGACGTCGGATTTGCTGATCGCGAACTGCGACGAATTCATCTACTACGACGATCTGGTGCGCGAAAAAAAGAAAGCGGCGACACGCCGGCGCGCAAGCAAGGGTACGGCGAAGCCGCGATCGAGCGGAAGAAAGCCCGTCGAGGAAGCGCCCGTAGCTCGCAGCGAGTTGCCGGCAGAGGAAGGCGCCTCGCTCGCCGTAGCGCTCAAGAGCGAAGACGAGCGGGGCGACGAGGCGGTCGACTTGGTTGTGGAGACGGTCGACGCGCTGCTGCGCGAGCGCGGTGCCGAGGAAAAAATCTGGGGTTCGATGATCAAGCAGGCGTTGAAGCGCCGCAAGCCCGGGTTCAACGAATCCTATTACGGCTTCCGTTCGTTCAACGCGCTGCTGGAAGAAGCTGAGCGTCGCGGCGAGCTCGTGCTCGACCGCGACGAAAAGTCGGGTGGCTACATCGTGCGGCTCAGCGTGTCCGAGGAGTGACCCGGCTTCGATAACCCCCTGTTGTCCGTCGTCGTCGGCAGACGTGTGACGGTGACATCGACGTGTGGCTCTGCATGGCGGATGATCTGTAGCGCATCGGCGGTGTGAACGAAACGGATCCCCTCAAACAGCGCTCGACTGCCGAGCAGGAAGGCGAGTGCGAGGACCGCGAACCAGATGTAATCCGTTCCGCGCCGGTCGCGCTTGGACGCCGGCGGCGACTCGAAGCTCGCTTTACCAGGCCCGTCCGGACCATGAACGAGGCCGGCCAACGCATCGCGCTGCCGATGATTCATCCCCGCAGCGGGCTTGCGACCCCAGGATTGCCGCCGCGCCGCTCCGGGGCGCCGACCAACTTCGAATGTGAGGGCAGTTGCCATTTCGATCTCCGGTTACCTTTGGGCTACGGGAGGCAGTTTAGGTGCGCAGATCGCATTGCACAAACGATTTATTTTGGAGGTAAACTGTGAGCGTTGCTCACATGTTTGGATCGAAGAATGGATGGCAGAATTCCCCCGATGCAGGCGCTACGCGCGCTGGAGGCGGTTGCCCGGACCGGCAGCCTGACCAAGGCGGCCGAAGGGCTGCACCTGACGCACGGCGCGATCAGTCATCAATTGAAGGGGCTGGAGGACGACCTCGGCGTGCAACTCACCGAACGCGCCGGTCGCGGTATCCGTCTGACCGATGAAGGCGCTCGCTTCGCTGCGCGCGTACGCGTTGCGTTGTCCGAGCTCTCCGAAGCGGTTCGCGAAGTCATCGAGCACAGCAACCCGCGGCAATTTCGCGTCAGCGTGATGCCGTCGTTCGCTGCGCGCTGGCTGTTGCCGCGCGTCGGCCGCTTCTTCGCCTCGCATCGCGACATCGACCTCGATGTTCGCGCGACGTCGACCCTCGTCGACTTTCGCCGCGACGATGCCGACGCCGCGATTCGCTACGGCGGCGGCAACTATCCCGGGGTGATCTCCGAGCACCTGCTGGACGACGTCTATTTTCCCGTGTGCAGCCGGAAGCTCGAAGGCGGTGTGCCGAAGCGCCCATCGGATCTCTCACGGTATTTGCTGCTGCGTTCCGACTCCGAGGTGTGGGAGAGGTGGTTCCGGGCAGCGGGACTCGATTGGGCGGAGCCGGCGCGCGGTCCGATCTTCAACGATGACTCGCATTTGATGCAGGCCGCGATAGAAGGACAAGGCATCGCGCTCGCACGAAGCTCATTGATCGGCAACGATTTGCTGAACGGCGTGCTCGTGCGGCCGTTCGACGTCGAAGTGCCGTCGCCATGGCGCTATTACCTCGTTTATCCGCCTGGCCTCGCGCAGTCTCCCAAACTCACTGTGTTCCGACAATGGCTGCGCGACGAGATCCTGCTCGATGCGCAAACGCCGCCGTCTGCGCTGCGAGCGCGCACTTCAGACAAGCCGAGACGCATCGGCAGACGTTAACGCGATGACCTCGATCACCGATCTGATGCGGTTGCTGCAGTTCGGCGACTCGATGCTGCCCGTCGGCGCCTTCGCGTTCTCGAACGGGCTCGAAGCAGCAATCCAGCAGCGCGTCATCGATGACATTGACTCGTTGACGCAGTTCGTGCGAACGGGGCTCGGTGTCGCCGCGACAACGGACGGTATTGCGCTGATCGAGGCGCACCGCGGCGCGCTTGCTGGCGATGTCGATCGAATCGCGCGAGCCGATCATGCAGTAGCGCAGCGCAAGCTCAACGAGGAGATGCGGACGATGACGCTGCGCATGGGGCGCAAGATTGCCGAGCTCCTCGTGCATGTCGCGCCGACGCCGTTGGCGCAAGAATGGCTTACGCGAATCGCGAGGCATGCGACGCCGGGCACTTTTCCCGTTGGACTTGCGCTCGTCTTTGCGACCCAGGGGCTCTCGGAGGGCCACGCGTTCACCGCGCATCAATACGGTGTCGCGACGATGATGCTCTCCGCGTCTCTGCGGCTGATGAAGATTAGCTACCTTGACGGACAAGCGATTCTCCGCGAGGTGAACGCGCTCGCCGATGACGCCTATCGGAGATCCGCCGCCGCAACGGTCGACGACATGGCCGCGTTTGCGCCGCTCGCCGACATCCTCGCGGCAATCCACGTCAAGTCGCATGTGCGGATGTTCATGAACTGATGCGCGACGGTGACATGAGCGGGGAATTCACGATGCGCTCGCTTTGCGACGCGCCGGAACTCGCCGCCTATCGGGACGAGCCGCAACAACTTCCCGCCGGCGCGCCGGGCAAGGACGGATTCCTGCGCCTCGGGTTTGAACATCGCGACGGCCGTTCGGTGCTCTCCGAGCTAGCGCATCGTGCGCCGCTCCTCGCTCAGCAGGCGCTCTACTACGACGAAGGAATGCCTGAGCTACCGCATGTCATGATGATCTGCACGGCGGGCGGCGTGCTGCAGGGCGATCGCTATGCGGTCGAAATCATCGTGGGTGAGAACGCCGAAGCGCATGTGACGACGCAGTCAGCGACGAAGATTCAGGAAATGGACGCGAACTTTGCCGCGCAGATGCTGGACATCGTGCTCGGCGAAAACGCTTACCTCGAGTACCTGCCGGATCCAGTCATTCCGTATCGCGACGCGCGCTTCATTGCGCGCACGCGAATATGCCTGCCGCAATCGGCGACGCTTCTCTATTCGGAAGTCCTGCTCCCCGGACGGACGCACTACCGATCTGGCGAGCGTTTCGAATTCGCGTTGTTCTCCTCATCGACGCGCACGGAGCGCCCGGGCGGCGAAACGCTTTGCAGCGAGAAATACGTCATCGAGCCGCAACGAAGCGACCTTCGGGCGCGCGGCGTGATGGGCGACTTCGACGTGTTCGCGAATGTCCTGCTGTTTACGCCGCAGGGGCATGCCGAACGACTTTTCGCGGAAACTGCTGCAGAAATGAATGCAAAAGAACGCTACGCCGCCGGCGCGACACGCCTGCCGAACGGTGCGGGAATTGCGTACAAGATCGTTGGCGTCGATCGCGAAGCGGTTCAGGCCCAGGTGCGCGCGTTTTGGTCGCGCGTGCGTCGAGAGGTCAAAAACGCCGCAGTCACGCAACAATTCCAGTGGCGATAAGTGAGGCGCGCTCGATCGCACTTCGAATATCAATCAAGGCAATCAGGGTCGCCTTGGCTAACGATCCGGCGGGCTAGATGCTTCTCACGCTTTCGAATAAATCTCCGCGCCCCTTTGCACGAACTCGACCGCCTTCGCCTCCATGCCTTTCGCGATCGCCGCGTCCTCGTGGACGCCGAGCTTCGCCGCGTAGTCGCGCACGTCCTGCGTGATCTTCATCGAGCAGAAATGCGGGCCGCACATCGAGCAGAAGTGCACGAGCTTCGCGCCAGTGAATTCGGTGTATACGACCTAAGCGCAGGGCTACGTGTTCAATCGGTCGGATACCCCATGGATCACAGCGCGCTTCTCAGGCTAAGCAGAATGCGCGCGATGTAGTCGTCCGTCGATCCCTGCAACAAAATGTGGTCAACCGCAAGAGATTCTTTTGTGACTTCGGCGCGCAGCCTTTGAATCTCGGCCAGCGGCGTGGGCGTGACCGTGAACCCGCGCAGCGGCAACCCAGGCGGCGACTGCTTCTCGATTTTGGCCACCAGATCGATCTTAGTCTGCGGCCAGGCGCGGCCGAGCCCCTTGGGCTCGACGAAGCAGAGCACCTGCTTCGCGCGGCGCTTCAGCCACATGAGGAAGTCGGGATAGAAGCCAACACCCGTGAAGAGGTCGATACCGCTGCGCGCCTGATTGCGCAGCAGGTAAATCTCGCAGTCCCGCCATTGGGGCTTGTCCTTCGCTCTTCTCCAGAACGCCCG
>VBCG01000077.1:14741-15230 GCA_005881895.1 Betaproteobacteria bacterium
ACACGCGCACCCCCGTCCCGCGTTGGTGAACTGCGCGAACTGGCCGTGGCGATCCTCGAATGGCGCAGCCACCAGCAGCGGTGCGTACAGGTGCCGGTCGAAGTAAAGACGCGGCAGCGGCGGCGCGCCGTCGTCGCGCGTGCGCGCCGTGGCGTCCTTCAATACCGCCTGCGCTTTCTCGCTCACGTCCCCCACGCCGACGCTTTCGCTGAGAACCGTGGTGATGCGCAGGTAAGCGGCCTCGTCGATGCTGCCGCCCTTCCGATAGTCGTCGAGCAGCTTGCGCAGACTGGCGACGATATCGTGCTGGGTCTCCGCTTCGATGCGGATCGCCAAAGTCCGGCGTCCTTGTACGTCGTAGTGCGGAAAATTCGCATCGTCCGCGGTCAGCGCAGCCGTTTGCAGACGTGCAGCGTAAAACGTGCGACGCTCGCGATTGAACGCGCCCTCCATGGCACGCTCCACGCACGCCATCGCCAGCTCGCGGCG
>VBCG01000235.1 GCA_005881895.1 Betaproteobacteria bacterium
GCGCCGCATCGGGTGCGGTCTTGGGCCTGACGTTCGTGCTGACCGGCTCGCTGCCTTCGCTGACCCGTGAAGAGGCCACCGCGCTGATCGAAGGGGACGGCGGTAAGGTCGCGAGCAGTGTATCGAAAAAGACCGATTTCGTCGTCGCGGGCGACGAAGCAGGTTCGAAGCTCGAGCGGGCACAGGCGCTCGGCGTCAAGATCATCGATGAAGCGGGGCTCAAGGCCCTGCTTTCCGGAAGCGCGTCCACTCGGGAATCCCCATGAGACACATCACCAAAGCGGTATTCCCCGTCGCCGGCCTTGGCACGCGGTTCTTGCCGGTGACCAAAGCGAGCCCAAAGGAAATGCTGCCGGTCGTCGACAAGCCGCTGATCCAATATGCGGTGGAGGAGGCCGCCGCCGCCGGCATCACCGACATGATCTTCATCACGGGCCGCAACAAGCGCGCGATCGAGGATCACTTCGACAAGGCCTACGAGCTCGAAACCGAGCTCACGCTCCGGAACAAGACGGCGCTCCTCGAGGCGGTGCAGGCGGCGACGCTACACGGCATCAATTGCATCTACATCCGCCAGACAGAGGCACTCGGACTTGGTCATGCGGTGCTGTGCGCTGCGCCGGTCGTCAACAATGAGCCGTTTTGCGTTCTGCTCGCGGATGACTTGATCGACGCGTCGGTGCCCGTCATCAAGCAGATGGTCGATGTCGCGGGACGCGAAAACGCGTCGACGATCGGCGTCATGGAAGTGCCGTCGGCCGACATCGGCAGCTACGGGATCGTCGAAGCGATTGCCGAGCCCGCGGTCGAGCGCGTCAGCCGCATTGCGCGCATCGTCGAAAAGCCGAAAGCGGGCAGCGTGCGTTCGACGCTCGCCGTGGTCGGCCGCTATGTGCTTTCGGCCCGTATCTTTCATCATTTGCGCGCCGCACGCCCCGGCGCCGGCGGCGAAATCCAATTGACGGACGGCATTGCGGGCCTGCTCACCGAAGAGCGCATCCTCGCGTACACCTTCGAGGGCCGCCGCTACGATTGTGGCAACAAGCTAGGTTACATGGAAGCGACCGTCGACTACGGTCTCAAGCATGCGGAAGTCGGGGCCGGTTTCGCGCGTTTTTTAGCGTCGAGGCGCTTGTGACGTTAAACGAGCTTCGCTACATCGTCGCCGTAGCGCAGGAACGCAACTTCGGCCGCGCGGCGGCCAAGTGCTTCGTCAGCCAGCCCGCATTGTCGGTCGCCATCCAGAAGCTGGAAGACGAGTTGGGCGCGCCATTGTTCGAGCGCGGCAAGAACGAAGTCACGATTACGCCCGTCGGCGAGCGTATTGTCGAGCAGGCGCAAAAAGTTCTCGAGGAGACGGCGCGCATTCGCGAAATCGCGCAAGCCGGCCGCAATCAGCTCGTCGGCCTGCTGAAGCTCGGCGTCATCTATACCGTCGGACCGTATTTGCTCGCCGATTTGATCCCTGCGCTGCATGCGCGCGCGCCGCAGATGCCGCTCGACATCGAAGAAAACTTGACCGAAAACCTCGAAGCGGCGCTGCGGACAGGTCGAATCGACGCGGTGATCATCGCGCTGCCGTTCCAGCCGCCGGGGATCATCACCGATTTTCTTTACGAGGAACCTTTTCAGGTCGTCGTCCCTCATGGCCACAAGTGGGCGAAGCGCAAGTCGATCGCGCCCGACGAGCTGCCGGCCGAGCACACGATCTTGCTCAACGTCGGTCATTGCTTTCGAGACCAGGTTCTCGACGCCTGCCCGGAGTTGAATCGCGCCGAAGCACAAGTGACCCGAACCAATTCGCTCGAAACGGTGCGCAACATGGTGGCATCGGGCCTCGGCGTTTCGGTGCTGCCGCGCGACGCGCTGACGCCGAAGTACCACAGTCGCCTCGTCGTCCCCGTGCCGTTCACCAAACCGGCGCCGGCACGTCGCATCGCATTGGCATACCGGCGCAGCTTTCCACGACCTGCCGCGATTGCGGCGATTCGCGATGCCGTGGCGGCTTGTCGCGCGAAGGTCGGCAGCGCTTCGCGCGCGGCGTGACGCCGGACAAAACAACGCGTTAGAGGGTCACGACGTCACGAGTGGAAGTAACTCCCGCAGCGAGCCGAGCACGAAATCAGGCCCGGGTGCGTGGCGTTCGGTTGGAACGCCGTCGCGATTGATCCAGAACGTCGTGAACCCGAAGGCGTTCGCGCCGGCGGCGTCCCAGCCATTCGACGAAACGAATCCGATTGTCGCAGGCGGAACGCCAAGTCGGTCCACCGCCAACTGATAGACGCGCGGACTGGGCTTGTAGATGTCCACCTCGTCGACCGATATGATGCCGTCCAGGACGTCCTCGAGGCCGGTGGAACGCGCAAGCGGCTCCAGCATCGCGCGCGTGCCGTTGGAAAGGATCCAGCGCGGACGCGGCGCTAATGCGGCAAGCACGTCACGCGTCCCCGGAAAGGGAGCGAGCCGCTGGTACGCATCGAGCAGTTGAAGCCGCGCCTCGCCGTCGAGCGGGAGGATGAGCGCGGAAATCGCGTAGTCGAGAGCGTGCGCGGTCAACGCAGCGAAATCTTCCCGCGGGAAACGGCTTGTCGCCATCAGCGATTGCAGCCATGTGTACTCGAGCTGCTTCGTACGCCACAGCCGCGACAGCGCGGCGCCGTTTCCCGGCGCCAGCTGTTCGGCGAGCGCAGCGACCGAATGCACGTCGAACAATGTGCCGTAGGCATCGAACACGAACGCGACTGGCGGCATCATCGGCTCCGTAACGTTGATATTGATGCAGGAAGATGCGCGGCCGCGGCGCAACTTTTCGTCATGACAAAAAAAGAGGGGTTACACTTTGCGCGTAACCCCTTGGTTCATTTGGTGGGCGATACTGGGTTCGAACCAGTGACCCCTGCCGTGTGAAGGCAGTGCTCTACCGCTGAGCTAACCGCCCGCGAACCCAGACAGGAGCCGCGATTTAACCATAGCGAAGGGGGTGTCGCAAACGCGGTTGGACGCTATGTAGAGCCGTGTCCAGGACGCGGTTGCCCCAAAATAGTGCGGACGATGTACCGGCTTGATTCGCGGTAGAAGCGCGGCAAAAGCCGGCTGAGCTAAGCCGCTGCCGGCAAAGGAATTCCGGTAATGGCTTGCGGTTTGCTTGACCCGGCTAACGCAGCAGCAGAATTTCGAATGTCCTCCCACCCCTACGACGAAATGCGCACTTCAGACGGTGCCGTGCGCCCCCATTACCGGGCGTTCACGGATTGGCTCGATCGAACATCGCCGGATCGGATCGCGCAGAAGAGGGATGAAGCGGAGCGCGCGTTTCATCGCGTCGGCATCACGTTCGCAGTTTACGGCGAAGGAGAAAGCACCGAGCGACTGATTCCGTTCGATCTCGTGCCGCGAATCATTCCGGCGAACGAATGGGAGACCCTCGAAGCGGGACTGAAGCAACGCGTGCGCGCGCTGAATCTGTTTCTGCACGACGTCTATCACGACCAGGCGATCCTGAAGGAAGACGTCGTCCCGGCGGAGCGCGTGCTATCCGACGG
>VBCG01000078.1:0-12542 GCA_005881895.1 Betaproteobacteria bacterium
GACCGGCAGCATTTCCTTTGGGCTTGCTTTGGTCACCGGCAAGAACCGCGTGCCAAGGCCGGCGACGGGGAATACCGCTTTGGTGATGTGTCTCATGGGGATTCCCGAGTGGACGCGCTTCCGGAAAGCAGGGCGTTGAGCCCCGCTTCATCGATGATCTTGACGCCGAGCGCCTGTGCCCGCTCGAGCTTCGACCCGGCTTCGTCGCCCGCAACGACGAAATCGGTCTTCTTTGACACGCTGCTCGCGACCTTGCCGCCGTTGCCTTCGATCAGCGCGGTGGCCTCTTCACGGGTCAGCGAAGGCAGCGAGCCGGTCAGCACGAACGTCATGCCCAAGACCGCACCCGATGCGGCGCGGCGCGGCGAGCCTTCGGCGAAGTGGACGCCTGCAGCGCGTAACTGCTTGATCACTTCGCGATTGTGAGCCTCGGCGAAGAAGTCGGCGATGGCTTTCGCAAGCACCGGCCCGACATCATGGACGTCAAGCAGCGCTGTCTCGTCGGCACCCATCAGGGCGTCAAAGCTGCCGAAGTGTGCGGCGAGGTCTTTCGCCGTCGTCTCGCCGACGTGCCGTATGCCAAGGGCGAAAATGAATCGCGCGAGCGTCGTTTGCTTGCTCTTCTCGATCGCAGCAAGAACGTTGCTCGCGCTCTTCTCTGCCATCCGTTCGAGCCCAACCAGCTGTGCGTGATCGAGCTTGTAAAGGTCGGCCGGCGTATGCACGATGCCGTCATCTACCAGCTGATCGACGAGCTTGTCGCCCAATCCCTCGATATCGAGCGCGCGCCGCCCGGCAAAATGCAGCAACGACTGCTTCCGTTGCGCCGGACAGACCAGACCACCGGTGCAGCGCGCAATCGCTTCGTCTGGCAGCCGCTCGATTGCCGAACCGCATTCCGGGCACTTCGTCGGCATCACGAACGCCTTCGCGCGCGGCGGCCGCTTATCGGCGAGCACGCGGACGACCTCCGGAATGACGTCCCCGGCGCGACGCACGATCACCGTGTCGCCGATGCGCACATCCTTGCGCCGCACTTCGTCTTCGTTATGCAGCGTCGCATTGGTGACGGTAACGCCCCCAACGAACACGGGCTTCAATTTCGCGACAGGGGTGATGGCGCCCGTGCGACCCACCTGAACGCCGATCGCGACGAGCTCGGTCGGCATTTCCTCGGCCGGAAACTTGTGCACGACGGCGAAGCGCGGCTCGCGCGAAACGAAGCCCAACTCTCTTTGCAGCGCGAGGCTGTTGACTTTGTAAACGACGCCGTCGATCTCGAATGGCAGCGCGCTCCGCCGTTTCTGGATGTCTTCGTAGAACGCCATCAACGCTTCCGCGCCCTGGGCCACGCGCCGATCGCGATTCACCGGAAGACCGAACTTCTCGATCGTATCGAGCACTTCCGCGTGCGTTTTCGGGAGCGGCCATCCACGCGTTTCGCCGGCGCCATACGCGAAGAACAGCAACGGGCGCTGCGCGGTCATCGCAGGATCGAGTTGTCGCACGGCGCCGGCCGCGGTGTTGCGCGGATTGATGAACGATTTCTGTCCGGCGGCAAGCTGCCGCGCGTTGAGCCGCTCGAAGTCCTTGCGCGACATGTAGACTTCGCCGCGCACTTCGAAAACTACCGGGGGCTTGTCGGTGCGCAGCCGGCGCGGAATCGCGCGAATCGTATAGATGTTGTGCGTGACGTCCTCGCCGACTTCGCCGTCGCCGCGCGTCGCTGCGACTGCAAGGCGCCCCGCTTCGTAGCGAAGGCTGATCGCGAGTCCGTCGAACTTGAGCTCCGCGACGTACTCGAGCGGCGGCGCATTGGGGGCAAGACCGAGATCGCGACGCACGCGCGCGTCAAATTGCAGAGCGCCCGCTGCTGTCGTGTCGGTCTCCGTGCGAATCGACAGCATCGGCACCGCGTGGCGCACTGTCGCAAACTCGGGGAGCGGCGCGCCGCCGACGCGCTGCGTCGGAGAGTCGGGCGTCGCCAGCGCGGGATATTCGTTCTCGAGCGCCTGCAGCTCGCGATACAACGCGTCGTATTCGGCGTCCGACACCGTCGGCGCGTCGAGCACATAATAGTTGTGATCGTGCGTTTCGATCGCCTCGCGCAGGGCGGCGGCGCGCTTTTGCGCCGCGGCAGGAACGACGGCGGCGCGCATCTTCGTCGCCATGGTCAGCATCGTTACGCGCCGAATAGCGCCAACGCTCGAGCGCTGCCGGGTTCGATATGGACGTTCTTCAGCGCCAGCGCTGCAGCTTCGACTTGCGCGCGGATGCCGGTCAGCGCGGCGTCGTCCAATACGCGGCGGTTGTCGTCGACGAGCTCGGCATTGAGCGTCTTGGCCATGCGTTTCGCGACGAGCTTCATCCGGTCGAACGTGCGCATGGGATCGGCGACGCGCGGCACATCGAGCACGAACACCACGCCCGGCGTTGTGGTGTTCCGGAGCGTATCGGCGGTAAAAGGTTCGTTACGCGCATTTTGCAGGAAGTATTCGACCGTGCCGGTATCTTCGTGGATGTATTCGAAGCGCCCGCCGGACGCAAGCCGGAATCCCGACGCTTCGGCGACGCCGCGCAAGCGCGTGCCGGCAATGGCGTTGGGTTCGGGCTTCACGACGGTCAGACCGATTTGTACGTCGACGTCGGCGCACAAACGATCCAGTGATTCCGCGCGGTTGACTTCGCTCTCGATGTCCGGACCGGAGACACGTGCGGGCAGCGCGGATGCAACTTCCACGACAAGCCGCTGAAACGCCTCGAGCTGCGATTTCGACGCGGCGCCATTGCGATCGGCGAGCAGGAGCGTCGCGATGACTTCGACAAATGTCCCTGTGCTGTCATTGCTTAAGAGCTGCCAGGGCGCTCCGTTGTCGCGCCGCCCGAACCAATGCACCGGTTTGCCGAGCCGCGCACTGAATCCCGCGCTGAGCGCGCTCGCCGTCACCTGAGTGACCAGCTCGACCGAGAGGATCGATTCAATATCGGGGTCGGGCTGCACACCGGAATAGCGTGTATCGGCGCCGACCGGCAACGGTTCCCTTACCGTCGTTGCCGTCGACACGGCATCGCGCGAGGCAACCGGCGTGTCGTCGTGCTCGATCACATCCATCGGCGGAACGAACGCTGAATCCGCAGTGTCCGGTGCACGCGACGCCGCCGCATGCGCCGGTGTTGCGCGACCCGAACGCAGCGGCGCGCCGCTCTCGCCGTCTTCCATCGCCTTGAGCGTTGGCTCGACGCGCGATGGCTGGATCGTCTCCGTGGCGCGGAACGCCGCCTCGATGCGACGGCGAACGCGTCGCTCCTGCCAAGCGTTGTAAATCAGAACGCCGAGGACGAGCAGGACGCCGGCGACGATCAGACCGAGTTGGAGGTTGCTTATCGGCATTGCGGCGGACCTGCTGACGACGCTCGGCGGCGGCCGGATCTTGCGAACATCATAAGCAAAATTATACCGCCTCGATCGATCGATAACGCGCCGGGACGATGCGCCTATTCAGCGGCTGCGGCGGGTTGCGCCATCTCGAGCGCCTCCGCAATGTCGACGGCGACCACGCGTGAGATGCCCGGTTCCGGCATCGTGATGCCGACCAACTGCTGCGCCATCTCCATCGTGATCTTGTTGTGCGAGATGAAGAGGAACTGCGTTGTACCCGCCATGTCGCGGACCATCCTGCAGAAGCGATCGGTGTTCGGATCGTCGAGCGGGGCATCGACTTCGTCCAGCAGGCAGAACGGCGCCGGATTGATCTGAAACAGCGCGAACACCAACGCGATCGCGGTCAACGCCTTTTCTCCACCCGACAGCAGATGAATCGACGTGTTGCGCTTGCCGGGTGGTTGCGCAATGACCTGGACACCGGCATCGAGGATTTCCTCGCCGGCAAGAACGAGCTTCGCCTGTCCGCCGCCGAAGAGCATCGGAAAGAGCCGCGCGAAATTGGTATTGACGCGGTCGTACGTCTGTTGCAGGAGCTCGCGCGATTCGCGGTCAATCTGGCGGATCGCCGATTCGAGCGTCGCCATCGCCTCGGTGAGGTCGGCCGCCTGGGCGTCGAGATACGCTTTGCGCTCGCTCGCCTGCGACAACTCGTCGAGCGCGGCGAGATTGACGGCACCCAGCACGGCGATCGCACTCGTCAACCGTTCGATTTCGCTTGGCAGCGTACGTGCGCTGCCCCATGCCTTCAGCGCTTCGGGCAGTGCGGCCACGTCGGCGTGGGCATCGGTCAATTGCTCGGTGAACTGCTGCTCCAGGAGGACCGCGGCCTGTTCCTTGAGCTGCATTTCCTGGATCTTCGCGCGTGCCGGATCGAGCTTCTGCTCCGCGACAAGCCGCGCTTCTTCCGCAGCACGAAGCGACGCACCGAGCGCTTCCACCGCGTCGCGCGCGACCGCGAGTGCCTGTTCCGCTTGTCCACGCGCCGCGAGCTGGCGCTGCAACGCTTCTTCGACCGGCGTCCAATCAATCGATGCACGCTCGCCGGTCGCTTGCGAGAGCAGCGTCTGCTGTTGCTCGACTTGCGCGACGAGCGACTCACCCCGCCGGGCAAGCTCGGCGATTCTGTCTCTACAGCTTCGTTCGGCAAAGCTTGCTTCCTGCGCAGCGAGCTCCGCAGCATGCAGGCGCTCGTGCCCTTCCGCAAGCGCCGCTTCAGACTGTTCGCGCTCCCTATTGGCAACGTCGCGCTGCGCCGATTCGTCGTGTAAGCGCGACTGCAAGTCGGCGATCTCGGCGTCGACCGTTCGTTGTGCCTCGAACTCGGCATCGTGCTGGCGAGCGACGTCCGCGCTCTCGTCGGCAATCTGCACGCGCCGCTTTTCCGCCGCGTCGGCCGCTTGTTTCAACTGCACGAGCTCGAGCTCCAGGTCGTGACAGCGGCGCTGCTGCGACGCGAGCGCGAGGCTTTCATCGTGATACGTCTGCTGGTTTTCCTTCAGCTCGAATTCGACGGTATCGAGCGCCCCTCGCGCGTCGGCGGCAGCGCTCGTCGCAGCGGCGATTGCACCCGAAAGCTCGTCCAGTTCCCTTTGGCGCGAGAGCACGCCGTGCAGCTCGCTGTCGGGCGCGAACAAGGAAACGCCCTGTGCGGTCACCAAGTGTCCTTCGGGCGTCACGAACGCTTCGCCCGGTCCCAGCGTGTCGCGCTGCGCGAGCGCCGTCGCGAGATCAGGGCGACAGCGGATTCCGTGGAGTCCGTCGGACAGCCAGCGCGCGATCTCCGGCTTGCGCAGCTTCACTTTGGCGAGCAAGGAATCGGGGAACGTGGCCGGCCGTAGCCGCGCGACCGCAGGCGTTACCGATGTTGCGTACGCTGCGACGCGCGTGCGGGGCGTATCGCCGGCGATCCACCTCAACGCGTCATCGAGCCGCGCAAGCTCGAGCGCGTTCAGGCGTTCGCGCAGCACCGCTTCGAGTGCGTCTTCCCAGCCGCGCTCGATGTCCAGCGATTGCCATAGTCGCTTGGCTTCGGTCAGCCTTTGCTTTGCCAGCCAACCGTCGATGTCCTGTCCGTGTCCGATCTTCGCCTGCAGCGCCGCGAGCGCCTGTGAACGCGCTTCCAAATCCGCGAGCAATTTGCTGTCGCGCTGCCACGCTTCGCTTGCCGCGCGTTGCCGATCCTGCAGCTGCTGCACGGTCACCGCGAGCGTGTCCTGCGCCGATTGCTTGTTCGCCAGGTCGGCGTTCTCCTGCGCCAACTGTTCTTCGACGACGGCAATCGGTGTGGACATCGGGGCTGCGAGCACGGCGAGCTCGGCCTCCAGCTTTTCGCGCCGTGACGCAAGCTGTGCGATATTGCGCGCGATATTGTCGCGGCGTGTTTCGGCGACGCGAATGTCCTGGTCGATCTGCGCGATTTTCTGCTGCAGGTCCTCCTGCGCTTTCGCCGCGACTGCAACCGCGTCATCGAGCGGCGGTAGCGCGGCGCGGGCATCGTCTTCGGCGACAGCCGCACGTTCACGTTCCGCAATCGCTTGCGCCAGGGTCCTATCTGCTGCCGATTGTTCGTCGGCCAGCGTGACGCGCTGAGCGTCGAGCGCTGCAATCGTCTCGGTCAGTTGCGCGACTTGTTGCGCGATCCGCGTCTCGCTGTCGCGCGCGAAGGCAAGTTGCTGCTCGAGCCTTGTCACTTCCGCGTTGGCGGCGTAGAACGCCCCCTGCTTCTCATGGAGCGCATCACCCGCTGAGTAATGCTCGACCCGCAGCGATTCGAGGTTGGCCTCGGCCGCGCGCACATCGGCTTGCAAGGCGTCAAGGGCGGTCGTCAGCGTTGCGATCTCGGCGGTGCAGCGTTCTCGACTGCGCGCGGCATCCTGCTTCTTTGCGAACCACAGCATCTGCTGCGATTGCTTGAGCCGTGTTTCCAGCTCGCGGTATTCGGTGGCGACTTTCGCTTGCTGCTCGAGGCGCGCAAGCTGATTGCCGAGCTCCTGGCGGATGTCTTCGACGCGCGAAAGATTTTCACGCGTGTCGGCGAGGCGACCTTCCGTTTCCTTGCGGCGCTCGCGGTACTTGGAAACGCCGGCGGCTTCCTCGAGAAAGATACGAAGTTCTTCCGGCTTTGCCTCGACCACACGGCTGATCATCCCCTGTTCGATGATCGCGTAGGCGCGCGGGCCAAGACCCGTTCCGAGGAAGAGATCGTAGATATCGCGTCGCCGAACAGGGATATTGTTGATGTAGTAACTGGAATCATCGTCGCGCGCCAACAGCCGCTTGATCGACAGCTCCGCATACTGACCCCATTGTCCGCCGATCCGCCCTTCGCTGTTGTCGAAGAAGAGCTCGACCGACGCGCGCCCGACCGGCTTGCGGTCGCCGGCGCCGTTGAAGATCACGTCCTGCATCGATTCGCCGCGCAGCGCCGAGGCTTTCGACTCGCCGAGAACCCAGCGCACGGCGTCGATGACGTTCGACTTGCCGCAGCCGTTGGGGCCGACGATGCCGACGAGCTGGCCAGGCGTCGCAATCGCCGTCGGATCGACGAACGACTTGAATCCGGCGAGCTTGATCTGGGTGAGGCGCAAGGACTTGAGCTTGAGGCGAACTAAATGCGCGTAAACGCGGAAATGAATCAAGGGCCCCGCGAATGTCGCTGCGTTCTACGGCTGCTGCACGCGCATCCCAAGGACAAGCGGCGAATTATAGCGGAACCTCCCCTGTTTTCGACACGAATGTGGCCGGAAAAAATGTCACATCGGCACAGGGACCGCCGCGGGCAACCGGCCTTCTTCGACGGCGTGACATGCCGCGAGCCCGCCTCGCGCTGATTTGAGCAACGGAATTTCGCGACGACAACGCGCGTTCGCGTAGGGGCAGCGGGGATGAAACGTGCATCCGGCGGGCGGATCGAGCGGATTGGGCACTTCGCCGGCGACCGCGGTGCGCGATTTTCCGGTCATGTCGAGATCGGGGACGGCATCGAGCAGCATCCGCGTGTAGGGATGCTGCGGGGTTGCGAACAGCGTATGCGTTCGCGCGAGCTCCACAATGCGTCCCAAATACATGACACCGACGCGATCGGCGATATGGTGAACGACGGCGAGATTGTGCGAAATGAAGAGATAGGTGAGGCCCATGCGCCGCTGCAGATCGCGCATCAGATTCAGCACTTGCGCTTGCACCGAGACGTCGAGCGCGGAGGTTGGCTCATCGCAGATCAAAAGCTGCGGCTTCGTCGACAACGCACGCGCAATCGAGATCCGCTGCCGCTGTCCACCGGAAAACTGATGCGGATATTTGACGGAATCGCTCGGAGAAAGGCCGACTTGCTCGAGCAGCGCGGCAGTCCGGCGCCCGCTCTCGGCGGTCGCAAGATCCGGTTGCAGCGCGCGCAAGGGTTCAGCGACGATGTCGGCGACGCGCCAGCGTGGGTTCAAGCTCGCATAGGGATCCTGGAAGATCATTTGCATGCCGTGGCGCGCACGGCGCAACGCCGATGGGCTCGCGGGCGCCCCCTCGCCGGCAACCACGCGGCCGTCGTAACGGATCATCCCGCGCGTCGGTGTGTACAAGCCGACGATCAAACGCGCGACCGTCGATTTACCGCATCCCGATTCGCCGACGAGGCCAAGCGTCTCGCCGCGTAGAAGCGTCAGATCGACGCCGTCGACCGCTTTCAACACCACGCGGTCCTTGCGTTCGAGCACGCGGTCGAGCCAGGGTGGCGACACGTCGAAGTAGCGTGCGACGTCGATTAGTTCAAGTAAAGCGTCGCCCATGGTCCGAGGAAACTGCTTTTAGCATATCGGCACCGGATTCCAGCAGGCCGCTTCGGTCGCGCCGCCGCGTTCGAGCTCGGGGCGGTCGACGTTGCAACGCGCGATCGAACGCGGGCAGCGCGGATGGAACGCACAACCGCTGGGAATCGCCGTCAGTCTCGGCATCGTGCCGTCGATCTGCGCGAGCCGCTCGCACCCTTCGACGATCGACGGAATCGATCCCATCAGTCCGACGGTGTAAGGATGGCGCGGTCGATGAATGACGGCGGCGACCGGACCGATCTCGACAATGCGTCCCGCGTACATGACGGCAACGCGATCGGCGGTCTCGGCGATCACGCCCATGTCGTGGGTGATCAGCATGACGGCCGTGCCGTGCTCGCGCGTCAGGCGCTTCAGAAGCTGGATGATCTGGGCCTGAATCGAGACATCGAGCGCAGTCGTCGGTTCGTCGGCGATGACCAGCTTCGGATTGGCGGCAAGCGCGAGCGCAATGACGACGCGCTGCCGCATTCCGCCCGAGAACTGATGCGGATAGTGATCGATCCGCCGGGCTGGCGCGGGGATGCCCACCTCTTCGAGTAACTGCATCGCGCGCTTGCGCGCCGCTTGCTCGCTTAAATCCAAATGGGTGCGGATCGTCTCGATGAGCTGGCGTCCGATCGGGTACAACGGATTGAGCGACGTCAGCGGATCCTGGAATACTGCGCCGATGTCGCGCCCCCGCACTTTGCGCATCACGTCGTAGGGAAGATTGTCGATGCGGCGTCCCGACAAGCGAATCTCGCCGCTCGCGATGCGCCCCGGCGGATCGATCAAGCCGATGATTGCGGCGCCGGTCAGCGATTTGCCCGCGCCGGACTCGCCCACGACGCCGAGCACTTCCCCGGGCGCAATCGCGAAGCTCACGTCGCGCACGGCGACAAGCGTGCCGCGACGCGTCGGAAATTCGACGCGCAGTGCGCGAACGTCCAGCAACGGAGCGACTGCTGTCAACCGCCGCCCTTCTTCAGGATCAACTCGTGACGCGACAGCCGGCAATCGGCTCGGCCTCGTCAACGACCGGCGTCCATTCGGGTCGAACCGGATCCTGAAATTGCGCATTGACGTAATAGCGCTTGCACGGCTCGATATTGAGCTTCATCTCCTGGATCGACCCGGCGAAGCCACTGTGGCGCGGCGATTCGACGGCGATCGTGTACGTCCCGGGTGCGACCTTGTAGGGCATCGTGAACATCGAGTCGCTTCCCACCGCCACGATGCGAGCGGGCCAGCGATCGGCAATCGTCCGGGTGTAGCGCACGCCGGTGACTTCGCTCCACGTCGGTCCCCACGTCTGACAGCCGGTCGCCGCGAGCGCAACGACGGCTGTCGCAAGCACTTGCATTCTCATGTCAGCCCTCCAATTCCGCCTCAGCGCAACTTCGGATTGAGCGCGTCGCGCAGCCAGTCACCGAGCAGATTGATCGCCAGCACCATGATCACGAGCGCCGCGCCCGGAAAAATCGTAATCCACCATTCGCCCGAAAACAAAAAATCGTTGCCGACGCGGATCAGCGTGCCGAGCGACGGGCGCGTCGGCGGCACGCCCACGCCGAGGAACGACAGCGTTGCCTCGGTGATGATCGCCGTCGCGATGTTGATCGTCGCGAGCACCAATACCGGACCGAGCACGTTCGGCAGCAGATGCCGGCGCATGATGCCGAGCGGCGAGATGCCGATCACGCGGGCGGCTTGCACGTATTCCTTGTTTTTCTCGACCATCGTCGACCCGCGCACCGTGCGCGCATATTGCACCCAGTTCGACGCGCCAATGGCGAAAATCAATACGGCGATGGCGACGTTGTCGTGCGCGCCACGCGGCAGCATCACGCGTGCGACGCCATCGATCAGGAGCGCAATCAGGATCGCCGGAAACGAGAGCTGCACATCGGCAATGCGCATGATGAACGCGTCGACGCGGCCACCGACGTAGCCGGCCAGCAATCCCAGCGAGACGCCGAGCACGACGGCGAGCGCCACCGCCGCCGCGCCGACGAGCAGCGATATCCGCGCGCCGAACATGATGGCCGACAACACGTCGCGGCCCTGATCGTCGGTGCCGAGAAAATAGCCGGGCTTGCTGCCCGCTTCCCACGACGGCGGCAACAACGCATCGGGCAAGTGCAATGTCGTGAGGTCGAACGGATTGTGTGGCGCGACCCACGGTGCGAAGAACGCGCAAAAGAGGCACACCGCCAACGCCGCTGCGGAGATGATTGCGACCGGCGAATGGCGAAAGCTATAGGCAAGATCGCTGTCCCAGGCGAGCGCGAACGGACCGCGGACGCTGACCGGCGTCGCCAGCGGTGGCGTCGATGCGGTCGTGTCGTTCATCTGTGCCCAGTCGTCAATGCCTGCAACGCCTGCAGCACGGCGGCGCGTGCCTGTCCGTAGACCATACCCTTCCAGTCAACGGCATCGCAGTAGAACGCATCGCGACTTTGCCGTTTGATGGTGGCGCGGGTTGTCGCATTTGCGTCGGGATGGTTGCGCAGCCATTGATCGGCGCGCAGCGCCTGCAAGGCTTCGGCAAACGACACCGTGCCGTATTCGAGCGCGATGCCTGTGCATTCGGCGCCGGGACATTCGGCGAGCGGCGCCTCGAAGTTGACACCCGTCAACGGCGCCGACGTCGACGACCCGTCGTGAAACGACGTGACGTCAATGCCCCACCATGCTTTCGCCCGCACCATCATCGCCGCGTCGTTGGGACCGGAATGTATTTTCTCGGCGTGACCGTACGGTCCCAGTCCGGTATGGAAGTCGATCCACGCGAGTCTGCGACGGGACGCCGCATGACGGCGCAACACGTCACGAAAGATGCCGTTGCTCCACGCAGGCTTGTTACCGCCGTAGAACAGTCCATCGGGGCGATCGCATTGCCCGCCCGTGATGGCCGCTTGCAAAGCGAGCTGTCCGTGCGCGGCGATGTACGCGCCGATCCGCGCTTCGTTCTCCGGCGTCGGCGGCCAGATCGCGGGCACGATGAAGTCGTGCACCTCGGCATAGGCAGCGTTGCGCGGCGGCGCACGCGAGAAATCGCGGAAGTTGCGATTCATATCGATGTTATCTTCGTTCGTGCGCGCGCAAAAGGAAAAGCCGTAGGGGTTAAGCGCATGGTAGAACAGGATCGCAACGCCGCTTTGGGTGACCGCAGCGTCGATAGCTGGATCCTCGAGCAGCGCGATCTGCGCGCCGGAACCGCAGAACCCCTCGACGCCGTGCGTACCCGACATCAGACATAGGAGCGATGTCGCATCGCGGGGACCGAACACGGCAACGTCGACCGCAAGCGCCTCGCCATCGACGCCGCGCGCCGACGGATGGACGTGGCTTTCGACCGTCAAACGACGCGTTTCCGCGGCAGCAAGAAACTTCTCGCGCGCCTCGGCGTACGTTTGCGAGAACGCGGCGACGATGTTGGGCGACGGCACGAAGCTCACTCCGGAAGCGGCATCGCGCGTTCGGCGAGCGAGGCCAAAAAGCCGGCGCCAAGCGGTATCACCGCGTCGTTGAAATCGTAGGTGCTGTTGTGTAGAAAGCAGCCGCCGTCTGCGCCGCCCTGCCCCAGTCGCGCGAATGCGCCCGGCCGCGCTTGCAGCATGAAGGCGAAGTCCTCCGAGCCCATCGACGGATCGAGATTGCGCGCGACGTTTTCCGGGCCGACGAGCGTCTCGGCGACGCGCATTGCAAACGCGGCTTCGGCATCGTGATTGACGGTGGCCGGATAGATGCGCTCGTACTTGAGCGTCGCCTTCGCCCCGAATGCCGCCGCGATCGCCGGAACGAGCTCATTCAACCGTCGCTCGATCATGTCCTGCGTCGCCGGCCGGAAGGTACGCACGGTGCCGACGAGCTTCGCGTGCGCCGGGATAACGCTCATCGCGCCGGGATTGCCGGCCTGCATCGAGCAAATGCTCACGACGGCGGTGTCGATCGGGCTCACGTTGCGGCTGACAATCGATTGCGCCGCGGTGATGATATGGCCGGCGACCAGGACCGGATCGATCGCCGCATGCGGGTGCGCGCCGTGACCGCCGCGCCCATCGATCGTGATCTCGATGCGATCGGCAGCGGCCATCGCAGGTCCCGGAGTAATACCGATCTTGCCGGGTGGCAGTGCCGGCCAATTGTGGACCGCGTACAGCCGCTCGGCAGGAAAGCGGACGAACAAGCCATCCTCGATCATCGCTTTTGCGCCCGCGTAGCCCTCCTCGCCCGGTTGAAAGATCAGGTACGCAATGCCGTCGAACTTGCCCGTCTCTTGCAGATAA
>VBCG01000078.1:12602-35165 GCA_005881895.1 Betaproteobacteria bacterium
CGTTCTCCTCCTGCATCGGCAACGCGTCCATGTCGGCGCGCAAGCCCACCGACTTTCCGCTGTCGCTTTTGCGACCCGCAATGACGGCGACGATACCGGTGCAGCCGATCCCCGCGTGATGTTCGATGCCGTAGGCCGTCAACTGCTCGCACACGATGCGCGCGGTCCGATGCTCTTCAAAACCCAATTCGGGGTGCGCATGGAGATCGCGTCGAACGGCAGTGAACTCGTCCTGCCAGGCGCGAATATGCTCGACCGGATTCTTCATTCACTGTGCAGTGGCGAGCCGCTCGACGCGAAGGCGCGGATCGACGGCGTAGTACATGAGATCGACGATCAGATTGATCAGCACGAAGATCAGTGCGATGAAGCAAAGATATGCGGCCATCACCGGCACGTCGGCGAAGTTCACGGCTTGAATGAACAAGAGCCCCATCCCCGGCCACTGGAACACGGTTTCGGTGATGATGGCGAACGCGATGATCGCGCCCAGTTGCAGTCCCGTGATGGTGATGACAGGGACGAGCGTGTTCTTGAGCGCGTGGCCGAAGTGAATCGCGCGATCGGTCAAGCCGCGGGCACGCGCGAATTTGATGTAATCGGTACGGAGCACTTCAAGCATTTCGGCGCGCACGAGGCGCATGATCAACGTCATCTGAAACAGCGACAATGTGATCGCCGGCAAGATCAGCGCCTTGAGACCGCTCGCGGTCAGGAATCCCGTGGTCCACCATCCCAGCGCGACGGTGTCGCCGCGACCAAATGACGGCAGCCATCCTAAATAAACGGCGAAAAACAGAATCAGCAGGATGCCGATCAAGAACGTCGGCAGGCTGACCCCGATCAACGATGCGGCGAGCAGGAAATGCGCGGTCAACGTGTTGCGCTTGAGCGCGGTATACACGCCGGCCGGAATACCGATAACGAGCGCGAGTGCGGCGGCAACGAACGACAACTCGAGTGTCGCGGGCAGCCGTTCCTTGAACAGATCGGAAACTTTGCGCGATTGCCGCAACGATCGACCGAAATCGCCGGTCACCGCGTTGCCGAGGAAGTGCGCGAACTGCACGTAGAACGATTGGTCGAGGCCGAGATCGGCGCGGAGCTTGGCCTTCTCCTCCGCGGTCGCGTCCTGCCCGACCATGAACGTAACGGGATCGCCGGTGAAGTTGAAGAGCGCGAACGCGATCAAAGCAACAACGGCCAGAACGATGGCCGATTGCAACACCCGGCGCAGGATGAAAGCGAACACGTCGATCCAAAAATGCGCCGGGGAACGCAGCCGGCGCGAGCGCGCCGATCATGCCCAAAGGGCGCGTAACCGTCAATCAGGGGTTCAGCTCGGCTACCCGATGGCAGGCGACTCGAATCCCTCGAAACGTCGATAGTAATGGTACTTCGATCGCGCAGCGCGCAACGGCGTGCGGGCAGCGTTTATGGAACGCGCAGCCGGACGGCGGATCCAGCGGCGACGGCAGGTCACCCGTCAATGTGATGCGTGTGCGCCGGCGGCCCGCCGCGAGCGATGGCGTGCTCGCCAACAGCGCCCGCGTGTACGGATGCGCGGGTCGCGCAAAGACATCGTCCTTGGGCGCGTATTCGACCGCGCGGCCCAAATACATGACGAGCACGTCGTTGGCAATGTGGCGCACGACTTGCAAATTGTGCGAAATGAACAAATACGCAATGCCCATTTCCTGTTGCAGGTCCATCAGCAGATTCAAAACCTGCGCCTGAATCGACACGTCGAGCGCCGAAACGGGCTCGTCGGCGACGACCAGACGCGGATCAAGCATCAATGCACGTGCCACGGCGATCCGCTGCCGTTGACCGCCGGAGAACATGTGCGGATAGCGGCGATAGTGCTCCGGTCGCAAGCCGACCTTGGCCAGCATCGCGAGACCGGCGTCGCGTCGCGCACGGCGCGGCTGCGTGCCGTTGATCGCAAGCGGCTCCTCGAGCAATGTCCCGACGGTCTTGCGCGGATTGAGCGACGCATACGGATTCTGGAACACCATCTGCACGCGCGGCCGCAGCTTTTTGCGGGCGGCGACATCCGCATGTGCGACGTCGTTGCCGTCGAGCAGCAGCGAGCCGGATGTCGGGCGCTCGATCATCGTGACCTGTCGCGCCAGCGTCGATTTGCCACAGCCGGATTCACCGACGACTGCCAGTGTCTTCCCTTCGCGCAGCGAGAACGAAACACCATCGAGCGCGCGGACCAGCCCCTTGTGCTTGAAGAACCCGCGCGAGACCGCGTAGTGCCGTGCAAGATCGCGGGCTTCGAGCAAAGGTGCCGACTCGTTCATGTCTCTATGGCTTCCACGCGACGCTCGAGCGCCCAGCCGCCAGTCGGATGGCCCTGTGCATCGAGTCGAAAATGGCAGCGCGCACCTCGACCAGGCGGCCCGAGCAATGCCGGCTCATCGCGATGACAGCGCGCGACCGCGTAGCGGCAGCGCGGCGATAGCAGACATCCCGCCGGACGATCGTGCGCGCCGGGCACGACGCCGGGAATCGCTTGCAAACGCGCATGGTCGCGGCTGCTCTCGGGCAGTGCCGCCAAGAGCGCCTGTGTGTACGGGTGCGCCGGTGTCTCAAACACTTCCGGCAAGGGCCCGGTTTCGACCTGTTGGCCCGCATACATAACGATAACGCGATGCGCGGTCTCGGCGACGATCGCGAGATCGTGCGTGATCAGGATCAGCGCCATGTGCGTCTCGCGCTGAATCCGCAGCAACAGATCGAGCACCTGCGCTTGCACGGTGACGTCGAGCGCAGTCGTCGGCTCGTCGGCGATGAGGAGTCGCGGCTGACACGAGATCGCCATCGCGATCATCACGCGTTGCGCCATCCCGCCGGACAATTGATGCGG
Organism: Betaproteobacteria bacterium; assembly: GCA_005881895.1. Classification (GTDB taxonomy): domain Bacteria; phylum Pseudomonadota; class Gammaproteobacteria; order Burkholderiales; family Casimicrobiaceae; genus VBCG01. The sequence continues at coordinate 15,478 of VBCG01000078.1, forward strand.
ATACGCGTTGAGCCGCGCCGCAGCGTCGGGAATCTCGACCTGCTGCAAAAGCTCGAGCGCTCGCGTACGGCGCGCGACACGGCTCGAGCGCTCGCGTTCGGTTCCGTGTACCGCGAGCGCTTCCATCAACTGATGCGCGACCGTGTAGCAGGGATCGAGGCTCGCGAGCGGATCCTGGAAGATCATTGCGATGTCCTTGCCGACGAGATCGCGCCGTTCACGATCGCCGATGCCGCGCAAATCGTGGCCCGCGAACGTCATCCGCCGCGCGCCGACACGTCCCGGGAAGTCGATCAAACCGAGCAACGACAGCGCCATGACGCTCTTGCCGGAACCCGACTCGCCGACGACACCGACCACTTCGCCCTCATCGATCGTTAGGTCGACATCGTCCACCGCGATGAACTGGTGAGCGTCTGTGCTGAACGTGACGGTCAGGCCGGCGATGTCGAGGAGTGGCATGGGACGCTATTCACCCGGCGTGAATTTGGCGAGTTCGGAACTCGCGACCGTTGTGGTGCCTGGAGAACGCGGCTGAAACACTCGCGTTTCGAGACGCTCCTTCGCAATCCATTTCACCTTGGGACAATACCAGCGCTGCCACAGCCGCTGTTCCGAATACTGCTTGTTATTGAACGAAGCATCGATGTCCACTCGGTAGCAGTCGAACGTCCCGGCGGGGACAGTGATTGACTCGTATGCGACGACCTTCGCTGTACCCGTTTCCTCCAATGCGGGGTTTGCGAATTTACGCGTGTAGGTCCACTGATCGCCGACCTTGAGCGGGTACTGTGCCAGTATGCGGATGAACTCCGCGCGACCATCGGGGATGAAGTTGAACGCGGCGTCGTATTGCTCGAGCGTGCCGTTGCCGAACTTCACGCGGATTCGATTTTCGGGAAGCAGCTCGGTGATCTGGCGTGACCACGTCGTCGATTGATCGCCGGGCGTCGTGGACTGCCTAAACTCCCAGCGGTCGCCAACTTTCCAATCAGGCTTTTCCGCGACCGGCTGACTCGCGGCGATGCCATGCCCTGCACAAAGTCCGATTGCAACAACCCATGCGCGCTTCATTTTCATCGTCATCTCCCTTGGTTATTAACATCACAACGCCACACGAACTACCGTTTGAGTCTTGGATCAAGTGCGTCCCGCAACCCATCGCCCATCAAGTTGAAGGCGAGCACGGTGATCAGGATCGCCAGTCCCGGAAATGTCACGACCCATGGCGCTCGCTGAATGAATTCGAGCGCCGACGAGAGCATCGAGCCCCACTCCGGCGTAGGCGGCTGCGCGCCGAGACCGAGAAAACCGAGCGCAGCCGCATCGAGAATCGCGTTCGAGAATCCGAGCGTCGCCTGAACGATCAGCGGTGCGGCGCAGTTGGGCAGGATCGTGTTGAACATCAATCGCAGCACGCCCGCGCCGGCGATACGCGACGACGTGACATATTCGCGTCCCGCCTCGGCGATGACGGCCGCACGCGTCAGTCGAACGTAGTGTGGCAACAGCACGATCGCGATCGCGTACATCGCGTTGATGAGACCCGGTCCGAGAATCGCGACGACCGCGATGGCGAGCAGCAAGCTCGGCAACGCGAGCATGACGTCCATCACGCGCATGATGATGGTCTCGGTAAGACCGCGGAAGAAACCCGCCACCAACCCCAGGACGATGCCGAGGCCGAGTGATATTGCGACGGAGATCACGCCGATCAGCAGCGACAATCGCGTGCCGTGAATCAGCCGCGAAAGAATGTCGCGGCCAACCGGATCGGTGCCCAGAAGAAATTGTGACGTGCCGCCCGGGTCCCATGCCGGCGGCGTCAACGTGAATTCGCGATATTGCTCGTTCGGCGGATGCGGACTGACGATATCGGCGAAAAGCGCGAGGAGCACAAGCAGAACCACGAGTGCCAGGCCGATCAACGCCCCGCGGCTTTGTGCGTACGACCGCCAGAATTCGCCGAGGCGACCGGGCGGTGCGCCCGTACCGACGGCTGGAGTCGCGAGTTCAGGCATGCCGTATCCGCGGATTGATCACGCCGTAGAGCATGTCGACGATGAGATTGACAGTGATCACAATCGTCGCGATCAGCAGAATGCCTCCTTGCACGACAGGATAGTCGCGCGACTGGACACCGTGGATCAACCAATTGCCGACGCCGGGCCAGGAAAAAATCGTTTCCGTCAGGATCGCGCCCGACAAGAGCAGACCCACTTGTAGGCCGATGACAGTGATGACGGGAATCAACGCATTGCGTAGCGCGTGGACAACGATCACCTGCCAGCGAGGCAGGCCCTTCGCGCGCGCGGTGCGCACGTAGTCTTCGCGCAATACCTCGAGCATCGATGAGCGCGTCATGCGGGCAATCACCGCGAGCGGAATCGTTCCAAGCGCGATCGATGGCAAGATCAGATGCGAAAGCGCGGAGCGAAACGCGCCGAAATCGCCGCTGCGCAGTGTATCGATCAGCATGAATCCGGTAGTCGCGGGTACGTCATATTCGACACTGATGCGTCCCGACACCGGCGTCCATCCCAAGTACACCGAAAAAAACAGGATGAGCAGAAGCGCCCACCAAAAGATCGGCATCGAATAACCGGTGAGCGATACGCCCATGACCGCATAGTCCGCGACGGTGTTGCGCTTGATCGCCGCCACAATACCCGCCGGCAGACCCACGATGACCGAAAACAGCAGCGCGAAGAACGCGAGCTCGATCGTCGCGGGGAACAGCGTCAGGAATTCGGTGGATACGTCTTCATGCGTCGTCAACGACGTGCCGAGATTGCCACGCAGGACTTGCCCGACGTATTCGATGTATTGAACGGGGAGCGGTTTGTCCAGTCCGAATTCATGCAACAGCCGCTCGCGGCGAGCCGGGTCCATGCCGCGCTCGCCCGAAATGTTCTCGACCGGATCGCCCGGAATCAGATGGATCAGCGCGAACGCGAGCAGCGTCACGCCGATGAACGTCGGAACGATTAGCACGATGCGGCGGAGGAGAAAGGCGAGCATTCGACACGCAGGTTGTCATCCCGAGCGCGCTCTTTGTCATCCCGAGAGCTACTTTGTCATCCCGAGTGCAGCGAGGTACCTGCCTTTGGGCTCAGCAGGTTCCTCGGGCGGAGGTGCGCCACATAGGGTGTTAGGGCGCCGGCGTCTTCGCGAGATCGGCCTTATCGAAATAGTGATGCGCGGTTGCGTCCATCTTGTAGCCCTGCACTTCCTTGCGCAGCGGGTCGAAGCGGACCGAATGTGCGACGGTGATCCATGGCGCCTCTTCCTTGAAGATCACCTGCGCCTGTTCATACAATTTCGCGCGATCGGCCTGCTTCGGCGTTTGCGCCGCCTTGATGATCAGGTCTTCAAACGCCTTGTTGCACCAGCGCGCGTTGTTGCCGCCGCCTTTCACCGCTTCGCAGCCCAACAGCGGCACGAAGAAGTTATCGGGATCGCCGTTATCGCCCGACCAGCCGAACATGATCGCCTGGTGCTCGCCACCCTTCGCACGCTTCCTATATTCGGCCCACTCGTATGTGACAAGCTTTGTCTTGACGCCGATCTTCTCCCAATCGGCTTGAATCAGCTCGGCCATCCGTTTTCCGTCGGGGTTGTACGGCCGGGTAACCGGCAGATACCACAGCTCAAGCTCGAATCCATTCGGATACCCCGCCTGTGTGAGCAGCTGTTTCGCCTTCGCGGGATCGTACGGATAATCCTGCACCGCGTTGTTGTAGCTCCACAGGATCGGCGGAATCGGATTCTTCGCCACTTGGCCATTGCCTTGATAGACGGCCTTGAGGATCGCATCCTTGTTGGTGCCGAGATTCAATGCCTGCCGCACGAGCTTGTTGTCGAACGGCTTCTTTTCGACATTGAACGCGATGTAACCGATGTTGAGTCCCTCTTTCTGCTGGATCGTCAGCTGCGGATCCTTGCGCATCTCGTCCAAATCAGCGGGCTTTGGAAACGCCATCACTTGGCACTCGCCGGTCTTGAGCTTGGCGTAACGTGCCGTCGCGTCGCGCGTGATTGCAAACACCAGACTGTCGATCTTCGGGCGGCCCTTCCAGTACTTGTCGAAAGCTTTGTAGCGAATGATCGCGTCCTTCTGATATGAACCGAACTCGAAAGGTCCGGTACCGATCGGATAAACGTCGGCGGCGTTCGGCGTTCCTTTCTTCTGCATCGTCTCGAAATACTCCTTCGACAAGATCGATGCAAAATCCATCGCCATATCCGCGAGAAACGGGGCTTCCGGACGCTTCAACGTGAAGCGCACCGTGTAGTCGTCGAGCTTTTCCACCTTGTCGACGATGTTCTTCATGCCCATGTCGTCAAAATACGCAAACGTCTGTCCCGCAGTCAGCTTATGGAACGGATGATTGTCGTCGGCCATTCGATTCCACGAGAAGAACACGTCGTCGGCGTTGAAATCGCGCGATGGCGTGAAGTTCGCGTTGCTGTGAAACTTGACGCCCTTGCGCAATTTGAACGTGTAGACCTTGCCATCGGGCGACGCGGTCCACGATTCGGCGAGACCCGGAATGATGTTCGTGGTCCCCGTTTCGAATTCGACCAACCGGTTGAACATCGGCACCGATACCGCATCGAACGTCGTGCCCGTCGTAAAAAACTGCGGCTGGAAACCCTCGGGACTACCTTCGGAGCAGAAGACGAGCGTGCCCTTGGACTGTGCCGGCGAAGCGAAGATCAGGGCGGCCGCGATTGCGGCGGCGACCGCGCCGATACGAAGCTGGGTTTTCATGGGACTCCTCTCCCCGACTTGGCGCCGGGATACGGGCGGTTGGAATGCGCGGATGATGCCGCAAACAGGAGCAAAGCTCAACGCGACGCCAGAGCCCGCGCGCGGCGCGTCGCATAGAGGCAAATACCCGTGGCAACCGAAACGTTGAGGCTTTCAACCGTTCCTTGCAGCGGGATGCCGACGATGCGGTCGCAGGACTCGCGGGTGAGCCGTCGCAATCCCGCGCCTTCTGCGCCCAATACCCACGCGATCGGACCGGTCAGATCGGCATCGAAGAGACTTTCGCCACCCGCCTCGGCGCCCACGATCCACACGCCCCACGCTTTGAGATCGCGTAGCGTTCGCGCCAGATTGGTCACGGCGATGGCCGGCACCGTGTCGGCCGCACCGCTTGCCGCCTTCGCGACCGTTGCATTAACGCCCACTGCGCGGTCCTTCGGCACGATCAACGCATGCGCGCCGAACGCATCGGCGCTGCGCAGACACGCACCAAGATTGTGTGGATCGGTGACGCCGTCCAGCACGACGAAGAGCGCCGGCTCGTCGATGGTTGCAAAAACGTCGTCAACGGTGACATAGGGCAACGCTTCGTCGACCAACGCAGCGATGCCTTGATGCCTGCCATGTCCGGTGAGTTGCAGCAGTCGCGCTTCGTCGACGGTGTGGACCGCGACACCGGCGCTCTGCGCTCGCGTGACGACATCGCGTGCCCGCGCGTCGTGTCGGGCGCCCGTCATGTATAGCACGTGCACCGACTGAGGTCGCGTGCGCAATCGCGCGGTCACCGCGTGAAAGCCGAAGAGAATTCGCGACGAGCTCATGGTTGGCCAAACGTCCGGGAGCGATAGAGTGTAGCTGGTAGAACCGTGCTACTGTTTCGGCCGCTTCGCCGGCACGATGCTGACCGACCTTCGCCAATTCTTGGAAACGCTGCTGCTCGCTGTGGCGGCGTTACTGCCCATCGTCAATCCGCTTGGCGGCGCGCCGATCTATCTCGCCAAGACGTCCGACTTGTCGCCGGAAGCGCACACCGAGTTGTCGCGCCGCGTCGCTATCAACTGCTTCATGCTTCTGCTCGTGTCGACTTTCATCGGCGCGTACGTGCTTGATTTTTTCGGCTTGTCAATTCCGGCCGTACAAGTAGCCGGTGGCGCGGTCGTTTGTGCAATCGGATGGAATCTGTTGAACGCGCCCGACCAGTCGCCGGTTGCGGCGCAGGACGCGGTGCGCGCGAGCACGCCCGCCGATCTTGCGCGACGCGCGTTTTATCCGCTGACGATGCCGCTGACCGTCGGGCCCGGCGCGATATCCGTCGCCATTACGCTAGGCGCGAATCAGCCGGCGGACGTGCGCGCGCTGATTGCGACGTCGCTCGGTCACATTGCCGGCATCTCGATTGTCGTCCTCATCGTGTTCGTTTGCTATCGCTACGCCGATCCGATCTTGCGCAAGCTGGGCGATGTCGGCACTGCAATCGTCACGCGCCTCACTGCGTTTATTTTGTTGTGCATCGGCGTGCAAATTCTCTGGAATGGCATCGCAGGACTTGCGAAAACACTGACCGGTCTCGGGACCGGCTAACGTCGAATCGCCAACTCCAGCTGATATAATTCGCGCCTCGCCGCGCGTCGACAAATCAGCGCACGGCGGTCAAAAAACAAAGCCGGTGTAGCTCAGTTGGTAGAGCAGCGCATTCGTAATGCGAAGGTCGAGGGTTCGACTCCTTCCACCGGCACCAAGAACATCAATGAGTTTGGTGAATATCGGCCAATCGGCCATCCCGCCGTAACAGCACCGTAACAGCACATTGGCGCCTCTCGTGCTGCTCGTGCAGAGAGCGAATCCGTGCGCGAAGTGCATGTGGACACGTCCGTCGATCAGCCGACGCGTTGCTGACCCGTTTGCTGGCGGATGGCCTACGCGTTTTGCGTCCCGATCCCGATGCGGCCGCAAACGGCGGAGCGGTCCCTACTGCCCGTGCATGTCGCCGAATGGTGGCGGGGAAATTGCAAAATGCGCCAGCGTTAGCGCAGGAGCCTTCCACTTCTGCTGTTGATTCGCATCGATCCCACCGCGCTTCACCGGTTTGCCTGTTGCGGCGCGCTTCTGGGAAACGCCGTTTCGCGCGAAGGCGTACGTCGGCGACTTTTTCGCTCCGCTTCGGTGTTCTTCTTTCTTCCCAATCATCGATCGCAGGTCCGACTTGTTAGCAAGCCCATCGCCACTTGTCACGCTTGTGGCGGATTGCTCGGTCACGCCAAGCACTTGCGGCGGTACGACGGTTTCGTGATGTGTCACAGCATCGGGAGGACAATTCAGCTGTTCTGACATGGCGGACCGTTGCGGCGCGTAAGCAATTGCAACCAACCGTGCCGCGGTACCTATAAGGGCAACAAGGACGATTACCCTGATCAGCGTAGACCAAAATTCGCGCGACGTCGGCATTCGTTCTGTCGGCCTATACCAAGCGTGCGTTGCTTGCATGCGCGCAATACTACTGGGTAGGGGACAACTCGCGGCCGTGCGCAAATAGTCAGGGGCAGAATCCACACGCTCACCTTCGCACCGATGCTACTTAAAGAAAGATACGCCGAGCGAATCCAATGCGTAGTTCGTTACAACCCAAACCGCGATGGTAATCATCACGGCAACAAGCGCAACTCGAGCAAGCTGAACGACGATCGGCCTCTCAGCCTTATCGCTCTCCACGATGTCCATGAGATTCTCGTTTTTACTAAGTCGTGCACTGATGGCACCTCAAGAGAAGGGGCGGAGGCGGCCGATACTGTCTGGCACATCCCCCGCGTTAAAACTGTGCGCCGAATCTAATCGGTTGCAAGTCGGCTTTTTACCTACAGAGGATCTGCAGGCTACAACGATGCCCATGCGGCGTTTGCTGACGGGTGGCTACGCGTTCTGCGTGCCGATTCGACGCGCGCGCCGAAGGTATGGCCGCGGTAGCAAGCACTAAAACGGGATATCGTCGTCGAACTCCGCTTCGGTCGCTGTTGCTCGCTGTGCAATTTTCCGTTCGAGCGCCTGGATGAACCGGATAGAGCTAGCGACATTGTTGAAGATCAGCAAGCTTTCGTCGTAATTGAGTATTGAATTGTCGTGCGCGAGACTCTGGTCGTTGCGCACTTGGTTGAACGCATCTAAAACCGAGATCCTTGTCTTGAGAATTCGCTCCGTCATTTCGGATTCGATGCCATGCCAGGGCGCTGTTCTAGCTTCCGTTTCTCGATGAAGGTCAGGTCGGACATAGTTGCAAATCGTATGCTATTTGAAACTACCCTTCGCACGCGCTTCCAATATGTAAACACCTTGCAGCAAACGCTCGATTATGTCCATCGCCAGGACTAGCTGGCTTTGCTTGTGCGGCTTCGCCTTGTGCGCAGCCTGATTGCGAAGGAAACGCAGCTTGTGAAGAAATTCGGCATCCCTTAGGGACAGAATCTGTAATTTGACCAGCGCGTCAATCTTGTCCTTAAGTGTCGCGCCTGTCGCTTGCTGTTCATCGCATACGGCTTCGATCAACGCGCCAATTCCAATCCCGCACAGAATCGGTTGCGCATTCGCGAGCGCGTTAACGGTTTCGCGGTAAATTCGATGTACATGAAATGGTAAGAAATCGGCGTCTCCTAATTCTGCGCGTCCTGCGATCCGCGGCGGATACAACGCTTCACGTTCAACGTATTCCAGCTCATCGTCGTCGTTCATTTCGAAATCTTCGGTATTGCTCGAGATTTGGCGAAACGACACGGCTTCGCATCCTTGGCACTGGATAATCTGGAAGTGGTCGCTCCAATCGTAGTCGTTGAACTTGTCCATACGTTCGCTGCCACTCAGATCGACAGACTTTAGGACAATGTGCCGGGTAGGCTTTCGACATTCTGGGCACACGACCTTCAGCGCGTTCCGCGCCGTTTCGTTGAACGCCTGTTTACGCTTGCTCTCGCCCATCGGGTAACCGATCCTGCCGAAGTTGGTCTAGCAGCGCGCAATCCTACGCCTTCGGCAGGAGTGCCAGTTAAGACCGGGAACCTAGTGAGTGGATTGCGCCGTCGCACCGTGCGTGAAGGTCGCGCGGCACGCGGCAGGCGCGGTTCATGATCCACTCCGAAGCGCTGATGGTTTATACCGGAGACATGGGTAACACTTTCGGCTCGAACGGGTTGTCGCGCTTCGCATCGATAGTCACGTTTGCGAACTGAGGAAGCGCCCTGCGCGAGTGGATTCAGCGCAACCGTCCCTGTACGCCACCACGCCATTGACGAGCACGCAGCGGATACCGCGTGCTGCAACCGAAGGTTGCTCGAACGTCGCGGCATCCTGCACCGACACCGGATCGAAAACAGTGATGTCCGCGTAAGCCCCCGGCCGCAGCTCGCCGCGATCCGCGAGCCTGAATTGGCGCGCCGACGATCCGGTCATCTTACGCACGGCTGTTTCAAGTGGGAACAGGCCAAGATCGCGGCTGTAGTGGCCGAGCACGCGTGGAAACGTTCCCCACAGACGCGGATGCGGATGCTGGTCGTGCGGCAGACCGTCCGAGCCGATCATCGTGGGCGGATATGCGAGCACACGCTGCACATCGTCTTCGCGCATTTGGAAGTAGCACGCGCCGCCCGGTTGCAGGCGTAAGCACGCCTCCTGCTGTGTACAGCCCCATTTCGCCGCGATGTCGGCGAGATGGCGCGCCGACATTTCAGGATGCGGCTCGGACCAGGTGACGACGACATCGATGACACCGTCGACAAGGTCGGTTCGCAGTACGGTTGAGCCGGCGATGTACGGATAGCAATCAAGTCCGATTGGCTGTTGCGCGCGCGCGGCATCAATGTGCGCGAGCGTCTGCCGCGTGCGTCCCCAGTTGGCCGGTCCGGCACATTTGTGATGCGAAATGACGACAGAGACAGCGCCACGTCGCGCCGTGGCGAAGGCCTCGTCCAGCGAATCGATCACCTTGTCGAACTCGTCGCGAATGTGCGTCGTGTACACGCCGCCCGCCGCGCCGACGACGGCAGCGAGCATGGCCAGTTCGTCGACGTCCGCGGCAGCACCGGTGTCGTAGAACACGCCGGAGCTCATTCCGATCGCGCCGGTCGCGAGGCCCTCGCGGAGCAGCGTCACCATCGCGGCCTGCTCGCTAGCGGTCGCCACTCGATAAGGATCATCCATCGTGGCGACACGCAACGTGGAATGGCCGACGAGCGCCGCGACGTTGACGGCTGGCATGGCGCGGCCCACCGCTTCGGCGTATTCGCGCATCGTCGCGTAGATGTACCCATCGCTTCCGCCCAGCAGATTGAGCGGCGGCGGCACGTGTGCGCGCCGAAGCGGCGCGAGGCTGATGCCGCAATTGCCGACGACAACCGTGGTGACGCCCTGGCTGATCTTCGGCAGCATTTGCGGCTGCGCAAGCACGATCCGGTCGTCATGCGTGTGGACGTCGATGAAACCCGGCGCGACGATGCAGCCACTGGCATCTATGACGGCGGCACCCGCCGTAGGGAGATCGGCGTCGATGGCCACTATCCGCTCGCCATCAACGCGCACATCAGCGGTCCGACGGGGTGCACCCGTGCCGTCGATCACAGTGCCGCCGCGCAAAAGCATCGTCATGTCAGAAGAACGTCCGAATTGCACCGGTGATCCGATAATCGTCAGCGACCGTCAACAGCAGCCGCCATTTGTCGAACGTCGTGCACGGATGCGAGATCCCGCAGCCCACCAGATCACCAATCTCGAGATCAGCATCTTCCGGAATGCGGAGATAAGCGTGCTGATCGTTCATCGCTGAGATTTTCCATGCCGCGGGCGCGGGCTGTGGGGTAGTGTTGCGGCCACCGCGAAAGTGCCAATTGACAATCGGCAAGTCGAGGTCGAACGATGCATCGCGTTTGCCCATGGTCAGAAGGGCGAGCCCCGGCTCTGGCCGCGACTGGACTTGCGCCCATACCTCGAGCGCGGGCTGCAGGCCAGGCCGTGACTGCCAGACGCTGCCGCTACGCGCCTTCACGCGCTCGAGCATGCGGTTGTAGAAGCCGGAATCGTGCGTGACGTAACAACCGCTGCGCAAGATCGTCTGGACGGGAAGTGACAATCGTATCGGCAATTCGCGGGCGACAATGTCGAACGCGGCGGAACCGCCCGCGGAGAGAACGATGGTCGGACCGGCGAACAATTTCTCTCGGTCGCATGCCAACGCCAGATCCTTCACCGCGTGCATCAAACCGCCGACGAACTCGGCGTCGCGCGCGGAATCACCGGTGACCTGCAATCCCTCGTAGCACTCGATGCCGGCCAGGTCGACGACGCTGCTCGCGGCAATGGCGCGCGCCAACGCCAGCGCTTCCGCGGCGGTCCGACAGCCGGTGCGCCCGCCGGGAATCCCGAGCTCAAGCAGAGCGGTCAGTCGCCGTGTCATCGTTTGCTGCTGCGCTTCCGCCTCGACGAGGCGCAACTGCGCTTTGGAATCGACCAGGAAGTGGAACTCGAGGTCAGGATAGGTCTCGCGCAGTCGCACGACCTCGCCCGCTGCAGAGCTTCCCAACAATTGGTTGGCCATCAGCACGCGGCGCACGCCGAAGCGGACGCAGACTTGCAGTTGCTGGACCGTCGCGACCGTGATGCCCCACGCGCCCGCGGCGAGCTGTTGCGCGAAGATCTGCGGTGCCATCGTGGTCTTGCCGTGCGGCGCCAGCAGGACTCCGGTGGCGTTGGTGAAATCGCGCATCCACGCGTGGTTGTGGGCGAGCGCGCTGTCGCGGATCACCGCTGACGGGAATGGTAGATCGCCGCGCAGGAGGTTCCAATCTTGCAAGCCGATGGCGGCCAGCGGCAGCGGCGCCATGCCCGGCGGCAATCCTTTGGTGAGGCCATCGACCGTTTCGTTTGCAATGGATTCGAGATTTAGCATCAGTGCACTCCAATCTTTCACGGCACATCATCCCGCAAGCAGGCCTTGAAGCGTCCCGGCGCGATCTCGCGCAGCGGCGGCACGGTGGCGGCGCAGGCATCCTGCGCGTACGGGCAGCGAGTGCGAAACACGCAACCCGACGGCGGATTCACCGGGCTCGGAATGTCGCCCTGCAACAGTCGCCGCACGCGCCGCGCATCCGGATCCGGGCGCGGCGACGCTGCGAGCAGCGCCTCTGTGTACGGGTGACGTGGTGAACGATAGAGCTCCCGCGCCGGCGCGATCTCCATCACCTTTCCGAGATAGAGCACGACGATGCGGTCGCACAGGTACTCGACGACGTCGAGGTCGTGCGAGATGAACAACATCGTCAACCCGAATTTCTCGCGCAAATCGCACAGCAGGTTGATCACCTGCGCCTGGATCGACACATCCAGCGCCGAAACCGGCTCGTCGGCAACGATGAATTGCGGCTCGACCGCGAGCGCGCGGGCAATGCCAATCCGCTGTCGTTGTCCGCCGGAGAACTCGTGCGGAAAGCGTTGCGCATGCAAAGGTGAAAGGCCGACGAGCGACAAGAGTTCGGCAATGCGCACCTTGCGTGCGGAGCCCTGATGCAAGCCGTGAGTGGCCATCGCTTCGTCGAGCGTATCGCCGACGCGCCGACGGGGATTCAAGCTGGCGTACGGATCCTGAAAGATGATCTGCAGGCGGCGCCGATAAGGTCGCATGGCCGACGCCGATAGCGGCACGAGATCAATTCCGTCGAAGGTCACTTGCCCGGCCGTCGGCTCGATCAGCTTCAGCACGCTGCGGCCGATTGTGCTTTTGCCCGACCCCGACTCACCGACCAAACCCAGAACCTCGCCGTCCCGGATATCGAAGCTCACATCGTCGACCGCACGCACCGGTCGCTCGCCATGGCCGAAGTATTTCTTAAGGCCGCTGACGGTCAAAATCTCGGTCACACGTCACCCCAGCGTATACAGCGAGTACGTTGCCCGCTCTCGAGTTTTGCCAGTGGCGGCATCGCGGCCGTGCATTCCGGCAAGGCCAACGTGCAGCGCGGTGCGAACGCGCAACCCGGCAGCACATCAAGGGGACTCGCGACCTGCCCCGGAATCGCGTTCAAGCGACGCGACCTCGCGGCGTTTTCGTCATCCAGCGCGCGCCGCGGCAGGCAGGCAAGCAGACCGCGCGTGTACGGATGCCGCGGCGCCTTGAAGAGCTGATGGACCTCGCCTTCTTCAACGACGCGTCCGCTGTACATGACGATGACGCGATCGGCAATTTCGGCGACCACGCCCAGGTTGTGCGTGATGAACAAGACCGCCATGCCGATCTCGTGGCGCAGCTTGTCGAGCAGCGCAAGAATCTGCGCCTGAATCGTGACGTCGAGCGCGGTCGTCGGCTCATCGGCAATCAATAAAGATGGATTGCACGATAGCGCGAGGGCAATCATCACGCGTTGCCGCATGCCGCCCGAGAGCTGATGCGGGTATTCGCGAATGCGTTGCCGCGCCGCCGGGATCTCCACCAGCTCCAACATTTCGAGCGCGCGTTTCATTGCGCCGGCACCATTGAGGCCGAGATGCAGCGACACGGCCTCGGCAATCTGGTCGCCGATCGTGAACACCGGATCGAGGCTCGTCATCGGTTCCTGGAAGATCATCGCGATGTCGGCGCCGCGCAGCTTGCGCATCGCGCGCGCCGGCAACTGCGCGAGATCGACGAGGCGTCCGTCGCGCATGCGGAACAGGATCTTGCCGCCGACGATGCGGCCGGGTGGATTCGCTACAAGGCCCATGATCGAAAGACTGGTCACCGACTTGCCGGAACCGGATTCGCCGACGATGGCCAGCGTCTCGCGCGGAAGCAGCGTGAACGAGACGTCTTCGACCGCTTTCACCACCCCGTGGTCGGTGAAGAAATGCGTCTGCAAGTCGCGGACCTGCAACAAGGGCTCGGGGATCGCTGTCATCAAATCGCCTTCCGCAGCCTGGGATCGAGCAGATCGCGGAATCCGTCGCCGACCATCTGCAGCGACAGCGCGGCCAGGATGATCGCGATGCCGGGGAACACGACGATCCACAGCGCCTGATGCGCGAACTGCTGACCGCTTGCGATCATCGTGCCCCACGTTGGCAGCTCCGGCGGAACGCCGACACCGAGAAAGGACAGGCCGGCTTCGGCCAACACTGCGTACGCGAAGATGAACGTCGCCTGGACCAGGATCGGCGATGCGATGTTTTGCAGGATGTGGATGAACAGGATGCGCCACGTCGAGACGCCAAGTGCGCGCGCTGCCTCGATGAACAAGAGCTCGCGTACAACCAATGTCGATGCGCGTACGACGCGAGCGACGCGCGGCGTATAGACGACGGCCAACGCCAGGATCACGTTGGCAATCGACGCCCCCAATACTGCAACGAGCGCAATGGCAAGCAGAATGTCGGGAAACGACATCATCGCGTCGACGACGCGCATGATCGGTCCGTCCAGGCGGCGGAAGAATCCGGCAGCCAATCCTAGCAGCACACCGGCCGTCACCGAAATCGCAACCACGATCGCGCCGATGAGCAGCGAATAGCGGGCGCCATAGATGACGCGCGAGAACACGTCTCGCCCCAGTTCATCGGTGCCGAACCAATGCGTGGTGCGCGGGCTTTGCATCCGCTCCATGATCTTCAGCGCCGTCGGTTCGTAGGGCGTGATCCACGGAGCGAGAATCGCCAGCAGCGCGACGATGACGAGGATCACCGCGCCGGCGAGGACAAGCTTGCGCCGGAACAGCTTGCGCACGAGCAACGCTGAGGGGCTGCGCGACCGCGGGACGGGGGCAGCTGCCGCCGCAGCAATCGTGCTCGTTGTGACCCCCACGCTTGCGGCTGTCGCCGCTACGCTATGCCCTCGGCCCCCGGAGGGGGCGTAATTCGCGCCTTGGGGCGGCCCGGCGGCGCTCATCAGTATTTCACCCGCGGATCGACGACGAGGTAGAGCAAATCGGTGGCCAGGTTGATCAGCACATAGAGCGCGGCGATGACGAGCAGCGCGCCTTGGATGACGGGGTAATCGCGGCGGAGCACGGCGGATACGACGAGGTTGCCCACGCCCGGCAGCCCGAACACGGTCTCGGTAACGATCGCGCCGCCGATCAGCAGCGCAAACGTGAGGCCGAGCACGGTGATGACCGGGATCAGCGCGTTGGCGAGCGCGTGGCGCAGGATTACCCGCGCTTCCGACAATCCTTTGGCGCGCGCCGTGCGGATATGGTCGTCGGAGAGGACGTCGAGCATGCTGGCGCGGGTGAAGCGCAGGATCAATGCCGAGTTCACTACGCCCAAGACGATCGACGGCAGCACGAGGTGATGAAGGCGCTCGGACAGCGCTACGCCCGGATCGCCGTAGCCGGCCACCGGAAACCAGCCGAGGCCTACCGCGAAGATTTGCATCAGGATCAACCCGAACCAGAAGCTCGGAATGCTGGCCCCCAGCATTGCGAAGCCCGAAAAGATCTGGTCAATCGTCTTGCCGCGCCAGACCGCTGCGATAATCCCGCAGGGCAAGCCTATCATCGCCGCGATAAAAATCGAGAAGAGCGTGAGAAACGATGTCGGCTCCGCCCGCTCGAGCAATGCTTGCGTCACCGGTCGTTGCAGAAAGATCGACTGTCCGAGGTTGCCGTGCGCGAGCTCACCGAGCCAATAGACAAACTGCACGGGTAACGGTTTGTCGAGCCCGTACGACGCGCGCAACTTCGCAATATCGGCAGCGGTAGCCTGATCGCCCAGCATGATCGCAGCGGGGTCGCCCGGAGCAAGGCGCGTAATGAAGAACACCAAAGTGGCCACGAGCATGAGAACGACGACCATGCCGCCGAAGCGCGACGCCAAGTAGCGGGTCATGCCGGAACCGGACAACAGGTTCTCCGAGAAATAGCGACGCGCAGATGGCGCGCAGACGTCGGCGCGCCATAAAAGGCCATGGAATTGTTACTTGGTCAGACCGGTGTTCCAGAAGAATGGCCACGGCATCGCGACGTAGCCATCGAGCTTGGTCGAGCGTGCAGTGAGGCTGTTGAAGCTGCCCACGCGGATATAGGGGACTTCGGTGTAGACAACCTCCTGCACTTTGCCCCACAGCGCTCCGCGCTTGGCCGGATCGGCCTCGGCGTCGAACGCATCGAGCGCCGCCTTCTTCGCCGGCGAGCTCCACCATCCCGGCGCACCTTCGCCCAGTTGCGGCGGCGTCAACGTCGGCTCCGGCAGCACCGCGGAATGCGTGATGTAGATGTCCCACAGTGCAGGATCGTTGCGGCGCTGGATGAGCGTGGCCCAATCGACGACTTGCATGTCGATCTTGAAGCCGGCGGCCTTGAGGTTCTCGGCCATCACCAGCGCGATCCGATAGTGGAAATCGTATTGCTGACTCGTCAGGATCTTGATCGGCGTGCCGTCGTACTTCGCCGCACTGATCATCGCCGCCGCTTTCTTCGCGTCGCCCGTGCCCTAACTCTCTGCACCGGCCATCGAACAGCACGGCGTGACCCTGGCGTAGTGGTTGCCCTCCCCCGAGTAGACCTTCGGCTCCCCCAAGCCCGCGCGCCCATCATGTCGGCGTCGGAAAGCGATGTCTGCACCGCCTGGCGCAACGCGACGTTCGCAAGCGGCCCCTGCTTGGTATTCAGCACCAGGTACGGAAAGCCGAACGGCGCGGTCAGCACGGCCTTGACGTTGGCCTTCCCATCGATGCGCGAGAACGACTCGACCGGCAACAGGTCGGCGAATTGGTACTGCCCCGACAGCGAGCCCTCGACGCGCGTGTTCGCGTTGGGAACGGGGACGAAGCGCAGTTCGTCGAGCAGCGCCTCACGCTTGCCCGCGTAACCGCTCGGCGTCTCCTTGCGCGGGCTGTAGCCCTCGAAGCGCACCAATTGCACGTATTGATCCGGCTTGCGCTCCTTGAATTGGTAAGGTCCGGTGCCGATGAACTGGGTGAGTGGAGTAGCGATCGTTTCCTTGGGCATGATGACCGCAAAGCCGGAGGGCAATGCGAAGTGCGAGACCAGCGGCGCATATGGCCGGTTCAGCGTGATCACAACGGTGTTGGGTCCCTTCGCTTCCAGCGTCTTCACTTCCTTGGCGATCGCCTTGCCGCGCGGCGCCATTTCCATCCAGCGGTTGAGCGAAGCCACGACATCGTCAGCGGTCATCTCCTTGCCGTTGTGAAACTTGACGCCCTTGCGCAACGGAATCGTGTAGACGAGGCCGTCCTTCGAGATCACCGGCATGGTCTCGGCCAGCATCGGCGCGACATTCCAGTTGCCGTCGAATGTGTACAGCGGCTCGTACACGTGCTGCATGATCGTTCCCACCAGATCGGCCGTGGACGCCATCGGGTCGAGCGTCTGCGGTTCGGCCACCATCGCCAGGTTCGCGGCGCCGCCCTTGGCTGGCGCGGCCAACGTCAGGTCGGCCGCCAGCACCGTCACGAACATTGCGGTCAGCAGGGCGCCCGCTAGGATGAGACGCCGGATGTGTGAAGCAAAGGGCGGGGGCGAAACGACAGAGATCATGGCGGCTCCTCGAATGGATGGGCTGCAATTTGAATTGCATCGCCGGCGTAAGTTGAAATTAGGGTCAGACTCCCATTTCGATTTGAACCCGGCTCTTTTTTGTCCTAAAGCGAAATGGGAGTCTGACCCTAATTCATTGCATCGCCGGCGGAGTGTACCGCCACGAGCAGGTATGTTACAGATCGACTCGGCACGCGAATGCGAGCGACGGCAGGTGCGTGACGATCCGCGTGTCGCGTCGCCAATCAGTTACCGACAGGAGGAGCCAGCATGGGCATTGAATTTCTTGGCGCGACCCGTCCGGGTGCCGGCGGCCAACCGTTGCCGTTCTCGCCGGCGGTCCGTGCCGGACCGTTCGTGTTCGTGTCCGGCCAGATTGCGATGGGCGACAACGGCGAGATCGTGGCGGGCGGCATCGAAGCGCAAACACGACAAGCACTCGCCAACGTCGAGCGCGCGCTGAAGTTCGCAGGGTGCTCGCTCGCAGATGTCGTCAAGGCTACCGTCTGGCTCGATGACACGCGTGATTTCTGGAGCTTCAATCGTGTCTATGCGGAGTTCTTCCCCGGTGATAAGCCGGCGCGTTCGACCACGCAGGCCAAGCTGATGGTCGACGCCAAGATCGAGGTCGAAGTGATTGCCTACAAGGCATAACAGAAGACGTGACGCTCGGCTGGAAAAGACTTGACCCGGCTCCTTTGGCCTCAAAACGACCGAGAGCCCTATCTTGAAGATTCGCGTAGATGACCTTCGGGGCGCGGAGATAAGAGAGCTGCTGCAGGAGCACCTCCGCTCCATGGAACGAGTTTCCCCGCCGGAGAGCCGGCATGCGCTGGACCTTACCGGGCTGCGTCGTCCCGAGATTACGTTCTGGACAATTTGGGACGGGCCCACGCTGGCTGGCTGTGGAGCATTGAAAGAGCTGGATCAACAGCATGCAGAAATCAAGTCGATGCGAACGGACGATGCGCATCAGAGAAAGGGCGTCGCATCAACGCTGCTTCGACACATGATCGGGGAAGCAGAGCGGAGAGGATATCGTCGGCTCAGCCTGGAAACCGGATCGATGGATTATTTCGAGCCTGCGAGAAGGCTGTATTCCAGCTTTGGATTCATGCGTTGCGGGCCATTTGACCGATACATTGAAGATCCAAATAGCGTCTTCATGACCAAAGAGATACAAAGCGACAGAGCATGACTGATGAAACCGCGCGGGCGAGCTTCTTATCGTCGTGGACCTGGCTGCGTCGTCCACGGCTCACGTTCGGCCTGCTGATCGGTGTCTTCACATACGCGCTGTTCTTCTTCGCCACCGACGTGGAAGGACGGATGCGCTTCATCGCGGCATGGGACGTCGGAGCAAGTGCCGCATTGATCGCGTTGTTCTTTGGACTGCGCAAGTCGTCGGCGGTCACAATCAAGCAGATCGCGGAACGCCAGGATGCGGGCAAATGGGCGGTGCTGAGTCTCACGCTCGTTGCGGCCACGGCGAGTCTTGTCGTGATCGCTGCGGAAATGCCATTGGTCAAGGAAGCCACGGGCCTCGAACAGGCGGCACGTGTGGTGCTGGTGATCTACACGATCGTGCTCTCATGGGCGTTCATCCAAACGATGTTCGCGCTGCACTACACCCACGACTACTACATTGAAGTGGACCTTCCACCGGCGAAAGCCGATTCGGCATCGGAACGGCTCGTATTCCCCGGCGAGCGAACGCCGACCTACGGCGATTTTCTGTACTTCTCGTTCACGATCGGCATGACGTTTCAGGTGTCGGATATTCAAATCACGGACGCGGCGATCAGACGGCTGGTGGTGGTCCACGGCGCTCTGGCGTTCTTCTACTCGACGGGGATTCTCGCCTTGGCGATCAACCTGGTCGCTGGCTTGATATGACAGCATTCCTTCGCGTGGTCCTCCTCGCCCTGGCGAGCGCTGCCCTAACCGCCAACGCCTTCGATCTGGAAGGCCATCGTGGTGCGCGCGGCCTCGCGCCCGAGAACACAATGGCGGCGTTTCGCAAGGCGCTGTCGATCGGCGTAACGACGATCGAGAGCGACATGGCGATCACGAAGGACGGCGTCGTCGTGATCGCGCACGATCGCGACCTGAATCCTGCCCTCGTTCGCGACGCGAGCGGCCAATGGTTGTCTGCACCTGGGCCGGCGATCCGCACGTTGACGCTATCCGAGCTTCGCGCCTACGACATCGGACGCCTCGATCCCAAGAGCGACTACGCGAGACAGTTTCCGGTGCAACTCGCGAGCGATGGTGAGCGCTATCCCACGCTCGACGAGCTCATCGCGCTCGTCAAGCCAACGGCGGTACGCATCGACATCGAGACGAAAATCACGCCGATCAGCGGCGATACGACGGTCGATCTTGACACGTTTGTCCGGCTAGTGGTTGAGCGCATT
>VBCG01000232.1 GCA_005881895.1 Betaproteobacteria bacterium
AAGCCGACCACGACATCAGCGAGCCGCAACACGGTTTGCTCGCCGGCCTCGCGAAGCTGCCGGAGCTGGGCGCGCTTTCGATTCAGGCGAGCGCCGAGGGCCCGCGTAACGCAGAAGCGATGCGCTTCGCCGTCGCCGCGGGGCCGTTGCGCGCTTCCGGCGAGGGCACACTGAATCTGGTGGATCAACGGATGGATCTCGACGTGACGGCCGACGCGCCTTCGATGGCGCCACGGCAAGACGTGTCCTGGAACGGCGTGTCGTTGCAAGCGCATGTGCACGGACCGTTCAAGGCCCCTGACGCCACCGGACAGGTTCGAATCGAGGGACTGAACGCTGGCGCTTTACAGCTTCGAACATTCAGCGCGGACGTTCAAGGCAACAGCGGTTCGGTCGGCCTGCACGCGACCCTCGATCGGCTGCGCATTCCCGGGCCGAAACCGGAGCTGCTTCAGTCTGCGCCGGTCGATCTTCGCGCCGATGTGAAGCTCGATGATCCGCTGTGGCCGGTGACATTCGCACTGTCGCATCCGCTTGTTTCCATGCAGGGCAATGCGAACACCGGCGGCGAACTGGGCGGAGCGTTGACGATCAACGG
This sequence comes from Betaproteobacteria bacterium, assembly GCA_005881895.1. GTDB lineage: Bacteria > Pseudomonadota > Gammaproteobacteria > Burkholderiales > Casimicrobiaceae > VBCG01. Next base: position 599 of record VBCG01000232.1, read on the forward strand.
ACCCGCACTCGCTCCGTTTGCAGCCATCGCTGGATTGGACATCAAAGGTCATACGACACTCAACGCCAATTTCACGACCCAAGGCTCCACGACGAAGGTCGAGCTCGCCGGCGTCGTCGGCGTGACCGGCGGTAAGGCGCCCATACCTGCACTGATCGGCGATGGCGCGAAGCTTGGCGTGTCAGCGACCTTCGCGCGGGAGGACATCAGCATCGAGCGTGCACAATTGGACGGAAAGATCTTGCGCATCTCGACCAATGGGTCCGCCGAGCAAGGTACGTTGGATTTGAATTGGAAAGTGACGCTGTCCGATCTCGCGGCAGTCGCGTCGACCGTGACCGGCCGAATCGAAGCGCAGGGACGCGTCCGTGGCGCCGCCGACAATCTGGAGCTTGTCGCGGACGCGACCGGCGAGGCCGGTACCGAAGGATTCCCGAGTGGGCCGATCAAGCTCTCGGCGCGCCTGCAGGGTCTCCCCGGTGCACCTGCCGGACGGGTCGATGCGCGGGCCAGCATCGACGGCTCGCCGCTCGAACTCGCGTTGGCGCTCCAGCGTGGCCGCGACGGCGCGTTGCTCGGCACAATCGAACGCGCTGATTGGAAAAGCGCGCACGCCGAGGGAAACGTCAGCCTTCGCGCGGGCGATCGCCTGCCGCAAGGCCGAGCATCGATGCGCATCGCGAAGCTTGAAGATGTAGAACGGTGGATCGGACAAGCCGTACGGGGAAGCGTTGTGGCCGACGTCGACTTTGCGCAATCCGGTGGCCGCGCTCAGGCCAAGATTCAGTTGGACGCTCGCAATGTTGCGGTAGGCGACACGCACATGGACCACTTGACGGTGGCGGGCCGAGTCGACGACCCGATGACGCGTCCGAAAGTCGCATTACAGTTCACCGCCGATGGCGTCGCCACGAGTGGAATGATCGGGAGCGCCCGGCTTCAGGCCGACGGTCCGCAAGAGGCCTTGGTGCTCAAGCTGTCCGCGGATCTGCACAATGTTGCCGACGCCGATGCGCAGGTCACGACGACGGCGACGCTCAATGCGCCGGCGAAACAGATAGCGTTCAGCGCGTTGCAGGCGCGCTACAAGGGCCAGACCGCGCAGCTTCTTGCACCGGCACGCGTCTCGTTTGGCGACGGGCTTGCCGTGGACCGCCTGCGGGTTGGTGTGCAGCAGGCCGTGCTCGAAGCCTCCGGTCGCGTCTCACCGACACTGCAGCTCACAGCATCGTTGCGCAACGTCACGCCCGATCTCGTCAAGACTTTCGGGCCCGATCTTCAGGCCGAGGGGACGATGAGCGTCGAGGCGCGGCTTAGTGGTACGACGGCGCAGCCGCGAGGTACGGTCCGGCTGAACGCGAATGGGATGCGCATGCGTACGGGGGCGGGCCGGACGCTGCCACCGACTAACTTGGTCGCAAGCGCCGAACTGGAAGAGCGCTTTGCCCGCGTCGATGCGCGGCTTTCGGGAGGCAATCAAATGCACCTCAACGCGAGCGGCCGGGTTCCGCTCGCGGCGGCTGGTCCAATCGACGTGCATGCCAACGGCACGCTCGATGCGGCCATCGCCAACCCGATTCTGGAAGTCAACGGACGTCGCGTGAAAGGACAGATCACGCTGGACGTTGCCGTGACCGGCGACTTGGGCGCGCCGCGGATGAATGGCACGGCCAAGCTTGCGCAAGGCGATATTCAGGACTACACCCTCGGAGCGCATTTGAGCGACGTAGAAGCACTGCTTGAAGCGGCGGGCGATACGGTTCGCATCAGCAGTCTGACCGCGCAGGCGGGTCCCGGGACCGTCTCGGGTAGCGGAACCGTGGGCGTGCTTGCTCCGGGACATCCCGTCGACCTCAAGCTGACCGCGCGCAATGCGCGGCCGCTCGCAAGCGATCTTTTGACGGCCAACATGGACCTCGACTTGACGCTGCGGGGGCAGGCCGCGACGCGGCTCGATGCCGCGGGCAAGATCTTCATCCAGCGCGCCGAAATCAATATTCCGAACGCGCTGCCTACGACTGTTGCCGTGCTCGATGTGCGTCGGCCCGGGCAGAAGGCACCGACGCCTGCGTCCACGTCGGCGGTCGTCATGGGACTTGATCTGGCGGTGGATGCCCCGAGCGCAGTATTCGTACGCGGTCGTGGCCTTGACGCGGAGGTCGGTGGCGACATACACGTTGGCGGCACCACCGCTGCGCCACAAATTGGGGGCGGCCTCGACATGCGACGCGGCACGTTTGACCTCGGCGGCGCATCGCTCAACTTCACGTCGGGCAAGGTGAGCTTCAACGGCGCGGGAATCACGCAAAAGATCGATCCGACACTCGATTTCGAGGCGCAGAGCACATCGGGCGGCATCACGGCGAAACTCAACGTGACCGGCTACGCCGACGCACCGAAAATTACGCTGACGAGCATGCCGGACTTGCCGCAGGACGAGATTCTGGCGCGCCTCTTGTTCGGGACGAGCGTAAAGCAGCTGACGGCGCTCCAGATCGCCCAGATCGGCGCGGCGCTCGCCTCGCTCACTGGCATGGGTGGGGGCGGAATCAATCCGCTGATGGCGGCACGGAAGAGCCTCGGCCTCGACCGGCTCTCCGTGGGTAGCACGCCTACGGGCGGCACCAACGTCGAAGCCGGGCGCTACGTGTCGACCGGCGTTTATGTCGGCGCGAAACAAAGCACGTCGGGCGCGACGCAAGCGAAGGTGGAAGTCGACCTGACGAAGCGCTTGAAGGTGCAGGCGACGGTAGGCACCGGCGGGACGAGCGCACAAGGTGCCACACCGGACAACGATCAAGGCAGCAGCATCGGACTGTCATACCAGTTCGAGTACTAGAACCTGTCTCAAAATTGGCTACGCAGCCCGATTACTTTGGAGCAAACGCCGCTTTGCTTAA
>VBCG01000233.1 GCA_005881895.1 Betaproteobacteria bacterium
TGGCGCGGCCGTGTTGGCGGCGTTGGGTCGACGCTCACGGCCGCGCCGGGTACCCGCAGGCAGCCACGTTTGCGGACATCCGAGCGCAGAGAGACGCGCCCTGCCCGCTGCCTAATTGACACACGAACGATGCTACTTGGTCGCCCCTGCCTCGTGATTGAAGCGCGTCGTCCAATCGAGCGACTCAAACCAGTAGCAGCGGCGCTCGTCCAGCCAGCCGTCCGCTTTCCAGTACGCGATCCACGCGTTCAGGAAGTTCAAGAGCGGCTGCTCGCCCTTGCGGATCGCGAATGCTTCGACCGTATGCGGAAGCCGTGCGCTGGGCATCACCGCGAGTTTGCCTTCTGATTGCGCGACAGCCACCGACGTGCGCGGAACATAGGCGAGCGCGCCATCGAGTTGTCCCCCCTTCAACGCCTCGTAGAGCGCGCGTTCAGTGGGGAACGTCATGATCTTCGCTTGCGGAAAACGTGCGCGTGCCGTCGTCTCGGTCGTGCCGCCGGTGCGCGCCCCGAGTGTCACGTCGGCACGATTCAAGTCACTCAAGTCACGCCTGGCGAGATCGGCCCGTGCGACGACCTGCATTTCCGATGTCGCATAGGGATTGCTGAAATCGACGACGAGCGCCCGCTGCGGCGTGATCGAGTAGCCTGCACTGACGATGTCGACTCTGCCGTCCGCGAGCGCGTCGGTCAACTGGACGAACGGAACGCGGACAAGCGCGAGCTCGACGCCGAGATCGGAAGCGAGCTGACGCGCAACATCGATCTCGTAGCCTTGCCATTCGCCAGCGGGGTCGCGGATTACCCACGGGACTTGCGGAGCGATGCCGACGACGATCGTGCCCCGCTTGCGAATCGCTTCCAGCAATTGGCCGACCGCGCTCGGCGGTTGCGCTTTCGTTCCTTTTTTCGCGGGCACCGTCGACTTCGCCGGTGCGCTCGCCTTCGTTGGTGCAGCTGCATCGACGGACTGCGGCAGCGTTACTGACAGTGCGGCGATAAGGACAACGATGATCGAGTAAACGCGTTTCATCTTGTTTCTCTATCGCGCGAAATACATACCGTTGACGAGAATGCCGCTTCCCGCCGGATTGATGCCGACAGCGGCGCTCGGAAGATTCGCCATTTCGCCGCTGTAATAGCCACGTTCAACGCTGCCGCTGCGATTGCGCAGCGTGACCGCGCCATCGGGATTGATCGTAATCGTCTGCGGCTGGCCGGCGGCGTTGGTGCCGTGAAATGTTCCGATCGCCCACGCCGGCGTCGCGCTTTCATAGGGGTACGGCGGATACGGCGCCGGATAAGGCTGCGGATACGGCGATGGCGGCGGAACATAGCCGCCATCGTTATCCTGGTCTTGGTTGGCAATGATCGCGCCGAGAATCGCAAGACCGACACCTGCAGCGACGGCCGCGCCGGCGTTGCCGCCGCCCGATCGCGAGCTGCCGCCGACCTCGAATTGCGCGCTGCAACCATTGTTGACCCACACGCCGCCGTTATCGAAGCCCCACGTGCGGCCGCGAATGCACGCTGCCCGCGATTGCTGATTCAACAAGCGCGCGTAGCCGTCGGTGTTGGCGCCGCAGTATTGATATCGGTAGTTATTGCTGCTGCAGGATATTGTGTAGCGCGCGTACGCTGGCAAGGGAAGCAACGTGACCGCGGCGAGCGTGGCGATGAAGACGCGCTGGACCGAACGATTCGTCATGGCATCCTCCTCGGACAATGCGACCGCGACGTTTCGATTGTCCTGTTCGAATCGCGAGAGCGCATGAGAGTTCCTTATTCACGGCGTGCCCGTTGCGTGACGGGCGAGTTCGCGCGTGTAAGCGGCGAGCACGCCGCTGCCGAAGCACGCGAAGATGACACGGGACAAACCGTCGTCGCGGCGCGTGAATGCAGTCACCTCGCGCACGGCGATCGCAACCGCGGCGTCGAGCGGATAGCCGTAGACGCCGCAGCTGATGGCGGGAAAGGCGATCGATGTCAGACCGCGATCGCGTGCGAGCGCCAGGGAGTTGCGATAGCAGCTCGCAAGCAGCTCCGCCTCGCGCGAATGGCCGCCCTGCCAGACCGGCCCAACCGTGTGGATGACATGGCGTGCCGGCAGTCTATAGCCACGCGTGATTTTTGCTTCGCCCGTCGGACATCCGCCGAGCGTTCGGCATTCGGCCAGCAGTTCCGGGCCGGCGGCGCGGTGGATCGCACCGTCGACGCCGCCGCCGCCCAGCAGCGACGTATTTGCGGCGTTCACGATCGCGTCGACATCGAGCTTCGTGATGTCGGTGGCGAGCGCGACGACTTCGGTTCCTTTCTTCACCGCAACTAAAATTGCACCCGTTGTCGCCTTTTTGCAAGCGTGGCGCCTGTTGGTCGGTTCCGATTCGGCCTTATGGTGCAACCACGGTGTAAAGTAACTGCATGGCAACCCCCGTGACCGGCGAAATCGCTCCGCCAAGCGCGCCGGCGGCTTCGCCGCGCGCCGCGACGTCGGACCGACGGCTTCGTCTTGACGACATTCTGAAGCTGATGGTGGCGGACGGCCTCATTGCACGCGCCGACGCCGACAAGCTCGCACGCTCGCGTACGTTGCGCTTCGAGCATCCGCTCGAGGCGATCGCCGATCAGAAATGGAAGTCGGTACGCGCACCCCACAAGCTGATGACGCTCGAGTGGCTGGTCGAATGGCTCGCCGGCAAGCTTGACATTCCCTATTTTCATATCGATCCATTGAAGATCGATCTTGGCGCGGTAACGGCGACGATGAGCAACGCGTACGCGGAGCGCTTTCGCATTCTTCCGGTCGCGGTCGATCGGATGATGCTCACGGTCGCGACGGGCGAGCCGTTCGTGCGGAGCTTCGTCGAGGAGCTCGAGAAGATTCTCAAGCTCGACGTCAAGTTCGTCTTCTGCAATCCGCAGGACATCAAGCGCTATTTGGGCGAGTTCTACAACTTGGCGCGCTCGATGAAGCGCGCGCAGGACGCGTCGAAGGGCGACTTCAATCTCGCACGCAATTTCGAACAGCTGGTCGAGTTGGGCAAACATGGACATCTTGATGCCAACGATCAGCATATCGTCCGCATCGTCGATTGGCTGTGGCAATACGCCTTCGAACAGCGCGCGTCGGACATTCACATCGAGCCGCGGCGCGATGTCG
>VBCG01000234.1 GCA_005881895.1 Betaproteobacteria bacterium
GGCGATTTCGGGGCCAGCTGACGCGCAAAGGACGATTTAACTCGTCGGCCCGATTCCAAGCGGCGGCGGCGCGAGATTGACGATCTGCCGGAACAGCTTTTCGTATTCGATTCCCGCTTCGACGCCTACGAGCGGGTCCGCATGACTCGTGAAGGCCGCATCAATCATTTCCCAGTCGCTCGCGGTGAGATGGATTCTTGCCAGCGGCAGCACCTCTGTTTCCTCGGCGCGCATGTGGCCATAATGGAATGCCGCATAAGCAGCAGCTGCAGCGGCAAATGCCGGAAGCTTCGTCGTGTCGCCTTGCTGGTAATGGTCAAGCGCCTGCTCGAGGGCTCGGATTTTTTCGGCGCCCATTTTGTGTTCGTCCTCGAGCTTTGCCAGCAGCGGAATCGCATCCGGATGTCGGAGGCGCAATAACCGGAACAAGTACTGATCCTCTTTCGGATGATGGAAGCGCTCGCTGAACACGTCGATGTAATGAACCATTGCGGCGAGCACATCGAAATTCGGCTCCGCGCCGGCGTAGCGCATCTGGCGGACGAGGAAGAGCATGCCGTGAAGCACCGCCGCTAACGAACGATGCTCGTCGTGAATGATTTGGATCGCCCGCATATCGCGATCAGCCGGGTTTACCGTCGACGCGCGGTCGCGTCAGGATGGGCCAATAGCGCAGTGCGTAGATGGCGTAGGCCAGGGACCACAAGCACGCCGAGACAATCACCGCGACGCGATACGTGCTCGGCATCGCGAGTGGCACGAGCACTCGTGTGATCGCAGCGGTAGTGACCAGTGCGAACGCCGCAATTTCGTAAACGTCGGCCACGATCGGGCGGCCGGTGTGGCCTCGCGCCGTGCGCGCCATCATGCCAATCGTCAACGCACCGATCGCCCCCGCAGTCAATGCATGCGTCGCGAGCGGCGACGGCACGACGTCGATCGCGCTCAACGCGCGAAGCGCGAGATGCACCGGAATCCAGAGATAGCCGACGTTCAAGATCCACACCATCGGAACGCGAAGCGTTCGCCATGGGCTCCATAGCAAAACGCGAGCAGCTTGCGCGATCGCGGCGATCGCCAGGACGACGGCGACGAGCAGCGTGGGGAGTGGGAGCAGGTCGGCGAAAAACACCGCCACGACACTCAACGGAACCACCCGCTCGAGCAGCGCATTGCTCCGTACATCTGCATCGCGGACGCCGTTGCGCGTGAACATCGGGATGACGCGTCCGCCGAGAATCGTCATGACGATGAGGACGATATCGAGCGCCGCCTGCACGCCCAGCCATTCGGAGATTGGAACCAGCCCAAGCGAAGCGAGGTGTGTCGCCAATTCGGCGGCCGCCATCGCGGCAAGGAGCACGACGAAGAAAACGTTGTGCCGATTGCCGCCCTTGGCGAGCGCCGTCCCGATACCGAGCGCAACCGCCAGCGGAAAAGCGGCATTGACCGCCGCTGCCGCGATTGCATAGGGTGTGAGGACGAGAACACGCCCGGCGAGCCAGAGCGCTGCGAGCGCGGCGAGCGCAACGCCAGTTGGCGTCGATCGATTCGTCCAGTTGCGCACGGCGGTGAACAGGAAGCCAGTCATCACCGCGAGCGTGAAGCCAAAGACCATTTCGTGCGCGTGCCATAAAGGGCCGTGCAAGTACGGTGCGCTCAACCAGCCGGCGTATTGCGCACCCCACAGCGCGATCGACAGTGACGCGAAGATGCTGGCGAGCAGATAAAACGGCCGGAAGCCGAGTCGCCAAAGCGCGAAGGCAGGCGACGCAGCTTGAGCGCGCTCGGGTTCCTTGAGTTGAAGAAGCTCGGCCAACGTGCTCACCGTCGCTAGTGCGGCTCGATCAACGCATCGTCACGCATGATTCGAACCATGGTCAAACGGGCGCCGGAATCGGCGAGCGTCTTACGGAAACGCGCCACGGCGTGTTCAGGGTTCTCGGCAGCCTCGAGCCCAAACGAAAACGCCGGCGGTACGACGGACGTACGGAGCGTGCCCGCAACGACGCCGCGAACTTTCGGCGCTGCGGCGGAGATCCGCGCGCCGATTTTATTGACATCGACGACTCCGTCGACGGCGACGAACACGACCTGCTGGCGTTTCGCGATCGCCGTGTGGATGACGGCGTGGTCGTAGGTAGCGGCGACCTTGTCCTCGACGCATGCGCCGCAGGCGTGCACGGCCGTCGGCACACCGGCCGTCATCACTATCGCGATCAGCATGCAGACGCGCGTCATCATTTTCCTTTCACCTCTCTTTTCGTCCCTCCTGCACTCTGGGGCGTTGCTGGGTTCAACTCGCCCGGCGAGCCCGAGAGCGTCTTGTTGGGCGGGAGCGCCGAGCCGGGCGCAGCGGGCTGCGGTTGTTCCTGTCCCTGCGGCCGCAGATTCGTGTCCGCCCATTTGAAGTAGGTAACGAATTGCCGAATTTCCTCGTCGGACAGGTTCTGGTTCGGCATCGGCACCTTGTATTTGTCGAGCATCGTCTTCGCATCAACATCGGCTTGCAGCATCTGTTCAGGCGACTTGAGCCACTTTCCAAGCCACGCATCGTTGCGGCGTTTCGAGACCCCGTAGATATCGGGACCGAGCTTGTCGCCCCCGCCAATCGAGTGGCATGCGAGGCATTTCGACTCGAAGGCAAGCTTGCCCTTGACCGCAACAGGATCCGAAGGTGCGGCGGTCGCGGGAATGTTGTGATGCTCGGTTTCGCCGCCGCCGGCAGGCGCGCCCGCCGCGATCAAGCCGATCGCGCCTTGCGACGCATTGGCGAAATGATGATCGACCATCACATAATTGCCGGCTTCCGGCACGACGAACTCGACGATTGCGCTGTTGCTCGACCCGAGCAGAACCGTCTGTGCGCCGCGCTGCTGGTTATCGGGATTGCCTTCCATCCACACGCGGTCGAAGATCGTACCGACAATGTGGAAGCTCGACGTATTGGACGGGCCGACGTTCAGCACGAACAGCCGCACGCGTTCGCCCGGCTTAGCCGGCAGCGGCTTGTCGACGAAGCCGTTGTAGCGGCCGTTGAAGACCGTGTAGGTCGGTGCCTTGGTCCGCACGCGCTCGCCGTCGAGCACATAGAGCGGCTGGCCTTCGACCTTGCGCTTTTGCGGATCGAGCTTGGTGTAGAACTCGCTTTGCACAACGGCGTATTCGTGATCGACCTTGGTCGGATAGCCGTCGCGCGGCTCGACGATCATCATCCCGTACATCCCAGACGCGATGTGCTCGAGCACCATCGGCGTTCCACGCCAGGATAGTTGGGCGTGAACTCGAAGCTGATGGTTTGTCCCGGCGCGACCGAGCGATACTTGTCCTGCGGCGACACCATCGCCGAATGGAAATCCATCGAATGCATCATCGGCGCCGCGATCACTTGCAAGGCGGGCGCTGCCTCGTTGCTGCGGTTCGTCATCGAGAACTTGACGCGATCGCCGACGCGCGCGCGCACGACGGGCCCCGGCACCTGGTCCCCGAACGTCCACGCGCTGAACTTCACGCCCGGTGCGATCTCGATGATCTTGTGCGTCGTGTCGAGGCGGACTTCCTTCACGGGATTGGGCGCGAGCGGCTTCAGCGTTGCATCCATGCTGAGTGCGTCGCCCGCGGCGAATGCTCCTTTGTGTGGCTCGGCGCTCAGCGCGGCCGGCCCGGGCTTGAAGTCCATCTTCGACGTGTCGTAGACGTCGGTTGCAGGCGCCGTGGCCTGTACCGCAACGGGCGGCGGAGCAGCTGTTGTTTGCGCGGGCGTTTGTCGCTCGCAACCGGCGAGACCGAGTGCCGTGGCGAATGAGGCCAGCGCAGTCAGGAATGCAACCCTTGACGTCAAGCGAGCCATCCTAATCTCCTTTTTTTTCA
>VBCG01000041.1 GCA_005881895.1 Betaproteobacteria bacterium
GCCGCAATCTCGATCGTCCCCGCTTTTTCGAACGTAAGGCTCAATGGGATCATTTCGCCCGCAGCCAGCGGCCACTTGAGGTCGACCAGCATCACATGATAACCGCCGGGGTTGAACGTCACGGTCGCGTGCGCCGGAATGTCGAGCGCAGCGATCTGCCGCATTCGCATCAGATTGCCGTCCATCGTCATCGAATGGATTTCCCCGGCGCGCGCGACGGGCGTCGCAACGCGCACCAGGCGATCGGATTCGCCCCCTAGGTTGTCTATTGCGAAATACACGGCGCCGATTGTCGCGCCCGGCGGTGTCGGACGCGCGTAGGGGTGATTGATACGCAAATTCTTAAGCGTGTAGTCCTCCGCAAAGGCGGATCCAACACCCAGTAGAAGAGCCCCGGCGACACTCAGGACGCACACGACCGCTGCAATTTTTTGCATCGGGCGATTCTACGCGCGGTTCTGCTTCGGACCGGAACGCACGCCGCGCTGGCGCCGCGTCCCTCCGTTGACACAAGTCGCCGCAAGCGGTTAGATTGGTCAGACCACCAGACCAGAAGCATTAATAGGGTCAGACTCCAATTTTTTCCCTCGCTTACAAGAATTGGAGTCTGACCCTAATTAACGCTGTGGCAAAACCCGAAGGAGGGAGTCCCAATGAATGCGCTCATTCGCGTGTCACTGCGCCTCGTCGCAGTCTGCATCGCCGCGGTCGCGCTGACTGCGCACGCCCAGCAGCCGATCACGCTCCACGGCGCCGTTCAGTTCAACGACGACCACGCTTTCAACAAGGCGCTGGTGCGGTTCGAGGAGCTGGTGAAAAAGTATTACGGCAAGCCAATCAATTTCGTGTTGCACAAGAACAGCGAGCTGGGCCTCGAAAAGGACTACTTCGCGTACATGAACCAGGGCATCTCGGTCGACTACGGCATCGTTTCGCCGGCCCACATGTCGACGTTCTCGAAAGCGGCGCCGTTCATCGACGCGCCGTTTCTCTTCCGCGACCTCGATCACTGGAACAAGGTGCTCGACGCCGACACGCTGAAGCCGGTCGCCGACGAAGTTTCCGCCAAGGCCGACGTCATGCTGATCGGCTTCGCCGGCGGTGGCACGCGCAACATCTTCGCCAACAAGCCGGTGCACAACATGGCCGAGCTGAAGGGCCTCAAGGTCCGGGTCCAGGGCGCCCCGATCTGGAGCAAGACGTTCGCGGCGATCGGCATGTCGCCGACCGTGATCGCGTATGACGAGATTTATAACGCGATCCAGAACGGCGTCATTCAGGCGGGCGAGAACGAGGCGGCCGGCGTCGAGGCGATGAAGTTTTACGAGGTCGGTCCCAACATCAACATGACGCAACACGCGATCACGATCCGGCCGATCTGCTTCTCGGGCAAGACCTTCAAGAAGCTGCCGCCCGATTTGCAGGCCGCGATTCTCAAGGCGGGCAAGGAAGCGGGCGTGTACGGACGTCAGGTGGAATCAAGCCAGGATACGGCGAAGCTGGAAGCGATGGAAAAAGCGGGCAAGCTGAAGCGCATCCCGTTCACCGACCGCGCGGCGATGAAGAAGGCGGCCGATCCGGTGATGGCCGACTACGCAAAGGAAATCGGCGCCGACGCGATTTACGCCAAGATCAACTCGATGTAGGAAGAAAAGACGGGCCCCCACGACCCGGCGGCAGCGGCTCGCTTCCGCCGGTCTTTTTTTGCCGCTACATAGGGAGCCGTATGCGAACGCTTATCGGTGGCTACTACCGGCTGCTCGACTGGTTGCTGGCCGCGACCGTCGGGATCCTGATCGTGCCGGTCACCGTGCAGATCATTTCGCGCTACACCGAGCTATTTCCGCATTACATCTGGACCGAGGAAATGGCGCGCTTCCTCTTCATCTGGATGGTGATGCTGGGCGCGATGGTCGGCGTCCGCGACGCTTCGCACTTCGAGGTCGATGTGTGGCCGGAGCTCTCGCTGCGGCCCAATGCCCTCCTTCGCGTCGTCTCCAACGTGTTCGTCCTCTTGTTCGCGCTGATGTTCATCTGGTACGGCATCAAGTTCGTCCAATTCGGCTGGGACCAGGACTCCGAGCTGGCGGAAATGCCGATGACGTACATCTTCGTCGCGTGGCCGCTCGCCGGCTTAACCTGGGTGCTGTTCCTCGGCGAGCGTTTCCTCGCGGACTTGCGCATCGTGCGTGGTACGGCCACTCCTGCGGACATCCCGCCGCCGCGCGACCCGACGCACGTGAGCCCCGAATGAGCGCGGCGGCCGAAGGCCAGGCCCGAAGGGCGCGTCGCCGCGCGATTGAACGAGGCCGACGCTCGGTGTATCGGCTGGGTTACGAAATGCAAGGAGGCCGAGGAACGAGGGTGGGGGTCCAATCATGAGCGGCGCGACGCTGACGCCCGTTGTCGCCGCGTGGCTCTTGTTCGGTACGTTTTTCGTGCTGTTGGTGCTGCGCGTGCCAGTCGCATTCGCGCTCGGGCTCGCCTGTCTGCCGGTGCTGTTCATCGAGCCGCGGCTCTCGCCGATGGTCGTCTTCAACACGACGTTCAAGGCGTACAACTCGTTCATCTTGCTCGCCGTGCCGTTCTTCCTCCTCACGGCGAATCTGATGAACGTCGGCGGCATCACCGACCGTCTCGTGCGACTCTCTCGCACGATGGTGGGCAACTTTCCCGGCGCGCTCGCGCAGATCAACGTGCTGCTGTCAGTCTTCTTCGCAGGAATTTCCGGCTCGTCGACCGCCGACGCGGCGAGCCAAGGCAAGATCTTCATCGAGGCTCAAGTCAAGGAGGGCTACGACCTGAGCTTCTCGATTGCCATCACCGCCGTGTCGGCTGTATTGGCCGTCATCATTCCGCCGTCGATCCTGATGATCGTGTGGGGCGGCGTGCTATCCGTATCGATCGGCGCGCTCTATCTCGCCGGCGTCATACCGGGACTGCTGCTCGGCCTCGCGCAGATGGGGACCGTGCATGTTTACGCCAAGCTTCGAAACTATCCGGTCTATCCGCGCGCAACGCTCAAGGAATTCCTGACGGCGGCGCTCGTTTCGATCCCGGCATTGTTTACGCCGTTCATCGTTGTCGGCGGCATTCTGCTCGGTTGGTTCACGGCCACCGAATCGGCGGCGGCCGCGGTCCTTTACGCCGCGGTCCTGTCGATTTTCTTCTATCGGGAAATGGACCGGCATCATCTGTGGACCGCGTTGCTCGAGACTGGAAAACTTTCCGCCGTCGCGCTGTTTTGCGTCGGGACGGCGTCGGTCTTCGGCTGGCTGCTCGCCTACTTCCAGATCCCGAAAGCGCTGCTTGAAAACGTTACGTCCTGGGGATTGGGTCTCATCGGCGTCGGATTTTTCATCGCCGTCGTGTTTCTTATCGTGGGCTGTTTCCTCGACGCGATCCCGGCGATCATCATCGTCGGCACGACATTGCAGCCGCTCGCCGCGTCCGTGAACATGCATCCCGTTTCGTTCGCGATCATCGGGATCGTGTCCCTGGCGTTCGGGCTCGTCACGCCGCCCTACGGCTTGTGCTTGATGATTTCCTGCGCGATCGCCAAGGTCCGGCTCCGCTATGCGCTCAAGGACACGATGATCATGCTCGTGCCGATGCTGCTGGTGCTCGCGATGCTGATCGTCTGGCCCGAGATCGCGCTGATCCTGCCAAAGCTCGTACGGCCGGAGTTCCTCAAGTAGCGTAGGGGCGAACGAGCGGCGTATCATGAGCCGAACGTTTGCTACAAGGAGCCGTCTCCATGCTGCATTTGAAGCCGCTCTCTCCGGGCTTCGGGCTGGAAGCTTCGGGAATCGATTTGTCGGAACGGTTGTCGGACGAAGCATTCGTCGAGATCGAGGACGCATTCTTCGACGGTCAGGTGCTCTCGATTCCGCATCAACGCCTGACGCCCGCCGAGTTCGTTGCTTTTGCCCGCCGCTTCGGTCCGCCGGAGCCGCATGTCATCGATCAATTCCACCATCCCGACGACCGCAACATCCTGATTCTTTCGAACGTCGTGATCGACGGTGAGCCGCAGGGGCTCGCCGACGCCGGGACGTATTTCCACACCGATTATTCGTACCTCGACGTGCCCGCCCGCGCGACGATGCTCTATTCAATCGAGGTCCCGGAATCCGGCGGCGACACGCTATTCGCGAACCAGTACGCCGCGTATGACAACTTGCCTGCTGCGATGAAGCGAAAAATTGAACCGCTCGTCGCCGTCCATCACTACGGCAACCGTCATGTATCCGAAGGGGAAGCGCGCACCGCCGCGTCGACGCTCACGGACGATCAGAAGGCAAAGATGCCCTTGATTACGCACCCGCTCGTCCGGAGGCATCCCGTCACCGGCCGCAAAGCGTTGTATGCAGTGTCGGGAAGTTCGTACGGCATTGTCGGCATGCCGCACGACGAGGCGGTAGCGCTGCTGGACGAGCTCACCGCGCATGCGACCCAGGACAAGTACGTGCTGCGCTATTCCTACGGCGTCGGCGACGTGGTGATCTGGGACAACGCATCGCTGCTGCATTCGGCAACGTTGACCGATCCGGAATGCGCGCGAACATTGTGGCGCATTACCGTGAAGGAGCCCGTTCCGTTAGGCCACGCCGAAGCGGTGCTCGCGCCAACGTTCGTTCAACGCCCGATGTAGTGACCGCTTCCCGTGCATCGCGCCGCGCCGAGGGGTTTGTGCTTGGCGCGATCGTCGTGCTCGTCACGCTGGCTTTGCTGCTGCCACCCATCGCGCAGGATCCGCAGTACCACCTGTTCGCGGATCAGCGAAGCTGGCTCGGCGTTCCTCGCGCCGCGGACGTCCTCTCGAATCTGGCGTTCGTCGCGGTGGGTTTGTTCGGCGCCATCACGTTGCTATCGCCGCGGCGCTTGCCTTTGCGCAGCGCAACCGCGACCAGCCTTTGGTGCGTCGCCGCCGGATTCGTTTTAACCGGCGTTGGCTCCGCGTGGTACCACTCGCAACCGAACGACGCGACGCTCTTATGGGATCGATTGCCGATGACGCTCGTGTTGGCCGGCGTGATCTCGGCGGCGATTGCCGAGCGAATCGGCGAGCAGGTTGCGATCATGGCGCTCGCGGTGCTGCTTATCGCCGGCGTCGCCAGCGTCATCTATTGGCGCAGCATTGGAAACCTGACGCCTTACGCGGTCCTGCAATTCGGCGGGTTCGCGGCGTTGATCGTGTTGCTCGCCCTGACGCGCAGCGGCGACGATCCGCTGGCATGGTGGTGGATCGTCGGCTGGTATTGCCTCGCCAAGGTGTTCGAGCTCGCGGACCAGCACGTATGGCAGGCAACAGGCGGAATCGTGGCCGGACATACGATCAAGCACGTGGCAGCGGCGGCGGCGGGCGCTGCGATTTTTTATCCGTTGCGTAGGTAGTATCTTGCTGCGCTCCAAGCTTCCGGCGACCGGCACGACGATTTTCAGCGTGATGTCCGCGCTCGCCGCGCAACACGGCGCGGTCAATCTCGGCCAAGGCTTTCCGGATTATGCGATCGATCCGGCGCTGATTGATTTGGTCGCGGCCGCGATGCGCGCGGGTCACAACCAGTATCCGCTGATGCCCGGCGTGATGAAGCTGCGCGAAGCGATCGCGGTCAAGGTCAATCGGCTTTACGGTCGCGCTTACGATCCCGAGCACGAAGTCACGGTGACGACTGGCGCCACGCAAGCGATCTACACGGCGATTCAGGCACTCGCGCACGCCGGCGACGAGGTCATCGTGTTCGAGCCGGCGTACGACAGCTACATTCCGTCGGCTCGCCTCGCGGGCGCAACGCCCGTCCCATTAGCGTTGTCGGTGCCGGACTATCGCATCGATTGGACAGCGGTTGCACGCGCGGTCACGCCGCGCACGCGGATCATCCTGATCAACACGCCGAACAATCCCGGCACGAGCGTGTTGACCGCGGAAGATCGCAACGCGCTCGCAACGTTGGTCCGCGGAACCCCGATCATCGTCGTCAGCGACGAGGTCTACGAGCACATGGTGTTCGACGGGGTGCGGCACGAGAGCATCGCCGGTCATGCGGAGCTCGCGGAGCGCAGCGTCGTGATCGGCTCCTTCGGGAAGACGTTTCACGCGACCGGATGGAAGGTCGGTTATGCGCTCGCGCCGCGCGAGATCACCGACGAGTTGCGGCGCGTTCACCAATTCATCGTGTTCACTGTCAACAGCGCGGTTCAACATGCGCTCGCGGCGTTTCTCGAACGGCCGGAGCGCTATGAATCGTTACCGGCCTTCTTCACGGCGAAGCGCGATCTTATGCGTTCGCTCCTCGCGCAGACGCCGCTCACGGCGCTTCCGTGCGCCGGCAGCTACTTCCAGCTCGCGCGCTACGATCGGATCAGCGACGAGCCGGCGCGCGACTTTACCGAGCGTCTGGTGCGCGAGATCGGCGTCGCCGCCATTCCCTTGTCGGCGTTCTATCAGGACGCCACCGATCATCGCGTGATCCGCTTTTGCTTTGCCAAGCGCGACGAAACGCTATTGGCCGCCGGCGAGCGGCTCGCGAAGCTGCGCGCTTGAATCGCTCACTCTGCACCACAACGATGCATTGTGCGCAGGTGCTGGACGCCGCCGAGGCCGGTGCGCTATCGTCGGCGGGGTCTTGATGATTTGCGGAAGACAGCGATGCAACTGACGCCGCGTGAATTCGACAAGCTGCTGATCTACATGATGGCCGAAGTCGCGCAGAAGCGGCTCGCGCAAGGGATCAAGCTCAACTATCCGGAAGCCGTTGCAATAATCTCCGCCAAAGCGCTCGACGGCGCACGCGTCGGCCAGACGATTGAGGAGGTCGAGAAGACGGCCCGCCGTGTCCTGAGGAAGGATGATGTCATGGAAGGCGTCGCCGATCTCGTGCAGATGGTCCAGGTGGAGGCCGTCTTCACCGACGGCAGTCGTCTGGTGACCGTGCATACGCCCATTCAATGAGCGCCACCAACACGATGCCCCCGAAACGAAAATCACGGAATGCACAATCTGCAGAATCGTCAGCTCCTATTGCCGGCGTCGGCGGGTACGTTCTCGAAAGCGAACCGGTCGTTTTCAACGTGGGCAAACCTTCGATCGCGATCAAAGTTCGCAACACCGGCGACCGGCCGATCCAGGTTGGCTCGCATTTCCATTTCTTCGAAGTCAATCGCGCGCTGGAATTCGACCGCGGCGCTGCGTTCGGCATGCACCTCGACATTCCGTCGTCTACCGCGATCCGCTTCGAGCCGGGTGACGAGAGGACCGTGCGGGTCGTGCCTTTCGGCGGCGTGCGACGGGTTTACGGTTTCAACAATCTAGTCGACGGCATGACCGATGATGAAGCGGCAAAAGCCGCGGCGATCGGCCGTATGCACGAGCGTGGCTTCAAGTCGTCGTGAACATCGTAACGACAAGCGCGAAAAATCGTGGCTGAAATTTCCCGACGCGAGCACGCGAGCTTGTTCGGCCCGACGACGGGCGATCGAATCCGCCTGGGCGACACTGATTTGTACGTTGAAATCGAGAAGGACCTTCGCGGCGGCGGTGACGAAGTCGTGTTCGGCGGCGGCAAGAGCATCCGCGAAGGAATGGCGTTCGACAACACGCTGACAAGTGCGAACGGCGCGCCTGATCTCGTCATCACCAACGTGACGATCATCGACGCGTTGCTCGGCGTCGTGAAGGCCGACGTCGGCATCAAGAACGGCTTGATCTGCGGCATCGGCAAGTCGGGCAATCCGAACACAATGGGCGGCATCACGCCATCGCTTGCGCTGGGCAACGCCACCGATGCCGTGTCGGGCGAGCACTGCATTCTGACGGCGGGCGGCGTCGACACGCACATCCATTTCGTGTCGCCGCAGCAGATCTACGCCGGACTTTCGAATGGCGTCACGACCTTCATCGGCGGTGGCATCGGACCCACCGACGGCACGAACGCCACAACCGTTACGTCCGGTCCGTGGAACATCGAGATGATGCTGCGTGCCGC
The DNA here is from genome assembly GCA_005881895.1 of Betaproteobacteria bacterium. Classification (GTDB taxonomy): domain Bacteria; phylum Pseudomonadota; class Gammaproteobacteria; order Burkholderiales; family Casimicrobiaceae; genus VBCG01. Next base: position 7,989 of record VBCG01000041.1, read on the forward strand.
CGAAGGCTTGCCCGTCAACGTCGGGTTTCTCGGCAAAGGTCATGCACATGGAACGGCACCCCTCGTCGAGCAAGTCGAAGCCGGTGCGATCGGTTTCAAATGCCATGAAGATTGGGGAACGACACCCGCGGTGATCCGCTCGGCGCTCGCCGTAGCCGACGATCTCGACGTGCAGGTGTCCATTCACACCGACACGTTGAATGAATCGGGCTTTGTCGAGGACACGATCGCTGCGTTCGAGGGCCGCACGATCCATACGTTCCACACGGAAGGCTCCGGCGGCGGGCATTCACCTGACATCATCAAGGTCGCCGGAGAACCGAACGTCCTGCCGAGCTCCACCAATCCGACGCTGCCCTACGGTATCAACACGCAGGCCGAGCTGTTCGACATGATCATGGTCTGCCACAACCTGAATCCCGCGGTCGCGTCGGACGTCGCCTTCGCCGAAAGCCGCGTGCGCGCCGAAACGATCGCCGCCGAAAATGTCCTGCACGACATGGGCGTCATCTCGATGTTCTCCAGCGATTCGCAGGCGATGGGGCGCGCAGGAGAAAATTGGCTTCGCGCCATCCAGACCGCCGACGCGATGAAAAACGGCCGTGCAAAGTTGCCCGAGGATTCGCCACGGAACGATAATTTCCGCGTGCTCCGTTACGTCGCCAAGATCACGATCAATCCGGCGATCACGCAGGGCATCGCGCACGTGTTGGGCTCGGTGGCGGTCGGCAAGCTCGCCGATCTCGTGCTGTGGGAACCGAAATTCTTTGGCGCCAAGCCGAAGCTCGTCATCAAAGGCGGCCTGATCAACTGGGCGGTGATGGGCGATCCGAACTCATCGCTGCCCACGCCGCAGCCCGTCTACTATCGTCCGATGTTCGGCGCGTTCGGCACGGCTCTACCCAAGACCTGCATCAGCTTTGTTTCGAAGCTCGCCTTCGACGCCGGTATCAAGGAAAAACTGGATCTCGCGCGGCAGGTAATGCCCGTGATGGGTATGCGCAAGCTCGGCAAGCGCGACATGGTGCGAAATTCCGGGACGCCACGGATCGACGTCAATCCGGAAACGTTTGCGGTGCGCGTCGATGGCATTCACGCCACCGTCGCGCCCGCAAAACGTATTGCGTTGAACCAACTGTACTTCTTCAGCTAGCATGATTCTCATCGAAGCTGTGCTCGGCAACGTCGCGGACGCGGCCTGGAAGTCCCGTCTCGTCGATGCCAATCTCGATAGACTCGCGCTCGATCACTGGGAGGCGCAAAAGAATCGATTCCGCAAAACGACGAGCGGCGGCACCGAAATCGCGGTTTCGCTCGACCGCGGGGCCTTTCTCCGCGACGGCGACATTCTGCTGTGGAACGAGGCGACGCGCACCGCCGTCGTCGCCGCGATCAGCCTGCGCGACGTGATGGTGATCCATATCGACGCGCTTTCGGGCATCGCGCCCGAGCTGGTGCTGCGGACCTGCATCGAGCTCGGCCATGCGCTCGGCAACCAGCACTGGCCTGCGCTCGTCAAAGGCACCCGCGTGTTCGTTCCGCTCACCGTCGACCGCAAAGTGATGGCGTCGGTCATGAACACGCATCGCTTCGAAAATATCCGCTACGAATTCGTGCCGGGGGCCGAGATCATTCCTTATCTCGCGCCGCATGAATCGCGGCGGCTATTCGGCGGCGCCGAAGGACCGGTCCATTCGCACGTCTACGATCATGCGCAACCGCAGGGACATGCGCCCGTAACAAGACGCCAGGGAATTTCTTGAAAAAAATTACACGGATTGGCATCGGCGGCCCGGTCGGATCAGGGAAGACGGCGATCGTCGAGGCGATCACGCCGCTGCTCCTCGATTTGGGCATCAAGGTGCTGATCATCACCAACGACGTGGTGACCACCGAAGACGCGAAACACGTTCGGCGCACATTGAAAGGTATCCTGCTCGAGGAGCGCATCCTCGGTGTCGAAACGGGCGCGTGCCCGCATACCGCGGTGCGCGAGGATCCGAGCATGAACCTCGCCGCCGTCGAGGACATGGAGCAGCGTTTCCCCGATACCGATGTCGTATTGATCGAAAGCGGCGGCGACAACTTGACGCTGACGTTCAGCCCCGCGCTCGTCGATTTCTTCATTTACGTCATCGACGTCGCCGCCGGCGACAAGATTCCCCGCAAGAACGGACCGGGCATCACCCAGTCCGACATCCTTGTGATCAACAAAATCGATCTCGCGCCCTACGTCGGCGCGAGCCTCGAGGTGATGGCCGACGATTCGCGGCTGATGCGCGGCGATAAGCCGTTCCTGTTCACGAATTGCCGCACCGGCGAGGGCATCCCGGCGCTGGTCGGTGTGATCCGGCGCGATCTGCTGTTCGATTTGTGAACGACGACCGCGCCTAGCGTGTCGAAGTGCCAACGCCATGCCGTCGAACACCCCGCGTCCATCCAAACCGCGGCGTCCCTCGCACGAGAGTACCGTTCTCGTGCTCCAGGGTGGGGGCGCGCTCGGCGCGTATCAGGCGGGCGTCTACGAGGGCATGCATGAAGCGGGCATCGCCCCGAATTGGATCACGGGCGTATCGATCGGAGCGATCAACGCCGCGCTGATCGCGGGCAATCGACCCGAAGACCGCATCCCGCGCTTACGGGAATTCTGGGACCGGGTGTCATCCGGCATACCGCTCGCGGTCCCGGCGCCCTTCGACTTGTTGCGGCTGGCGTTCAATCGCTGGAGCGCGAGCGCAAGCGCCGCCTTCGGCGTCCCGGGTTTTTTCGCTCCGCGAGTTCCGCCGACGATGTTCAATCCGCCGGGCACGCCGGGCGCGCTTTCGGTGTACGACTCGTCGCCGCTTCGTGACACGCTGAACGAGCTCGTCGATTTCAAGCTCATCAATGCACGCGACGTGCGCTTGAGCGTCGGCGCGGTCGACGTGCGGAGTGGCAATTCGGTGTACTTCGACAACAACGATCCGGATCTTTCAATCGGCGTTGAACATGTAATGGCGAGCGGCGCGCTGCCGCCCGGCTTGCCGCCGATACAGGTCACGGGCGTGCCGTACTGGGACGGCGGTCTCGTGTCGAATACACCGCTGTGGTACGTGCTGGACGACAACCGGCAATTAAATGCGCTGATCGTTCAAGTCGATCTATTCAGCGCCCGCGGGACAATGCCGCGCAATCTCGAAGAAGTGCTCGAGCGCGCAAAGGACATTCAGTACTCGAGCAAGACGCGGTTCAACACGAGTCGCGCGAAGGAAGAAGAAGCGCTGCGGCAGGCGTTGCGGCATGTCATTGCAAAGCTGCCGGCGCGTCTTCGCAACGACGTCGATGTCAAGCTGCTGATCGAACGAACTCGTCGCCGGCGCATTTCGATCGTCCATTTGATCAACCGACGTTCGGAATTCTCGACCGACTCCAAGGACTATGAGTTCTCACGCGCCACGATCCTCGCGCTCTGGGCGGCGGGTCTCACCGACGTGCGGCGCACGATTGCCAACCCGCACTGGGGCGACGCGTGCGATGCCGAGCAGGGGATGCGCACTTACGACTTGCTGCAATGACGCGGCACCGCTCGCAAAGGATTGCCTCATGAAGGCCGCCGAAGTACGAAAGCGCGCATTCGCGATGCCGCTCACGAATGCTGCGTTTCCTCCGGGACCCTATCGCTTTGTCGATCGAGAATTTTTAATCGTTACTTACCGCACCGATCCGGCGGCGTTGGCGGAGGTCGTGCCCGAGCCGCTGAAAATTGGCGAGCCGCTCGTCAAGTACGAGTTCATCCGGATGGCCGATTCGACCGGATTCGGCGACCTCGAAGTGCTCTCCGGCGTGCACATC
>VBCG01000042.1:0-12100 GCA_005881895.1 Betaproteobacteria bacterium
TCGACCAGCAGCGCGCGTCGAGCGAGGTGCTCGCGACTATCAGCAGCTCGATCGCCGATACCACACCCGTCTTCGACAAGATCCTCGAAAGCTGCGAGCGCCTGTTCGTCGGGACCATGGTGGGAATCAATCTAGTCGGCGAGGACAACCTGATTCATCTCGGTGCATACCATGGGCCCCGGCGGGAGGAATTGGAGAAGGTATTTCCGACCACGGTAGACGTGCAGAGCGGGTCCGGGATGGCTATCACACACCGGGCAGTGCTACATATCCCGGACGTCGACGCTGCGGATGGCGTTCCGCCGAATGTGCGTCGCGGCGGCAAAGCGACCGGCGTTCGATCGATCATCTTTGCGCCTATGTTGTGGGAGGGGAAAGGAATCGGCGCAATCTTTGTCGGCCGCAATTCTGTCGGCCCGTTCTCCGAGAAGGACATCGCATTGCTGAAGACTTTCGCGGACCAGGCAGTCATCGCCATCCAGAATGCACGCTTGTTCCGGGAAATTCAGGACAAGGGCCGGCAGCTCGAGATTGCAAACCAGCATAAGTCGGATTTTCTCGCCAACATGTCGCATGAGCTCCGTACGCCGTTGAACGCGATCATCGGATTCTCGGAAGTATTACTGGAGCGGCTATTCGGCGATCTCAACGAGAAGCAGGACGACTATTTGAAAGACATCCACTCGTCCGGCAGGCATCTCCTTTCACTCATCAACGACATTCTCGACCTCTCCAAGATCGAAGCTGGACGTATGGAGCTCGAACCGACATCGTTCAACTTGCCGGCGGCAGTCGACAACGCGATGACGTTGATTCGCGAGCGCGCGCAACGGCACAACGTCGCGCTCGCGTCGGATGTGGATCCGGCTGTCGGCGAAATCGTCGCCGACGAGCGCAAGTTCAAGCAAATCTTGCTGAACCTATTGTCGAACGCGGTCAAATTCACGCCCGACGGCGGGCGGATCGATGTGATGGCAAGTCGAGTAGACGCGCAAACGACAATCTCCGTGCGCGATACGGGTGTCGGCATCGCAGCGCAGGATCAGGCAGCCGTGTTCGAAGAATTTCGACAGGTCGGAAACGACTACACGCGCAAGCAAGAGGGCACTGGTCTCGGTCTTGCGCTCACAAAGAAGTTTGTCGAATTGCATGGCGGGCGAATCTGGCTCGAAAGCGAGCCCGGCAAAGGCTCGACCTTCACATTCACGATTCCCACCCGCCAATGAGCCTGATCCTGATCGTCGAAGACAACGAGAAGAACCTGAAGCTCGTGCGCGACGTGCTGCAAGTCAAGGGTTACACGACACTCGAGGCGGTTACGGCCGAGGACGGCATTCGGCTTGCGCAGGAACACAATCCTGGTCTGATCTTGATGGATATCCATCTGCCCGGCATGAACGGCATCGAGGCGCTGGGTGTCTTGCGCGCTGACCCGGCGACCGCCTCGATTCCCGTCATCGCCGTCACAGCGTCGGTGATGCAGCAGGACCGCAAGCTGATTACCGACGCCGGCTTTGACGCTTATGTCGGAAAGCCCATCAACCTCAAGGAATTTCTGGATGCGGTGCGCGGCGCGCTCGAAGGATCGAAATGAGCGCCGACCGACCGGCAAAAGTGCTCGTCGTCGACGACACGCCGCTCAACATCAAGCTGCTGGGCGATTTGCTCGCCGTGAAGGGATACGTGGTTGCCACCGCTACGAACGGCGAGGAAGCGCTCGCCAAGCTCGCGGCCGAGATGCCCGACATCGTGCTGCTCGATGTGATGATGCCGGGCCTTTCCGGGTACGACGTGTGCCGTCGCATTCGCGCCGACCCGACGACGGCGCTCCTCCCCGTCGTCATGGTGACGTCGCTTGATCCGCAGACGGAACGCGTCAAGGGAATCGAGGCCGGCGCCGATGACTTCATTTCCAAGCCGATCAATCAGCCCGAATTGTTCGCGCGCGTGCGTTCGCTGCTCCGCATCAAGGCGTTGCAGGATGAAGTGCGCCGGCAGTCCGATGCGTTGAAGGAATGGAACGTGAAGCTCGAGGACCGTGTGCGCGAGCAGATTGGCGAACTGGAACGATTGGGCAAGCTCAAACGATTCTTTTCACCGACGGTCGCGGAGGCGATCGTGAATGCCGGAGAGACATCGATCCTTACGCCGCATCGCCGCGAGATTTGCTACGTGTTCGTCGATCTCCGCGGCTTCACAGCCTTCACTGACACGGTGGAGCCGGAAGAAGTGCAAGCCGTTTTACGCGATTACCACTCAGCGATGGGCCGGTTGATCGCCGACCACGAAGGTACGCTCGACCGTTTCGCCGGCGACGGGATCCTGGTCTTTTTCAACGATCCGCTGCCGACGCTCGAACCGGGCAAGCGTTCCGCGCGGATGGCGTTGGCGATGCGCGAACGTTTTGCGCTGCTACACGAGCAGTGGTCGAAGCTTGGCTATGAGCTCGATCTCGGCGTGGGCATCGCGCAGGGCTACGCCACGCTGGGCGCCTTCGGTTTCGAAGGCCGCTGGGACTATACCGCTATCGGCGGCGTGGTCAATCTCGCGTTCCGACTCTGCGGCGAGGCGAAACCCGGGCAAATCTTGATCGACCGGCGAACTCGCGCGGCGCTCGATGACACCTTCACGATCGAATCCGTCGGGCCCATCGTTCTCAAGGGGTATGCGCAGCCGGTCGCGGCCTTCGCGCTAACAGCGTAAAATTCGCTCCACGTTTAGGAGGGCGACACAATCGCCCTGCCGATGGCCGCGCCTACCCGTCGCGGCGCGATCCGGAACACGATTCTTGGAGTCTTTCGATGGCCACCGCCCTCTCTACCGCGCCGCTGCGCGACGTCTCGCTCGACGATAAATACGAACTCGAAACGGGACGCGTCTTCGTCACCGGCGTCCAGGCGCTGGTCCGTTTGCTGATCCTGCAGCGTCAGCGCGACGAGCGCGCGGGTCTCAACACCGCCGGCTTTGTATCAGGCTACCGAGGCTCGCCGCTCGGTGGGCTCGATCTTTCGCTATGGAAAGCCGCGAAGTTTCTTGAACGCGCGAACATCAAGTTCCAACCGGGTTTGAACGAAGATCTCGCCGCAACGGCGATCTGGGGCTCGCAGCAGCTCAATCTCTATCCCGGCGCCAAGGTCGACGGCGTCTTTGCGATGTGGTACGGCAAAGGACCCGGCGTCGATCGCTGCGGCGACGTATTCAAGCACGCCAATTTCGCCGGCACATCGAAGCACGGCGGCGTGTTGGTATTGGCCGGCGATGATCACGCCGCGAAATCGTCGACGCTGCCGCATCAGTCCGACCATCAGTTCTCCGCCGCGATGATCCCGGTGCTGTATCCGTCGTCGGTTCAGGAAATCATCGAGCTTGGCCTGCATGGCTGGGCGATGAGCCGTTACTCCGGTTGCTGGGTCGGCTTCAAGTGCGTGTCGGACACCGTCGAAAGCTCGGCATCGGTGTCGATCGATCCGGATCACGTGAAGATCATCGTGCCCGACGATTTTCCGCTGCCGCCCGATGGCGTGTCGATTCGCTGGCCCGACGCGTTCCTAGCGACAGAAGCGCGGATGCAGGATTACAAGGCGTACGCCGCACTGCATTATTGCCGCGTCAACAAACTGAACCGCATCATCATCGATTCGCCGAAGCCCCGGCTCGGCATCGTCACGAGCGGTAAGAGCTACCTCGACGTGCGGCAGGCGCTCGACGATCTCGGCATCACCGAAGCCGACGCCGCCGAGATCGGCATCCGCGTGTTCAAGGTGGCGATGCCGTGGCCGCTCGAGCCTGAAGGTGTCCGGCATTTTGCCGAAGGACTTTCGGAAATCCTCGTCGTCGAAGAAAAGCGGCAGATCGTCGAGTATCAACTGAAGGAACAGCTTTACAACTGGCGCGACGATGTGCGCCCGCGCGTGATCGGCAAGTTCGACGAGAAGGGCGAATGGGTACGGCCACACGGCGACTGGCTCTTGCCGCCGCACGCGGAGCTGACGCCGGCCATGATCGCGCGCGTGATCGCGCAGCGGATCGAGCGCCTGGATCTGCATCCTCGCACGGTGGAAAAAATTCGCCGGCGCGTCGAATTCATCAATCAGAAAGAAGCCGCGCTCGCCAAAGCGCGCATCGAGCTGACGCGCCTGCCCTACTTCTGCTCCGGCTGTCCGCACAACACGTCGACGAACGTTCCGGAAGGCAGTCGCGCGACCGCGGGTATTGGCTGTCACGTCATGGCAATCTGGATGGATCGCAGGACGTCGACGTTCACGCACATGGGCGGCGAAGGCGTGCCGTGGATCGGCCAGGCGCCATTCACCGAAGAGAAGCACATCTTCGCGAACTTGGGCGACGGCACGTACTACCACAGCGGCAGCCTGGCGATTCGCGCGGCAGTAGCGGCGAAGGTCAACATCACGTACAAGATTCTCTACAACGACGCGGTCGCAATGACCGGCGGTCAACCGGTCGACGGCCCGATTTCGCCGCAGGAAATCGCGCAGCTATGCGCGGCGGAAGGCGTCAAGAAAATTGCCGTCGTCACGGACGAGCCCGACAAATATCCATCCGGCTATTTCGCGGGCGACATCGAGATCCATCACCGCAACGACCTCGATCAAGTCCAGCGTCAATTGCGCGAGACGCCCGGCTGCACGATTCTCTTGTATGACCAGACGTGTGCGGCCGAGAAACGCCGTCGGCGCAAACGCGGCAAGTTTCCCGATCCCGCGAAGCGTGTCGTCATCAACGAATTGGTCTGCGAAGGCTGCGGCGACTGCGGCGTCAAGTCGAACTGCGTGTCGGTCGCGCCGGTTGAGACCGAGTTCGGCCGCAAGCGCACGATCGATCAGTCATCGTGCAACAAGGACTATTCATGCGTGAATGGCTTCTGCCCGAGCTTTGTCACCGTTGAAGGCGGGCAGTTGCGCAAGCCAAAGAAGGCGGAAGCAGCCGACTTTTCCGCGCTCCCCGATCCCGCACATCCGTCGACGCACGAACCGTATGGCATTCTGGTGACGGGCATCGGCGGCACCGGTGTGGTCACGATCGGTGCGCTCCTCGGCATGGCGGCGCACATCGAAGGCAAAGGCGTCAGCGTGCTCGATATGACTGGGCTCGCGCAGAAAAACGGCGCCGTCGTTTCGCACGTGCGGATCGCCGACGCGCCCGAACAGCTTCATGCGACGCGCATCGCCGCCGGCGAAGCGAAGCTTGTGCTCGGATGCGACATTCTCACCGGCGTGGGCGACGAAGCGCTCGCCAAGATGCAAAAGGGCGTCACCAAGGCGCTCGTCAACACCGCGCTTGTGATGCCCGCGCAATTCACCCGTGATCCGGACCTCAAGTTTCCCACCGGATCGATGGAGCAGGAAATCAAGGACGCCGTCGGACCGGGCGACGCGGAATTCCTCGATGCAACGAAGCTCGCGACGGGTCTGATGGGCGATTCGATTGCGACCAACCTGTTCATGGTCGGCTACGCGTATCAACGCGGACTGTTGCCGGTCGGCGAAGCGGCGATCCTGCGCGCCGTCGAATTGAACGGGGCGGCCGTCGAATCGAACAAGCAAAGCTTCAATTGGGGCCGTCTCGCCGCAGTCGATCCGGCCCTTGTCGCCGCAGCGGCAATTCCGAAAGCAGCCAAGCCGGATTCGCAACGATTGTCCGAATCGCTCGACGAGATGATCGATCGACGCGTGAAATTTCTGACCGACTATCAGGACGCTGCATACGCGAAGCGCTATCTCGATTTCGTCGCGAAGGTTCGCGCCGTCGAAGCGGCCAAGCAGCCTGGCGCAACCGATTTGACCGAAGCGGTTGCGCGCTATTACTTCAAGCTCCTCGCGATCAAGGACGAGTACGAAGTCGCGCGTCTGTACGCCGAGACGGATTTTCTGCAACGCGTCGCCGCGCAATTCGAAGGCGATTACAAACTCAACTTTTATCTGGCGCCGCCGACACTCAACAAGGCCGCGACGAAGGATGGCGAGCCCAAGAAGACCAAATACGGTCCGTGGATGATGCCGGCGTTTCGTTTATTGGCAAAGATGCGGCGTTACCGCGGCACGGCGATCGACATTTTCGGCCGGATGCCGGAACGCAAGATGGAGCGTGCGCTGATCGGCGAGTACGAAACAACGGTGGCGGAGATCCTCGATCGGCTAAGTCCGCAAAACTATGCGGTCGCCGTCGATCTCGCTTCGATTCCCGAGCATATTCGCGGCTACGGCCACATAAAAGACCGTCATCTGAAGGACGCGAAGGTGCGCGAGAAAGCGTTGTTGGCTCAGCTGCGCGACGCCAAGGCGGCGCCGGCAAAAGCCGCTGTGATGGTGCACGCAGGCTGACCGCAACGTTGGCGAGTCAGCTCAGGCGGATGCGCGATCATCTCGCGTTTGAGGCCGCCGCCCTTTTGCCGGAACAGTTTTGACCACAATTTCAGACCATGTTAGGCTGCCTCATGGAAAGCATCCCGGTCTCGAAATTCAAGGCGACCTGTCTGGCCGTCATTCAGCGTGTGAAGCGCACCGGTCGACCCGTGCTGATCACCCGTTTCGGGCAGCCGGTCGCCGAGGTCGTTCCACCGAAACCCCGCGCTTCGAAATCCGGTTGGCTCGGAGCCATGGCCGGGCGCGCGATCATCGCGGGCGACGTCGTCGGCCCCGCTGCGGATGCACGAGAATGGGCAGCGCTGCGCCGCTGAAGCTGCTGCTCGACACGCATATCTGGCTCTGGAGCCTCCTAGATCCCGGCAAGCTGGGCAAGCGCGTCAAAGCGGCGCTTGCTCGGACTGGAACCGAGCTTTGGCTCTCGCCGATTAGCGTCTGGGAGCTGTTGGTATTAGCTGAGCGCGGCAGAATCAAGCTCGATGACGACCCGCGCAGATGGGTCGACGAGGCGCTCGCTCACACGCCCGCGCAAGAGGCTGTATTGACCTTCGACGTGGCGATTCGCAGTCGCGAAATCTTGCTGGCACACGCTGATCCAGCCGACCGCTTTCTGGTCGCCACCACGCTTGTTTACGGGCTCACGCTGGTCACCGCCGATGATTCGCTCATTGAAGCGAAGCTTTGCCAAGTGCTGCCGAATCGATGACGACGGCGACCCGCGTGGTGCCACTGCCGCGGAGCGATTTCCACTTTGACCGGGTTCTTCACGATGTAATGAAGGCCTCAGCGCTGCCAATGCAGGCGAGCGTGGCGAACGCCCTGATGAGAAGGGACGCAAGCTGGGTCTGGGCCGCGGTATGGTACGGTGATACCATATCGGTATGGCCATAACCACGATTAAGTCAACGTACTCGCTCGACGTCGACACGGTCCGCACTCTCGACACGATTGCGCAACGTTGGCGAGTGTCCAAGTCCGAAGCGCTACGGCGCGCGATTCGGATCGCCGCCCATCAGCCCGAGCGCGGGCCCGCGGAGGCAACCAGCGCGCTCGACGCGCTTCAGCGCTCGCTCAAGCTCACCGCCCCTGCGGCGGATCGCTGGCGCCAGCAAGTCCGCTCCGAACGACGCTCATCTGGACCACGCGGCCGCGTCCGGTGATCCATCTCGACACCGGCTTTGTGATTCTCGCGCTGGCGCGGGGCTCGCCGCAGGATCGGCAGCTCCGGCAGTGGCTGCAACGCGGCGAGAGTCTGGCAATGAGCACAATTGCCTGGGCCGAGCTGCTGTGCGGCCCGCTGTCGGTCGAGCTCCTCGGCGTCGCGACGCGCGTCGTTTCGCAACGCGTGCCCTTTCATGAGGACGATGCGCAATTGAGCGCACAGTTGTTCAATGAATCAGGCCGGCGGCGCGGGTCGTTGGTCGATTGCATGATCGCCGCAACGGCATTGCGGCTCGGCGCCACGCTGGCAACCGCGAACATCGCCGATTTTCGTAGGTTCAAATCGGCCGGCCTTGCACTGATCGGCGACTGAACGCCGATGTCACGGACTTAAGTTCAAAAGGCGACAGCCGCGCGTCCTTTGAGTTGCAGGATGCGCCGCGCCTCGTCCGGCGTCGCGATCTCGAGCCCCATCGCTTCCACGATCGTGCGCGCTGCGCGCACTTGTGCGGCGTTCGACTCGGCCAGCTTCCCGGGGCCGAGCCACAAGCTGTCCTCCAGACCGACGCGCAGATTGCCTCCCATTGCAGCCGCCATCGATGCGATCGGTAGCTGATTGCGACCGGCGCCCAGCACGCTCCATTGGTATTGGTCACCGAAAAGCCGATCGGCGGTGCGCTTCATATGGGCCACGTCGTCCGGATGCGGACCGATGCCGCCGAGAATGCCGAACACGCTCTGGATGAAGAGCGGCGGCTTGACGATGCCGCGCTCGAAGAAATGCGCCGCCGTATACAGATGACCAATGTCGTAGCACTCGATCTCGAAGCGCGTGCCGTTGTCGGCGCATGCCGTCAAAATATATTCGATGTCCTTGAACGTGTTGCGGAAGATCCGCTCGTTCGATGTCTCGAGATACGTGCGCTCCCAGTCGAACTTGAACGTCTGAAAGCGCTTCAGCATCGGGAACAGCCCGAAATTCATCGAGCCCATGTTCAGCGAAGCGACCTCGGGTTTCAATTGCAGGGCCGGTTGCAGCCGCTCCTCGATCGTCATCGTCGCGGCCCCGCCGGTCGTGAAATTGATGACGACGTCGGAGCGGCGCTTGATGTCGGCGGCAAATTCGCGAAAATATTTGGGATCCTGCGTCGGATGACCGTCGATCGGATCGCGCGCATGCAGATGGACGATCGCCGCGCCGGCTTCCGCTGCGGCGACCGCAGCGTCAGCGATCTGTTTCGGAGTGACCGGCAGGTGCGGCGACATCGACGGTGTGTGGATCGAGCCGGTAATGGCGCAGGTGATGACGACTTTGCGGTGTTCGGCCATGGTGACGCTCCTCATTCGGACTTCGATGATGTGCTCTTGTGCCGTCGCAGCGCGACCAGGCGTCGATCGCGCCGTTGTGTCCGTTGCGCGCGCTCGGAAGGGCTCAACGGCGCGCCGAGTGCAGCAACGACACGCGCAACGTGCTCGCCTTCCCATACTTCGGGCCGGCCCGGATCGGCGGCGAGGCGGCGATAAAAATCGCTGTAGCGCGCGCAATAATCGGCGACGCCACCCGGTGCGTTCAATTCGATCGTCTCGAACGGGCCCATGAAGGACCAGCGCAAGCCCAGTCCATCCTTGATCGTTTTGTCGAGATCGTCCGGTGAAACGTAGCCCTCCTCCACGAGTCGCATCGCTTCCGTCAAAAGCGCGCCCTGCAGTCGATTCAGGATGAAACCGTCGATCTCGCGCCGAACGATGATGGGAACCTGTCCAATCTCGGTCATGATCGCGTGTGCGCGTTCGATCGTTGCCGGCGCGGTCCACGGCGCGCCGCAGAGCTCGACGACCGGCACGAGATGCGGCGGATTCACCGGATGCGCGACGAGGCAGCGCGCGCGGCCTGCAACCTTTTCGGTGAACTGCGACGCCGGAATCGCAGAGGTGGAGCTGGCGAGAATGGCATCGCCTTCCGCCATCCGATCGAGCTGCGCAAATATTTGTAGCTTCAACGCGACTTGCTCGGGCAAGTGCTCGTGCACCCACGCAGCACCCGTAACTGCCGTGTTGAGCGACGACACATATTCGATCCGCGCCTGCGCTGCGACGGCATCGTCACAAATCCCTGCCGCCTGCTGCTCAACAAGGCTTGCCCCGATATACGCCCGCACGTCGGTGAGCTGTCCCGGATCGCTGTCGTAGAGCTGCACCGTCCACCCCGCGCGTGCGAACACCATCGCCCATGAGCGGCCAATCAGTCCCGCGCCGATCATCGCTGCAGTCTTGTTCATCGCCTTACATCCACAATACGCGCTTGCGCAACGCCAGATCGTCGCGGAGCGCCCGCGCCGGGCCGTGATGAACGACGCTGCCCCGCTCGAGAACGTAGGCCTGGTCTGCCAACGCGAGCACCAGATCGAGATTGTGCTCGACGATCACGACCGAGACTTCATCGCGCAGCTTGTCGAACGCCTCGAACAACTCTTCGACGACCGCAGGCGCCAGACCCTCGAACGGCTCGTCGAGCAGCACAACGCGCACGTGTCCGGCGAGCGCGCGACCCACCGCTGCCATTTGTTGCTCGCCCCCCGACAAGTAATCTGCCGGCGTGTCGAGTCGCGCTTTGAGCTGCGGAAAGAACGTCAGGATCTTCTCATCCGACCATGCGACGCCGCTGCCGCCGCGACGCTTCAACCGTCCGAGCTCCAGGTTATGCCGGACGCTCATCCCGGCGAAGAGCCCGCGCCCCTGCGGCACGTACCCGATGCCACGGCGCGCGATTTCCGCCGCTGGACGGCGCGCCAATTCGGCGCCGCCGAGAGTGATCTGACCGCTTTGCGCGCCGACGATTCCAATGACCGTTTTCAGCAACGTCGACTTGCCGGCGCCATTACGGCCGAGCAAGGCGACGATCTCGCGCTCATGCACGGTCAGCGATGCGTCTTTCACGATGTGGCTCTTGCCGTAGAACGCATTGACGCCGGTGAGCTTGAGCAATTCAGGGGCGGCGGGACGGTCGGCATGTCCGCGCGGCCTCGCCGCAAGCGCTGCGGTGCCGGAGCCGATGTAAACCTCTTGCACGGCGCTGCTCTGACGGGCGTCGTCCGCCGTGCCGTCCACGAGCACGATACCTTCATTCATCACGGTTACGCGATCGGCCAGCGCGAAGACGCGATCGATGTCGTGCTCGACCAACAGGATCGGAATGTCGGCCGAGACGCGCTTAATGAGCTGTGCCACGCGTTCGCGCTCGGCCGCGGCCAGCCCCGCCAGCGGCTCATCGAGCAGCAATACGCGCGGTGCACTCGCCAACGCCAGGCCCATGTCGAGCAATCGCTGCCCGCCGTAGGAGAGCGAGCCGGCTTCGGCCTTCTCGATCCCCGACAATCCGAGAAAGCGGACCAACTCGGCCGTGCGCTGTGTCACGCGTTCGATCGCGTGCGCGTCGGTCCAACCATTGCGATGCGACGGATCGTGCGCCTGAACGGCAAGCCGCAGATTCTCCTCGATCGATACACCGGGAAAGAGATTCGTGATCTGAAACGAGCGTGCAAGTCCGGCGCCGACGATTCGATGGGGCGGCAGATCGGTTATCGCTGCCCCGGCGAGCGTCACCGTTCCGCGATCGGGCACGAACAAGCCCGAAATGAGATTGAACATTGTCGTCTTGCCCGCGCCGTTCGGGCCGATGAGCGCATGCAATGACCGATCGCGAACGGTGATGCTCGCATCGACCACCGCCTTGATGCCGCCGAACGACCTCGCGAGATCGCGCGCTTCGAGCACGACACCGCCATCATGCGGGTCCCTACGCAGGAACGCGGGCAGCGAGACGCCGTGCTCGATCGCGCGGCCGGACATCGCGGCCGCCTCGACGATCTTTGCCCTCATCGGTTCGGTGAGACGCTGCCAGACGCCGACAAGGCCCGTCGGCGAGAAGACGATGAAGGCAACGAAGAGCAGGCCGAAATACAGCAGCCAATCTGGCGTCCAGATCGACAAATACTCGCGAAAGAGCGTGTAGAACAGCGCACCGAGCGCAGGTCCAAGAAGATTGCGCATGCCGCCAATAATCACCATAGCCAGCAGCTCGCCCGAAAACGACACGGCCGTCGGATCGGCCGACGCGAAACGATGATGGAACGCGAACAGCACACCGGCAAAGCCCGTCAGCACCGCCGACAGCGTATAGGCGACTTGTTTGTAGCGCCGTGTCGCATAACCGACAAACTGTGCGCGCTGCTCGTTCTCGCGAATGGCCACCAGCACCGTGCCGATCGGCGAGCGATGAAACCGTCCCAGCGCGAATACGATCGCGAGTCCGATCACGGCGACGAGCGCGTAATACACCCACCCGTTTTCGAGATCGACGCCGAACCAGCTCGTGCGCGTCACGCCGCCCAGTCCATTCTCGCCACCGGTCACTGCCGTCCAGCGGAACGCGACCGCATAGGTCAACGCGGAGAATGCGAGCGTCAGCAGCGAAAAATAGACGCCGCGGCGGCGCAGCACCAAAAACGCAATGGGCACGGCCGCCACCGCGAGAAATGCGAGCGCAAAGAGCGTTG
>VBCG01000042.1:12117-14852 GCA_005881895.1 Betaproteobacteria bacterium
GAACCAATGCCGTTGTGCGAGCGCAGCCGCGTAGGCGCCAAGTCCGAACCAGGCGCCATGACCGAACGATACGAGGCCCGTGTAGCCGACGAGGATGTTGAGCGCCATGCACGCGACGCCGATGATGACGACGTCGGTGGCGCTGGTCAGCGTAAGCCCGCCGGCGAGCAGCGCGAACGGAAGCACAACGAGCGCCAACGCAGCAACGACGATGGGCGATCGCAGCTTCTTCATTCCTCGGCCTCTTTGTACCTCTTGTGCCTAGCGCAAGGTCGAGTGTCGGCCTCCCTCAATCGCGCTCCGCCGCGCCCTTCGGGCCTTGCTCGGCTTCGCCTCGCCGGAGCGCTCATTCGAACCGCAGTATTCGCTCGCCGAACAACCCGCGCGGCCGAAACAGCAGCACGAGGACCATCAACAGGTACATCGATGCTTCGGCCGCCGACGGAAAGAAATAGACGGTGAGTCCGCGCACGACGCCGACGATCAACGCCGCGCAAACGACGCCCCAGAACGAACCCAAGCCGCCGATCACGACGACGACGAACGCCGCGGTCAGAATTTCTGCGCCCATCGCGGGATGCACGCCGGATATCGGCGCGAGCAGCACGCCCGCGAGTGCGGCCAGCGCGACGCTGATCGCCACGACGCCGCTCATGTAAGGCGAGAGCGAGATGCCGAGCGCCGCGACCATGTCCGGGTTTTGCACACCGGCGCGAACGACGCGGCCAAACGGCGTTCGCTGCAAGAGAAACCACAGTGCGCCTACCGCCGCAGCGGCAACGACAAGCATCAGCAATCGGTACTTCGAATAGATGAAATCCCCGACCAGAACCTGGCCACGCAGCGCATCGGGAATCGAGAACGGGATCGGCGCGGCGCCGAAGATCAGTCGCAGCGCCTGCTCGGCGATCATCGCAAGGCCGAACGTGAGCAACAACCCGAGCGCAGGATCCGCCCGATAGAAACGCCGGAACAGCAAGCGCTCGATGACAAGGCCCAAAAGTGCCACGAGCACCGGCGAGGCGACCATGACGCCCACGAACCCGAGCTTGTCGCCGAGCTTGACGGCGAGGTACGCCCCGATTGCGTAGAAGGCTCCGTGCGCGAGGTTGACGAGTCCGCCCAGCGAAAAGATGAGCGACAGGCCGAGCGCGATCAACAGGTAGTACGCGCCGACGAGCAGCCCATTGAGGATCTGCTCGAGGATTTGGACGGCGACCATGGTCTTCGCGCGCAGGCAAGCGACCCGCGCGCGAGCGTCACATCATGCAGGCATTGTGCACGCGTTTTCCTCGCGCGTCGGGGCGAGGACCTCGAGACTTTCGCCGGCTGCCGGCACCGGTGCGGACAGCGTGAAGAGGTCCCAGCGGTCCTTCACCTCACTCGCGGGCTTGAAACGGATCGTATACATCTCGCCGAGCAATTGATGGTCCCAGTTGCGGTAGTAACCCTCGCGCGTCTTGAGCACGTCGAAGCGCGCGCCCTTTTCAAGATGCTCGACGATCTTGGTCGAGTCGGTCGTCTTCAGCTCGTTCATTGCCTGCGCAACGTGCTTCGTCGACAGGAAATCGCCCCACGCCTGGTTTTCCGGCGGCTTGCCGTACTTCTTGACGAACGCGTCGGTGAATTTTTGCGCCGAGGGCGACTTCACCTGCGAATCCCACACCAGCGGCCAGATCCCGGTCACGTTGCCCTTGCCCGCGCCCCACGCCACCGCGGTATCGAAGCCAAAGCCCGCAACCGGATATGGCAATCCGAATTCCATGTACTGCTTCATGAAATTGGTGATTTGCGCGCCGGCGAGATTCGACACGACGAGATCGGGTTTCGCGTTGCGAATCTTGAGCATGAACGGCGAGAAGTCACTGACATCGGTGGCCACGAGCTCATCCGCTGCGAATTCGCCGCCGTTCTTGACCATGAAGCGCTTGGCGACCTTGAGCAGATCGTGGCCGAACGCGTAGTCGGCCGTGAGGCTGTACCACTTCTTGCCTTTGACCATGCCGTCCCGCAACAGCGCCTGGCCGCAGGCGTTCACGTACATGCTGTTGGCGGCTTCGGTGTGAAACATGTAACGGTTGCACGACTTGCCGCGGAGCTCGTCCGAATTGCAACCCGTGTTGAAGAACAGTTTCTTGTTGCGCAAGGCGACCTGCGCGATCGCGAGTCCCGACGCGGAGCTGATTTCCCCGATGATCACCGCGACCTTGTCGCGCTCGAGCAGCCGCTCGGCTTTAGTCGACGCCGTCTGCGGATTGACACTGTCCTCGGCAATCAGCTCGATCTTGCGACCCATGACGCCACCCGCCGCATTTATTTCTTCGACGGCCAGGGTCACACCCATCACCGCGTATTCGCCGAGCGGTCCGAGGAAGCCGGTGCGCGGCGTCAAATGACCAAAGCGGATCGCGTCCGACTGGCTTTTCACGATCGCGGGAAATCCGAGCGCCGTGACGGCCGCACTTCCCTGCAGCAGCGCACGACGACGACGGCTGAATGGCAAACGATTCATGATTCCTCCGGTGGCGGGAATGAGGTAAGACGCGAAGGCCGTTGGGTAGCGGCTCTGATCGCGGCTATGATAGCGGAAGGCGCGCCCGACGTGCGGCGCGACACTCTGGACCCTTACCATGGACCTCCAACTGAACGATGCTCGCGTCCTCGTCACCGCGGGCGCGAGCGGCATTGGACTCGCGACTGCGCGCGCATTCGTCCGTGAGGGCGCCCGTGTGCAC
>VBCG01000236.1 GCA_005881895.1 Betaproteobacteria bacterium
GTCGATGATGAGGGCCGCGCGCTTGTCGCGCTCGATGCCCTCGCGCGTGAAGACTTGAACGTCGATCACCGTGCCCGAGATGCCGGATGGCACGCGCAAGCTCGTGTCTTTCACGTCGGACGCTTTTTCGCCGAAGATCGCGCGTAGCAGCTTCTCTTCAGGCGTGAGCTGCGTTTCACCCTTCGGCGTCACCTTGCCGACCAGCACGTCGCCGGCCTCAACTTCGGCGCCGATGTAAACGATGCCGGCGTCGTCGAGACGGCCCAGTTGCGCTTCGCCAAGGCTCGAGATGTCGCGGGTGATTTCCTCGGAGCCGAGCTTCGTATCGCGCGCGACGACCGACAATTCCTCGATGTGGATCGACGTGTAGCGATCGTTGCCGACGACGCGCTCGCTGATCAGGATCGAGTCTTCGTAGTTGTAGCCGTTCCACGGCATGAACGCGACGAGCATGTTCTGCCCGAGCGCCAACTCGCCCATGTCGGTCGACGCGCCGTCCGCGATGACATCGCCTTTCGCGATCACATCGCCAACCTCGACGAGCGGCCGCTGATTGATGTTCGTGTTCTGGTTCGAGCGCTTGTACTTTGTCAGGTTGTAGATGTCGACGCCGACTTCGCCTGCAGCCGTTTCGCCGTCATTCACCCGCACGACGATCCGGCTCGCATCGACGTAGTCGACCTTGCCGCCGCGGCGCGCCATCACCGCCGTGCCGCTATCGACTGCCGCCGTACGCTCGATGCCCGTGCCGACCAACGGCTTTTCCGGCCGCAGGCACGGCACCGCTTGCCGTTGCATGTTCGAGCCCATCAACGCGCGGTTCGCGTCGTCGTGCTCGAGGAACGGAATCAGCGACGCCGCAACCGACACGATCTGCGACGGCGCAACGTCCATGTAGTTGACCTTGTCGGCCGTCGACAACATGAACTCATTGCGGCTGCGGCAGCTGACCAGCTCATCGGCCAGCTTGCCGTTCTTGTCGATCTTCGCATTCGCTTGCGCGATCACGAACTGACCTTCCTCGATCGCCGAGAGGAAATCGATTTGGTCGGTGACCTTGCTGTCGTTCACGCGCCGGTAGGGCGTTTCGAGAAAGCCGTATTCGTTCGTGCGCGCATAGAGCGCGAGCGAATTGATGAGCCCGATGTTCGGACCTTCCGGCGTCTCGATCGGACACACGCGGCCGTAATGGGTCGGATGCACGTCGCGCACTTCAAAGCCCGCGCGCTCGCGCGTGAGGCCGCCCGGACCCAGCGCCGACACGCGCCGCTTGTGCGTGATCTCGGACAGCGGATTCGTTTGATCCATGAACTGCGAGAGCTGCGACGACCCGAAGAACTCCTTGATCGCCGCGGAGATCGGCTTCGCGTTGATCAAATCGTGTGGCAACAGGTTTTCGCTCTCGGCTTGACCCAAGCGCTCCTTGACCGCGCGCTCGACGCGCACAAGACCGGAGCGGAACTGATTTTCCGCGAGCTCGCCCACCGACCGGACGCGGCGATTGCCGAGATGGTCGATGTCGTCGATCTCGCCGCGACCATTGCGCAGTTCGACCAGAATCTTGATGACGGCAATGATGTCGTCGTTGGTCAGTGTGCCCGAGCCTTTGAGCTCGTTGCGGCCAACACGGCGGTTGAATTTCATCCGGCCGACGGCGGATAGATCGTAACGCTCCTCGGCAAAGAACAAGCCGTGGAACAGCGCCTCGACCGCGTCCTCGGTCGGCGGCTCGCCCGGCCGCATCATCCGATAGATCGCAACCTTCGCCGCGTATTGATCGGGCGTATCGTCACTGCGCAACGTCTGCGAAATGTACGGGCCCATGTCGAGATCGTTCGTGTAGATCGTCTTGATCTCGGTGATGCTCGCCGCGACGAGCTTTTCGAGCAGGTCGTCGGTGATTTCGTCGTTGGCCTTTGCCAGCAGCTCGCCGGTGGTCTTATCGACGACGTTCAACGCGAGCGAACGCCCGACGATGTAGTCGCTCGGAACGGCGATTCGCTTCACGTTGCTGTCGGCCAGCTCGCGCACGTGCCGCGCGGTGATCCGCTTGTCCTTCGGCACGACGACCTTGCCGTCCTTGCCGTGAATATCGAAGCGCGCCATCTCGCCGCGCAGGCGCTCCGGCACGAACTCGAGATCGAAGCCCTTCGGCGACAGATGGAACGTGTCGAACACGAAGAATTGCTTGAGGATGTCCTCGTTCGACAGCCCGATCGCCTTCAGCAGCGTTGTCACCGGCATCTTGCGGCGGCGGTCGACGCGGAAGAACAGGAAGTCCTTCGGATCGAACTCGAAATCGAGCCACGACCCGCGGTACGGAATCACGCGCGCCGAGAACAGCAGCTTGCCGGATGAATGCGTCTTGCCGCGATCGTGCTCGAAGAACACGCCCGGCGAGCGATGGAGCTGCGAGACGATCACGCGCTCGGTGCCGTTGATGATGAACGAGCCGTTTTCGGTCATGAGCGGGATTTCGCCCATGTAGACCTCCTGCTCCTTCACCTCCTTCACCGTATCTTTCGGTGCTTCACGATCCATGATGATCAGCCGAACGCGCGCGCGAAGCGCCGAGCAGTACGTCAGCCCGCGCTGCTGGCATTCGACAACGTCGAATGCCGGCGGCAGCAACGAATACGAGACAAACTCGAGTCGGGCATTGCCCGAATGGCTCGAGATCGGAAAGATCGACGTGAACGCAGCCTGCAGGCCTTCATTCTTGCGTGTGTCGCCGGGCGTGTCGGCCTGAAGGAACGCGCGATACGACACGAGCTGCGTTTCGAGCAGGAAGGGGACCGGCAAAACGCTCGCGCGCTTCGCGAAGCTCTTGCGGATGCGTTTTTTCTCGGTGAACGAGTACGTGGACAAAGCCATGCCATCTCCGGTTTTGCATGAAGCGGAAATGCCGCGGGCTCGAGATCACCTCGTCAGGCCACGCGGACCGTCGCGCTTCCGGACATGCGCCTTTTGGGACGCGCGCCGTAGTTCATCGACTGGTCAAGGGAACGTTGCATTCCCGTGGCCTGGTGGCTGGCCGCTACCAGCCGCTGGCGGACGACGACACATTGATCCGTGTCGCCCGACCATGCCTTGCTTTCTGCAGTCGCATCAGAAAGCGAAGCGAAACGGTCCCGGTTGGAATCGCTTCGCTTCGATCTCGGATCGAAGCGGCCGCCGCGCCCGACGGCCTTGTTACAGTGAATCGTCGGGCTCCGCCCGCGATTCACGTCTATCTAGCTTCTCGAATCAACGTATCGCGTTGTGATTCGTCAGCTGCGAATCCGGCGGAGCTCGGATTCGCAGGTCACTTGACTTCTACTTTAGCGCCGGCTTCTTCGAGTTTCTTCTTAGCAGCTTCGGCGTCCGCCTTCGATACTCCTTCCTTAACAGGCTTC
>VBCG01000043.1 GCA_005881895.1 Betaproteobacteria bacterium
AGCTTGCACAGTCCTACTTCGGGCTGCGGATTGCCGATCGGCAGAAGAAGCTGTTGGACGAAACGGTCGCCGCGTATCAACGCTCCCTTGATCTCACGCAAAACCGCTACAACGCCGGCGTCGTTGCGCGCGCGGACGTCGTGCAAGCCGAAACGCAATTGCTGGGCGCGCAAGTGCAGGCGGTCGAGATCGGCGTCGCGCGAGCACAATTCGAGCACGCCATCGCTATACTCATCGGCACGGCGCCGGCCGAATTCTCGTTGGCGGCCGCCGAGACGACGCCGCCGTTGCCGGCAATTCCAGCGGCGCTTCCTTCCGAGTTGCTCGAGCGGCGCCCGGACATTGCGGCTGCCGAGCGCCGCGTCGCGGCGGCCAACGCGCAGATCGGGGTCGCCACCGCCGCTTTCTATCCGTCGCTATCACTGTCGGGGAACTTCGGCTTTGCAGGATCCAGCTTCTCGAACTGGATCTCGCTCCCCAACCGCGTGTGGTCACTTGGCGCTGCGCTGGCGACGCCGTTGTTCGACGCGGGACTCCGCAAGGCACAACGCGACGAGACCATCGCCGCGTACGACGCGACCGTCGCGAATTATCGGCAGACGGTGCTGGCCGGCTTCCAGGAAGTCGAGGACAACTTGGCCGTCCTGCGCATCCTCGAAGAGGAAGCGGGCGTCCAGCAAAAGGCGCTTGAGTCAGCGCGCAAAGCGGTCGAGCTTGCGATGAACCAGTACCGTGCCGGACTTGTGAACTACATCAGCGTCGTCGCGCTCCAAGTGATCGCGCTTGCCGCCGAGCGCAACGCGATCGAACTGGATGGGCGTCGCTTCAACGCCAGCGCGACGCTGATCAAGGCACTTGGCGGCGGCTGGCGCGCAGCCGATTTGCCCAGTGCGTCCAGTCTTGCCGGGCGGGCGCACTAGCTTTTCCGCAGGTTTTTCCTGTCGAAAAGCTTGAATTCTTCGATCTTCTGACATATGATTAGCACTCGCGGCTGCTGAGTGCTAACAAAGACGGTCTGGCATTCCCAGCGTCCTGAAACCACAGAGCATCCGGCGGCGCAACAGATTGTTTTTCATATGACTTCAATTCAAGGAGTGAGGTACTAACATGAAGCTTCGTCCTCTACACGATCGCATCATCGTCAAGCGGCTCGAAGAGGAGCGCAAATCAGCAGGCGGCATCGTCATTCCGGATACCGCCGCTGAAAAGCCCTCGATGGGTGAAGTAATCGCCGCAGGACCCGGAAAGACCGACGACAGCGGCAAGGTGATCCCGATGGGGGTCAAGGTCGGGGAGAGAATTCTCTTCGGCAAATACTCCGGCCAGGAATTCAAGATCGAAGGCCAGGAATTGCTGCATATGCGTGAAGACGACGTCATCGGCGTCGTGGCATAGACAGTCCACTGAGGCATCAACCGAATACCGCATCAGGAGATACCAATCATGGCAGCCAAAGACGTTCGCTTCGGCGAAAACGTCCGTAACAAGATGGTGAACGGCGTCAATATTCTTTCGAACGCCGTCAGGGTCACCCTGGGTCCCAAGGGCCGCAACGTCGTCCTCGAGCGCAGCTTCGGCGCGCCGACAATCACCAAGGACGGTGTCTCGGTCGCGAAGGAAATCGAGCTCAAGGACAGGTTCGAGAACATGGGTGCGCAGATGGTCAAGGAAGTCGCCTCCAAGACGTCCGACGTCGCGGGCGACGGCACGACGACGGCCACGGTGCTTGCTCAATCGATCATCGCTGAAGGCATGAAGTACGTCGCCGCCGGCATGAATCCAATGGACTTGAAGCGCGGCATCGACAAAGCAGTCGTCGGAATCGTTGCGGAGCTGAAGAAGATCAGCAAGCCGTGCACGACCAGCAAGGAAATTTCGCAGGTCGGCGCAATCTCGGCCAACGCCGACGAGTCGATCGGCAAGACGATCGCCGAGGCGATGGACAAGGTCGGCAAGGAAGGCGTCATCACCGTCGAAGACGGCAAGGGCTTGGAGAACGAGCTCGAGTTGGTCGAGGGGATGCAATTCGACCGCGGCTACATCTCGCCGTACTTCATCAACAATCCGGATAAGCAGGTCGCGGTTCTCGACGACCCGTACATCCTGTTGCACGACAAGAAGGTCAGCAACATCCGCGATCTGCTGCCGTTGCTGGAGCAAGTCGCAAAGTCGGGCAAGCCGCTTCTGATCATTGCCGAAGACGTCGACGGCGAAGCGCTCGCTACGCTGGTCGTCAACAATATTCGCGGCATCCTGAAGACCACCGCCGTCAAGGCGCCGGGCTTCGGCGACCGCCGCAAGGCGATGCTCGAAGACATCGCGATCCTGACCGGCGGCACGGTCATCGCCGAAGAGCTGGGACTCAAGCTCGAGAACGCGACGCTGAAGGATTTGGGCCGCGCGAAACGCGTCGAAGTCGCCAAGGAAGACACGACCCTCATCGACGGTGCCGGTGAAAAAGCGGCGATCGAAGCGCGCGTGAAGAACATCCGCAAGCAGGTCGAGGACGCGACGTCGGACTACGACAAGGAAAAACTGCAGGAACGCGTGGCGAAGTTGGCCGGCGGCGTGGCGCTGATCAAAGTCGGTGCCGCGACCGAAGTCGAGATGAAGGAAAAGAAGGCCCGCGTGGAAGATGCCCTGCACGCGACCCGTGCTGCGGTCGAGGAAGGCATCGTGGCGGGCGGCGGCGTCGCTTACATCCGCGCGCGTGCCGGCGTGAAGGACCTGAAGGGCGCGAATCCCGACCAGGATGCCGGCATCAAGATCGTGTTGCGTGCGCTCGAGGAACCACTGCGTCAGATCGTCGGCAACTCGGGTGAAGAAGGCTCGGTCGTGCTGAACAAGGTCGCCGAAGGCAAGGGCAATTTCGGTTTTAATGCCCAAACTGGTGAGTACGGGGATCTGGTGGAAATGGGTGTCGTCGATCCGACCAAGGTGGCGCGCTTCGCGCTGCAGAACGCGGCATCGGTTGCCTCCCTCCTGCTCACGACCGAAGCGATGGTCGCCGAGCTGCCGAAGGACGAGAAGCCGATGCCAGGCGGCGGTGGTATGGGTGGCATGGGCGGCATGGACATGGACATGTGACGCAGATGATGTCCAAGAGGAAGTAGAAGCAGGTCCCTCGCGTTGCTCGGGATGACATAGTAGCTGCCATCCTGAGCGAAGCGAAGGACCTGCTGTTCGAACAAAAGCCTCGCCACGCGCGGGGCTTTGTTTTATCGGAAGCTCAGTCCAAACCGACGCGGAATTGCACGGCGACGTACGTTGCGCCGTCGTTGGGCCCGGAGCCGAGACTGGCATTCGACACGTGCTCGAGGAACGCCAGCAGCTCGTAACGCCGCGGCGATCCGAACGCAATTCCTCCACCGATCCGTGAACCGAACTGGTAATGCGTGCCGAGATAGCGGCTGGCGTTGATGCGCGTTTCGGACAGCAATTGCACGCCGGTTCCGATCTCGACGAATGGCGAGACGGCGCGATCCTTGAAAAAAGCACTCCGCAACATCGCGTGGCCGCCGACGTCCCACAACGAGCGATGCTCGGGCGGTTGGTCATGGCCTTTCCAATACGCGACGTTGACGGCGAACCGCGGGTCGAGGTTGTAGCGCGTGAGCCATTCGCACTCGCAGCCCGGCGTCCACACGGCTTCGGCGCCGTAGAAAAAGATAACGCTGCCCGAACCGTAGTAGGCCGATACCATGACGGGCTCGCGTTCGGCGGCCGTCGACAGCGTCGCTATCCCCACAAGACATGCGGCGAGAAGGGCTGCGAGCGAGGATTTGTTCGATTTATTCATGCGCGAGCGGATTGATATTACCCGGTTCATTGCCGAGGAGCGATAGTCGCCGCCGATCCGGCGCTGCGTTTTGGATGGATCGACATGCGACACCACACTGTGGCATTTTGGCAGGCATCGCCGCCGACGATTACGCGCGGCGTGGAGAGCGTTGCGTGCATGCGCTAAAAATGTATTAGACTTAGTGAAGAGTCGGCGGTAACTCCGCAAATAACAACGACTATGCAAAAAGCCCTGACAAGCATGTGAACAGGGATCGGTGCCCACGGTAGGGATCGACTTAGATGAGTTCCAGCGTCGTGCTCGGCATTGTGGTCGTCGCCCTCGCGATTGCCATCGTCTTCGGTTTCATGCGACGCAACCGCGTCGCCGCAGGCGGTGTCGCGATCGGCGGCGATGCGCCGAATACGATGGCCCAATGGACCGAAGGCGAGACCACACGCCTGCTGTCGTCCGCCGAAGTTCCCGGGTTGTATCTCTTGCGCCCGCGTTTCCTGTCCAAGGCCGAAGGCGTTGTGTTCCTTCTGCTCAAAGCGGCGTTCCCTCGGCACGAAATCTTTGCGCGAATCCGGCTCGCCGATGTGCTGCAGGTCAAGATCGGCCCGCAGGGAATGGAGCGGCTCCGCGCGTTTCGCAAGATCGCCAATCAACATGTCGGTTTTGTCGTCTGCGATCGCGACATGACGATCGTCGCGATCGTCGACGCACGCGAGCCCGATCAGCTGATCAATCCGCGCGACCAGAAGCTCGAGATCATCAAGCAGCGGTGCTTGCAGGCCGCGCAAGTCAAATACATCTGCATCTATCCGCCGCAGCTGCCGCGCTATCGCGAGCTGCGCGAGCAGATCCTGGGTCCTGCGGCGGACCTGGTTTAGCAAAAATCAATGTTCGGCCGCTTTCGGCGGCCGTTGAAATCGCTTCTCGTGGTGTTTCCGTTTTTCCCGGCTACTTGACGAAATTCAGGTAGCCGTAGAGGAGGATCAGCGACCCGATAAGCGACAGGAAAATGCCGGCGGGGTGGAATTTTCCGCCCTCCGAGCGAAAAAGCAGGCTGCCGATGATGCCGCCTACCAGCGACCCGCCGATTCCCAGCAACGTCGTCATCCAGAAGCCCATGTTGACGGCGCCCGGATAGAAGAATCGCGCCAGCGCGCCTACAATAAAACCGATGATGATCATCCAGATGATGCTGAAGATCCCCATGCCGTCTCCTCGACAGAATGTCCACCGCGGGGCCGCGTTCGTCGATCGTAGCACACGCGTCGCGCGCTGCGCTCCGCGGTCGGTCGCAATGCTCGGCACCTGCATGCTGCCGTTGGTCGCGATCGTTGCCCTTGTCGTCGCAGGCACCGCGCACGCAGCGTCCTGTAAAGCGGTCAGCGGCGCGCAGACGACACCGCTGGTCGAGCTCTACACGTCCGAAGGTTGCGACAGCTGCCCGCCGGCCGATCGCTGGCTGTCGTCGCACTTTGCCGGCGCCGGCGCTGCGAACCGCGCGTTGGCGCTTGCTTTTCATGTCGACTATTGGGATCGCCTCGGCTGGACCGACCGCTTTGCTTCGCACGCCTACACCGAACGTCAATACGCGGCGATGCAGGCGAACGGCAAGACGTTCGTCGTCACGCCGCAGATCCTTTTGCAGGGACACGAATTCCCCGCGTCAGGACGCACGATGCCGCAACCTGTGCTGGATCGGATCGCGCACGAGGCCGCGGCCGCGACAATTGAATTGACGGCAACGAGCGACGGCAAGGAGGTCGCCGCAACGGCCGTGAGTCGCATCGTCGATTCGGCGGCTCGCGCGAAGAGCACGCTGTCGATCGCCTATGTCGACAGCGGCCTTGTGTCGGACGTGAAGGCGGGAGAGAACAAAGGCGTCCGGCTGATGCATGACCATGTCGTCCGCGCCCTCAAGTCGGCGCCAACGGGCGACGGACCCTTTTCCGCACGCTTCAGCGTTCCTGCGGAGCGTGGCGTTTCGCCGACGCTGGTCGCTTTCGTCCAGAGCAGTTCCACCGGCGATGTGCTGCAGGCGGTTGCGCTGCCGTTGGTCGACTGCCGCCCGTAAGTTTCCGAAGAGGTCGGTTTAGTTGTTCGGAGCGGACGCTACAGATGCGCGTCCGGTTCGAGCATCGCCGCGTGATCCGGCTCCAGCGCATCGGGCATCTCGTGCGTGTCTCGTTTCGGGGGCCGCCAGCGATGCCAGAGACTCAGAACGTAAGTCGCAGTCGCGACGGCGGCAGTGCCGATCAGCGTGTCCCACAGCCGCGCGAAGATCAGCGGTTTATCTCCGCCTTGCGCGATCATCCCGACGTCGAACAGGAGCAGCAGGAAAACCGTCGCGATCATCGTTCCAGCGAACACACCGCGCGCCATGCCCCAAGGCAGTAGCGCGGCCGCGACAGTGGCAAGCGCAACCAGCGGCCATGGCGAATCGATGAAGCGAACAATGGTCCAGGCGATCACGACGCCGGCAAACGTGCCGCCAATGCGTTTGGCGATGCGCCTCATCGAGCGGTCGGGGTCCGGGTGCATGACGAACAACACCGCCACCACTGCCCAGAGTGGATGCGTCGCGGCGGCGACGCGGGCCGCATACACCGCCAGGCCGACCGCTGCGGTGAACGCGACGGCGTAGGCGAGATCGTTGCGCTTGCCGCGCCAGAGGGCGACGAGCTCGTGCATCGGGTCGGCGTACGGAACAATGCGCCGGAGCGCGGCTTCGGCGATGGTCGCGAGCATCGCGAACACCGTGCCGACGAAGAACCCGACAACCACGTGTCCACTCGGGAAAATGCCCGTGGCGACGACGATAATCGTCAGCGGAAGAAGCTTGGCGACCATCGACAGATAGGGGAATGCCGGCGGCACCAGTCCGGCCGGGAAAGCGAACGCGATAGCGACGGCAAGCGCCAGGTCCGGACTTGATCGCAGGGTCATTCCGAGCAGCGCGAACATCAGAATGCCCGCCATTGCGACCGCGATCGAGATGAGGCGCGCCGCCACACCGCGACGCGGATCGGTGAAGAGCGCGTTGACGGCGCCCACGCCGGCGAAGAGCGCCACTGCAGGTCCGCCGACGAGCAGGCAGGCGATGACCGGCGCGCCGATGCCGATGGCGAAAACGGCGGCTCGGGCGGGATCGAAGGCGGGCGTGTCGGGCGGGACCCGAGATGGCGTCGTCATGTGCAGACCTCATGCCGCGTCTTACACGTCGCGAGCACGCTGTCCGGGTCGCGCTTCCACCAATTCGCCGCCGAAAAGATTTCGACCTCGTGCATGCCGCGATAACCGGCGGCTTCCATCCATCGGCGAATCATCGGCAGGTCGATGACGCCGTCTCCCATCATGCCGCGATCGTTCAGCAGATCGGTCGTCGGCACGAGCCAATCGCAGATGTGATACGCAAACAGGCGCTCCGCTGCGCCTGCACGTTCGATCCCTGCCTCGAGGTCGGGGTCCCACCACACGTGATAGACGTCGACGGCGATCCCGAGCCCATCCTTTCCATTCGGCGCCAGCTCATCGCACAACGCGTTGGCCTGCGCGAGCGTGTTCACGCACGCGCGATCAGCAGCGTACATCGGGTGCAACGGCTCGATCGCGAGCGGCATCCCTGCCGACTGCGCGTGCTGCAGCAATTCGCCGATGCCATCGCGCACCATTTCGCGTGCGCCGCGCAAGTCTTTCGAGACGACGCTGCCGCTGCGATCCTTGGGCAGGCCGCCGACGACCAGGACGAGGCAACGCGCGCGGAGCGCCAACGCCTCATCGACCGCGCGCCGGTTGTCATCGAGCGCTGATCGGCGTCCTTCGCGGTCGATCGCCGGAAACATGCCGCCACGGCACAGCCCCGTCACCGTGAGTCCGGCGTCCCCTAGGCGTTGCGCGGTTTCGTTGAGACCGGTCGCAGCGACTTGGTCGCGCCATGGCGCAATGCCGCGAATGTTGTGCCGCACGCAACCCGCGATGATTTCCGGCAACTTCCACTGCGCGCGAACGGTCGCAGTGTTGAGCGATAGCAAATCGGAATCGGGGGCGCTCATCTGACAAGTCGGTGGTTCAAGCGTCGACGCCGTGCAGCGCGAGCAACGTCCGCATCCGTGATGTCGCGAGATCGGGATCGCGCAGCAGGCCTGCGGCGTCGGCCAGACGAAAAAGCTCGGCCAAGTGGACGATGCTGCGCGCGCTCTGCTGCCCGCCGACCATCGCGAAGTGCGCCTGATGGCCGTTGAGCCACGCGAGGAAAACGACACCGGTTTTATAAAAGCGCGTCGGTGCTGCAAAGATGTGGCGCGACAGCGGTACCGTCGGCGCGAGAATTCGGTCGAACGACGCACGATCGCCTTTTGCGAGCGCGGTCAGCGCAGCCGCTGCGGCCGGTGCGATGGCGTCGAAGATGCCGAGGAGCGCATCCGAATGCCCGCCAGCATCGCCGCCGATCAGCGCGGCGAAGTTGAAATCGTCGCCCGTATACATCCGAACGCCCACCGGAAGGCGACGGCGCAATGCGATTTCCTTGTCGGCATCGAGCAGCGAGATTTTGATGCCGTCTACTTTTGCGGCGTTCTCTCTGATGACCCCGGCGCAAACATCGATGGCGCGTGCGTGATCGGGATCGTCACTGCGTTCACCGATCCAATAACCGGCGAGCGCAGGATCGAACATTTCGCCGAGCCAATGCAGGATCACCGGCGCACGCACCTGCGATAGCACGCGACCGTACACATACGCATAGTCGTCCGGCGATTGGGCACATGCCGCGAGCGCGCGGCTCGCCATCAGAATGATGCGTCCGCCCATGCCTTCGACGGCGGCGCATTGCTCCTCGTACGCGCCGATGACGCGATCGAGCGGCGCATTGGGATCCGGCACCAGATGATCGGTCCCCGCGCCTGAAAAAACGACGGTACCGGGGAAGTCGGCCGCTTCGGCGACGGTCCGTCGGATCAGCGCAAGCGACGTCGACCAGTCGAGACCCATCCCGCGTTGCGCAGTGTCCATCGCTTCGGCGACGCCAAAGCCCAGCGACCAAAGGTAGCGGCGATACGCGAGCGTCGCGTCCCAATCGATCGCTGCATCGAGCCACGGATCGATCGGCGCGAGCGGTGCCGCAACCACATGCGCCGCGGCGAACGCCACGCGATTCCACTGCGGGTGTTGCGACGGCGCTCGCCAAGTCGCAGGCGACGACAGCTCGAACGCTTCGAGTCTGCCGTCGGCGTGCGGTAACTTGAGCGCAGGCATGCTATCAAGCGATCAGGCGGTAAGCGCCGGCACGTCCAGAACGCGGCGCTCGGACCAACTTTTCATGCCGAGCTCGGCAAGCTGCACGCCTTTGGCGCCCTCCAGCAGGTTCCAGCGGAACGAGCCTCCCTCGACGACGTGACGGAGGAACAATTCCCACTCGACCTTGAATGCATTATCGTAAGCGCGATTGTTGGGCATCTTCTGCCATGTCGCGAAGAAATCGATCGTCTGCGGCACATCGGGATTCCACACGGGCTTGGGCGTTGCAGCACGCGGCTGGATGAAACATTCGGTGAGCCCGGCGACCGCCGATCCAAGCGTGCCGTCGACATGGAACGTGGCGAGGTCGTCGCGCCGTACGCGCGTGCACCATGAGCTGTTGATCTGCGCGATCACGCCGTTTTCGAGCTCGAATGTCGCGTAAGCGGCATCTTCGGCCGTCGCGGCATACGCTTTGCCGGATTCATCGAAGCGCTGCGGAATATGCGTGGCGCCGACGCACGCGACGCTCTTCACGCCGTCGAACAGATGGTCGAGCACGTAGCGCCAATGACACAGCATGTCGACGATGATGCCGCCATCGTCCTCCTTGCGATAGTTCCACGACGGGCGCTGCGCCGGCTGCCAGTCGCCTTCGAAGACCCAATAACCGAACTCGCCGCGCACGCTCAGGATCCGGCCGAAGTAACCGCTGTCGATCAGCGTTTTTAGTTTCATCAGACCGGGGAGCCACAGCTTGTCTTGCACGACGCCATGTTTGACGCCGGCTTCTTCCGCCCGTCGATAGAGATCGAGCGCGTCGGCTAGCGTCGGCGCCACGGGCTTTTCCGTGTAGATATGCTTGCCGGCGATGATTGCCCTGCGAACGAGATCGGACCGCATGCCGGTTGACGCCGAATCGAAATAGATCGCATCGTCGCGATTGGCCAACGCTGCATCGAGATCGGTCGTCCAGCGCGCAACGTTGTGTTCTTGCGCAAGCGCCTCCAGCTTCGCGGCGTTTCGCCCGACGAGAATCGGGTCCGGCATGATCGTTCGTCCGGCGGCAAGCGCGACGCCACCTTGCGCGCGAATCGCGTTGATCGACCGCACCAGATGCTGGTTCGTGCCCATTCGGCCCGTGACGCCGTTCATGATGATGCCGACGCGGATCGTGTCCAATCGATTGCTCCGTTTCAAGTTATTGGAACGGCGGCGGTCTTCATCGGCGCCAGCGATTCGATCGCGGGGATCGCGCCCGATGCAAATCCGCTGCATCCGATAGAGCCGAGCGCGATCATTCCGTTGCGAATGACAAGCCGTGTGCCGCGCACCGTCGTTTCATAAAGATCCGGATGCGCGTGTTGAAATGCCGCTTGCTCATCCCGCGGCGCGTCCTGACCAGTGAATCCGTCGACGTAGTGATGCCCGTTACGCTCGACGTGCGTGACGCCTAGCAATCCGACGAGCGCCAGGTCTTGCTGCAGCGCGAGTCCGGCCTGCGCCGTCAGATCTTCACCGGTGATGAATGCGCTCCCGGTGTTGATGCTGTTCGAGCAACGCGCCGCATTCACGAGGCTTTTGTAGATGCCCTTGCAGCTCTTGCTTGAGACACCCGCGTAACCCAACCGACGTGCCAGCGGAAAAGCATCGAACGTGGCATCGGACTCGTCGATGACGAGCGGCTTGAATCGAGCGAGCTCGTGCACATCGGCTGACAATGCAAGCTCGCGCGGTAGCGGCTGTTCCAGGTAGAGCGTCGCGGACGATAACCGGGCGAGACGCGGCTCTGCATCGGCAGCGCGCCATAAGTCATGCACCGCTTCAACAAAATCGAACTGTTCGTTGCCGTCCAGCGTCACCGCGTACTGAGGGAGCGTATCGAGCACCGCTGCAATTTGTGCTAGGCGCTCGAAGTCTTGTGCCCCGTCGCCGGCCAGCTTCAGCTTGAAATGGCGGTGGCCGTATCGCGCGATCACCTCGTCGAGCGCGACAGGGAGATCGTCGTCGGGACGCGCTGCAACGTCCGAAGACGCGAGCGGGTCGAGCAATCCCACCGTGTGCCGCACGGCGATGGTTGATACCGGCAACAGCGCGTCGAGAAATGCAGCGAACGCGAATTCGCGGAGATCGGGTGTGAGCGTCGCATCGATTCCCGGAACATTGTTCTGGATTGCCGTCGCAAAACTCATTTTCTGTGTGTGGCACACGGCATCGAGGATCGCGCGATCGACGAGCGCCGCTCCAAAGGACGCGACAAGTGCATTCAGTCCTTCACCCGCGCCCGCGGCAAGCAGCGACCGGTAATGCGAAGCCGCGTGGCCGAACGCGGTGCGCGCCGTGTGTTCCGACCCATAAGCCTGCGCGGCAAGCGCCAACGAGCGACGGAGATCGTCGAGATTCTGCTCGTTGGAGCGCTGCAGCGACTTGTCGAACCACTTCGGCATCATCATTTCCGCCGCCCAGCCGGACGCGCTGCGACCATCGGCAAAGCGAATTTGCGCACGGACAAATGCTTGCGGCGCTCGCGCAGCGTCGCGGCGCCAAAGCGGAACGGCAGGCGCAGTCGGACCGGACGCTCGAAAAGATCGAGCGCGACGATCGAAAACTTCACCTCATTGCGCATGACGTTTGAACCGGTATCGCTAGTCGTCGAGCGAGCCCTGCGCATAGAAATGCCGCCGGATCGTCTGCGCCAGCGCAACAAACGCGGAATTGCCCATCACGGACAACGACCGCGGCCGCGACAGTGCGACATCGTAGATCGCTGCAATCGCGCCAGGCCGCTCCGACATCACCAGGATGCGATCGGCAAGAAATACCGCTTCCGGGATACTGTGCGTGATGAACAGCACGGTCTTGCGCGTCTCGAACCAAATCCGCTGCAGCTCGAGATTCATTTTCTCACGCCTCATTACGTCGAGCGCGCCGAACGGCTCGTCCATCAGCAGCACCGATGGGTCGTGCACCAGCGCGCGGCAAATCGATGCCCGTTGTTGCATGCCGCCGGAGAGCTGCCACGGCATTCTTTCAAA
>VBCG01000237.1 GCA_005881895.1 Betaproteobacteria bacterium
GAAAGCCGGGATCGAACGTGCGCTTCACCATCCGCTCGCCGTGCACCTCAAGGACCCGTGACGATGCGAAGCCACCCATCAGCGCCTGTCGCACCTTCGCCGGATCGGCGCCAGCCCTCGCCGCATAAAGCAGCGCTTCGCCGACTGCTTCGATGTTCAACGCGACGATGATCTGGTTAGCCACCTTGGTCGTCTGGCCGTCGCCGTTGCCGCCCACCAGCGTGATGTTCTTTCCCATCAGATCGAACAAGAGCTTCACCTTCGCGAAGGTCGCCTCGCTGCCGCCGACCATGATCGTCAGTGACGCCGCTTTGGCGCCGACTTCGCCGCCGGAGACCGGTGCATCGAGATAGTCGCAGCCGAGCGCATTGATCTTCTTCGCGAACTCCTTGGTCGCCAGCGGCGAGATCGAGCTCATATCGACGACGATCTTCCCCTTCGTCAATCCCGCCGCGATGCCGTTTTCGTCGAAGAGCGCGGCCTGGACGTGCGGCGTATCCGGCACCATCGTGATGATGATGTCCGCCTTCTGAGCGACCTCCTTGCCGTTCGCGCATGCGCTGCCGCCCGCATCGACGAGCGATTGCGGAATGCTGGGAATGCTGAAGAGGAATAGCTGGTGCCCGCCTTTGATCAGGTTGGCCGCCATCGGCGATCCCATGATCCCAAGTCCGATGAATCCGACTTTCATTGATGTGCTCCAGGTGGGTCAGTATTGAGCCGCGATCGGGGCGACATCCGGCCCGCGAAACTTGTCGATGAGCGCCTGCGTTCCCATCCGCAAAACGCCCAGATCGCTGCCGACTGCGACAAAGGTTGCACCCATTTCGATGTAGCGCCGCGCGTCGGCTTCGACGGGCGCAAGCGTGCCCATCGGCTTGCCCGCTGCCTTGGCCGCTGCGAACAATCCCGCCATCGCTTCCTGGACTTCAGGATGTTTGGCATTGCCGAGGTGGCCGAAAGCCGCCGCCAGATCGGAGGGGCCTATGAACAATCCGTCCACGCCGTCGACCGCCGCGATGCCTGCCGCGGCATTGACGCCGGCACGACTTTCGATCTGCACCATGACCGCGATGTTGTCGTTGACGATCTTGAAGTAGTCGGCAACGCTACCGTAGCGATTGCTACGCTGGGACACGGAGACGCCGCGCACGCCGGCCGGGGGGTAACGCGTGGCGGCGACGGCCCGCCGCGCTTCATCCGCGCTCTCGACGAAGGGAACGAGGAAGTTATGGAAGCCTGCATCGAGCAGGCGCTTGATGACGACGACGTCGTTCCACGGTGGTCGCACGACCGGCGCGCTGAGGCTATCTTTCAATGCCATCAGTTGCGGCACCAACGTGAGCACGTCATTGGGCGCGTGCTCGGCGTCGAGCAGTATCCAGTCGAAGCCGGCCACGCCGAGCACCTCGGTCGTGATCGGACTGCCAAGTGACGCCCAGCAGCCGATGAGGCGCCTGCGCGCGATCAGATCCTGGCGAAACCGATTGGGAAATGCGGTGTAAGCCGTCGCGTTTGCCATAGTGCCTCTTCCTTCAATGACATTCGCCGTGTCGCGCGGTCAGCGCACGAGGCACGGGCGTTTCGGGTCAAATTTCCAGTTCGGGATTAGATATTGCATCGCCATCGCGTCGTCGCGCGCGCCGAGGCCGTGCTGCTTGTACATCTCATGCGCCTTCGCCACTTCGGTCATATCGAGCTCGACACCGAGCCCCGGCTTCTTCGGCACCTCGACGAAGCCGCCCTTGATCTGCAGCGGCTCTTTCGTGAGGCGCTGTCCGTCCTGCCAGATCCAGTGCGTGTCGATCGCGGTCACGCGTCCGGGAGCGGCTGCGCCCACATGCGTGAACATCGCGAGCGAGACGTCGAAGTGATTGTTCGAGTGCGAGCCCCACGTCAGTCCCCAGTCGCGGCACGTCTGCGCCACGCGCACGGAGCCCGCCATCGTCCAGAAATGAGGGTCGGCGAGCGGGATGTCGACCGATTGCAGCGACAACGCGTGGACCAACTGCCGCCAGTCGGTGGCGATCATATTCGTCGCGGTGGGCAGACCTGTCGCACGGCGAAACTCGGCCATCACCTCGCGGCCCGAGAAGCCCTCTTCGGCGCCGCACGGGTCTTCCGCATAAGCCACAACATGGCGCGCGTCGCGCATGAGGCGAATCGCGTCCTTAAGGAGCCACCCGCCATTGGGGTCGAGGGTTACCCGTGCCTGCGGGAACCGCTCGTGCAGCGCGGTGACGGCGGCCACTTCTTCTTCGCCGCGCAGCACGCCTCCTTTGAGCTTGAAGTCGTTGAAACCGTAGCGCGCGTACGCCGCTTCGGCGAGCCGCACAACAGCCTCCGGTGTGAGGGCGGTCTCATGACGCACACGAGACCATGGGTCTTTTGCGTCCGGGTCGGTTATGTAGGGCAGGTCCGTCTTCTTGCGATCGCCGATGAAAAAGAGATAACCCAGCATCTCGACCTTGTCGCGCTGCTGACCTTCGCCAAGCAGCGCAGCGACCGGCACTTCGAGATGCTGGCCGAGAAGGTCGAGCAGCGCAGATTCCAGCGCAGTAACGGCGTGAATCGCCACGCGGAGATCGAAGGTCTGCAGGCCGCGGCCTCCGACATCGCGGTCGGCGAACGCGTTGCGCGCCTGTTGCAGGATGCGCAGATGCGCGCCGATCGGCTGACCTACCAACAAACCGCGCGCGTCCTCGATCGTCTG
>VBCG01000044.1 GCA_005881895.1 Betaproteobacteria bacterium
CTTTCGTGTCCGGCCTAATTTATGCAACTAAGGCGCGAGCGGCGGCGTGACGCCGGCAAAAAAGATGAACGAGATCGCGAGCCCGACCCAGATGACGAAACCGAACAGGGACAGCAGATACACTGCAGCGAGTCGGCCGATCCCTTCGGCCCACAGCTTCCTGAAATCGCTCATGACGCCGATCGTGAAAAACGTCAGCACGAAAAAGATTCCGCGAAAGGTATTCGCCTCGCCCATCGCCGACTTGATTTTCGCCGTCATCTCGGGCGTTGCGCCGATCGCCATGACGAGAATTACGACAAAGGTCAAAACATAACCCAGAATGAATTTGGGAAAGCGCTGCCAGATTTCCACCGCGCGCGCCTTGTCGCCTTCGCGAACGTTGATGTGCGTCGTCCAGATGTACGCGAGCACGAATGCCCAAACGCCAATGAAGATGTCGATGAAGACCTTGATCGTCGCCGTGGTGCCGAGTATCCAGCCCTTCTGATAGTTGATGCCCTGCGCGGCGGCGGTTGACATGATCAACGCTTCCGTGATGCCGCCGCTCGCGAGCGCCGCACCGTCGGTTTTCACGGCGAGCCCCATCCACGCGCCCGCCACCATCGGCTCGTGCGAGAGAAACGCCTGCGCTGCAAACGGCAGAACAAGAAGCTCGACGACCGCGAAGATCACGACCAGCGACGCGACCATGATCGGGACCACCGGCCGCGCGCGGATCGCACTGCCGGTTGCAATCGCCGCCGACACGCCGCAGATCGAGATGCCAGATGCGAGCGGCGCCGCCCATTCGCGACTGAACCCAAACCATTTGCGGGCGATGTAGTAGACGACGGCCCAGTAGATCAGATACGCCTCGACGATCGCTGCGAAGCCGCGGAACATCAGCGACGTCGCCAGGCCCAACTTCTCGGCGGCGGTAATCCCCAGGAAGCCACCGAGGATCACGATCGCGGTCTTGATGTACCACTCGGGACGGATCGCCTCCTTCATCCATACGGCGAGCCGCGGCACGAAGTTGCCGATGAAGAGACCGGCGAGCAGCGCCACGATGTAGCCGCCCTCGTTGGTCAACTTGAGCGACCATCCGATGCCGAACTTGCTGAGATCGGCCGGCGTCGTGACGGCAAGATTCGCCTGGCTGCCGACAATCCAGCATAGATAACTGAGCGCGAACGCCACCGTGAAGCCCAACGCAAAACGCTTGACGTCGAGCCGAAGCGCAGCGGCGCCGGCAGTCATGATGACCAACAGCGCAGCATAAGTCGCGAGGAGCGCGCCAATCCCGCCCAGTTGCGCGTAGCCTTTCGACGCGGGAGCGAGCGCTTTGGAAAGATCGGTCCAGACGCTCGTCGTGACGACCCATCCAAGGATGTCCGCGCCGCCGATAACGCCGAGCGACAGGACGAACAGCAATAGACCGATCACGACGGCGAGCCAATCCTCGGTCCACGTCGTCGCGCCTGTGGGGAATTCGGCTGCCTGCGTGCTTGTTGTTTGCATGGCGGGCCTCGCGTGACTGCCTACGTTAACGGGCTTTTCGCAGAAGCGTAACGAACTCTCGTTCTAGGTCTTATAGCTCCACGGAATTAGCGGCCGATTGGATACCACGAAGGGGCGGCTCTTCGATCAATCCACGTTGAGCGAGCATCGGTTCAACGGACGGCTCGCGACCGCGAAACGCGCGGTAGGCCACCGCAGGATCGACCGTGCCGCCGGCTGCATACACGTTATGCCGCAGTCGTTCGGCGAGCGTGGTGTCGAATGCATTGCCGGCTTCGACGAACGCGCTAAAGCCGTCGGCGTCGAGAACTTCGCATCGGCGAGGACGTTCTGGCTCGAACTGTGTTGTCAAGGTCGCAAGGCGCTCGACGATTTCCTCGAGACGTTTTTTCGCAGGTGACGATAGCCGCGCGCCGGCGAGCGTGAAATCCAGATGGACGCGCTCGAGCAGCCGAAGCTCTTCCGCGCGTAGCGACAGGCTCGCACGGTCCGCGTGCAGGCGATCGATCCGCGCGAACAGCTTCGCATCCAACAGAATTGCGTTGTGATGCGCTGCGAGCCGCGGCGCCATTTGGCGCTCCACCGCTCGCAACGCGGGCGACGTTTCGGACGCGCAGAGGTTGTGGAACAACCGTGCGCCCGGCGCGGTCGAGAGCCGCCACCGTGTTCGCGAACGTAGGCGCGTCGCCGCAGAGCGCGATTGCGTTGATTTCACCGCGATGGGCGCGCATCGCCGCCTCCAGAGCCGGCGCAAAATGTTCCGGCCGCACACGCTCGAACGGCGGAAGGCCAAATGGCGTCTCCCAGGAGTGCAGCACCGGATTTGAGTCGTTGGTCATGTTGATCGAGCTGTCCAGAATAGCGCGATTTTAATGCACCGCGTATAGTCGTCCGTCGCCCTATGGCCACTATTGTTCAACCGACGCTCGCGGCTCCGCCGGCCCCGGCGCCGATGACGACCGCGCAGCGGTTTACGCTGCTGGCAACGGGGCTCGGCTTGTTCATGATCTTCCTCGATGCGCTGATCGTGAACGTGGCATTGCCGGCGATTCAGGCGGACTTCCACGTCGGCGAGGCGGGTCTGCAGTGGGTCGTCACCACCTATAGCATCGGCATGGCGGTTGCGATCATGTCGGGCGCGACGTTGGCTGACATGCACGGCCGGCGCAAGCTCTATATCGCCGGGATCGTGTTGTTTACCGCATCCTCGATCGCCTGCGGCATGGCGGCAACGCTCGACATGCTCAATGTCGCGCGCACCGTGCAGGGGATTGCCGCCGCGACGGTCAACGTGACATCGTTGGCGCTTGTCAGTGCAGCGTTCCCCGAACCGAAGCAAAAGGCGCGCGCGATCGGTATCTGGACCGCGATTGCGAGCACGGCGACGGCGA
Organism: Betaproteobacteria bacterium; assembly: GCA_005881895.1. Taxonomy (GTDB): domain Bacteria; phylum Pseudomonadota; class Gammaproteobacteria; order Burkholderiales; family Casimicrobiaceae; genus VBCG01. Next base: position 2,895 of record VBCG01000044.1, read on the forward strand.
TCGGTCCGACGTTGGGCGGCCTGCTGGTGCAAGGCAGCGGCTGGCGCACCATCTTTCTCGTCAACGTTCCCGTCGGCATCGTGGCCGTGATACTGACGCTGCGCTTCGTCGCCGAATCGCGCGATGCGCGCGAGCGCCGCTTCGACGTACCCGGCCAATTGCTGTTCGCGCTCGCGGTCGGCGCGTTTGCGTACGCGGTGATCGAAGGACCGAAGGTCGGCTGGCTCTCCGCGGAGATTCTCGTGCTGTTCGCGCTGGCCGCGGGCGCATTGGCCGCATTCATTCGATGCGAGCATCGCAGCGCCGATCCGATGATGGATCTCGCGCTCTTTCGTGACCGCACGTACTCGCTGGCGATTGCCACCATTTTTTCCGTGCTTTTTTCCATTTACGGCATGCTGCTCGTCACGACGCAATACCTGCAGAACGTCCGCGGCTATTCACCCACCGATACCGGTCTGTTGCTGCTGCCGTTCAGCGTGACCATGACGATCGTCTCGTTGAAGGCGGGCCATTTGGTGGGCAAGGTCGGCACACGGCCGCCGATTCTCGTCGGTCTGTCATCGCTGATCGCCGGGCTCGCGATCATGATCGTATCGATGCCGGCGAGCATGGTCGCCGTCGTCGTTGGCTTCGTCTTCGCCGCCCTCGGTGGCGCGCTTTGCCTGACGCCGATCACGTCGCTTGCCATGACGGCGGTACCGCCCGAGCGCGCCGGCATGGCGTCGGGAATCATGAGTGCCCAACGCGCGATCGGTTCCACCGTCGGTTTTGCGGTGCTCGGGTCGATCCTGGCGGCGTGGTTGGCCACGACGCTCGATCGCGACCTTGCCGCGGCGCTACCGGACAAGGCGCAACGGCGCGACGTAGCGATGGCGATCATTGGCAACGCAAATCCCCGCGCGTACGCTGCAGAAATCGGACCGCGCCGGCCGATACAGCACGAAAGCGCTGCACTCCGCGACGGCATTCTGCTCGCGGCCGACGCCGATTTCGTGCAGGGCATCCGGCTCGCATTGGCGACCGCCGTCGGATTGCTCGCCATCGTGCTCGCTGCCGGCATTGTTTGGTTCCCGCGCCACAAGGAAGCGATTGCCGACGCCGAACATGAGGCAGTGAAGCTTGAGAAGGAGGAGGAAGGTGGACGGGTGGAAATGTAGCGTGGTCACCGTCTGCGGCGATGACAAGTTATTAACGGAGGATTGCAGATAATGAATCGATTCGGTTGCGTCGTAGCCAGCGTGGCGGTGTTAGGGCTCGCTGCGCTTTCGCCAGTGTGGGCGCAAACCTCGCCGATGCCCAAGAGTCCGGTGACGATCAATGTCATCGATGTCGCCGGCGATCTGGCGCTGACGCAGGCAGCGATCGAAGCGTATCAGGCAAAGCATCCCGAGCTCGTCTCCAAAGTGACCTTCAATAAGGCGCCGGCACCGGAGCTCGCAGGCAAGCTGAAGGCAATGCAGGCGGCAGGCCGCAGCGACATCGACCTCGTGTTGACCGGTGTGGGCGCGTTGTCGGCCGGCATCGACCAGGGGCTTTGGGTCAAGGTATTGCCCGATTACGCCGCCAGATTTCCCGGCGTGCTGGACAACTACCTCCCCGCGGCGCGCAAAATGAACGACCTCGCCCAAAATCAAGCGCTGGTCGTCACGTTCATGCCGGCCGGTCCGCTGCTCGAATACAACCCGGCAAAAGTGAAGCAGGTTCCGACGACGCCGCAGGAGTTGCTCGCGTGGTGCAAGGCCAATCCGAACCGCTTTGCTTATGCGCGGCCCGCCAATTCGGGTCCCGGCTTCACCTTCATCATGGGACTGCCCTACATTCTTGGCGACAGCGATCCACGCGATCCGGCCAAGGGCTGGGAGAAGACGTGGGCATACTTGAAGGAGCTCGACTCCTGCATCGAGTACTACACGACCGGAACCGGCGCGGTCATGAAAGAGCTGGGCGAAGGTTCGCGCGATATGACCGTCACGATGACCGGTTGGGATCTGAACCCGCGAATCCTCGGCATCGTTCCCAAGGAATTCAAGGTCGCGCCGCTCAAGAACATGACGTGGGTGAACGACGCGCACTACATGGCCATTCCAAAGGGAATTCCACCGGAAAAGCTCGCTGTGGTTCTCGATCTGATGGCGTACCTGCTGACACCCGAAGCTCAGGCATTGACGTACGACAAGGGTTATTTCTATCCTGGCCCGTCAGTGAAAAACGTGCCGCTGTCCATGGCGCCCAAGGACAGTCAGGACGCCATCAAGGAATTTGGGCGTCCCGAGTACGAGACGTGGCTCACGCAGTATCCGCATGTGCCGACGCTCGACGCCAAGGCAATTGTCGAAGCTTATCGCCGCTGGGACAGCGACATCGGGGCGCGAAAGACCAAATGACGTACTTGGATGGACGCGGGATGTTGCGATGCTGCTCGGCCGCCGCGATCGTAGCGACCATCATCGGTGGTGTCACCATCGCGCAGGCGCAACCGTCCAACGCGGTTTTCGACATACCACGCACCGGGACGCTCAAGAAGATGAATGACAGCGGGGTGGTGCGTCTCGGCTACCGCGAAAATTCTCCGCCGTTTGCCTTTATCGACGCGAGCAAGAAACCCGTTGGCTATTCACTTGACCTCTGCGAGATCGTCGTCGAGGAGATCGCCGAGGAACTTGGGAAGGACATTCGCGCCACGTATCGTCCCGTCACACCGGAGAACCGTTTCGAGCTCGTGAATTCAGGTGAGATCGACCTCGAGTGCGGCTCCACGACCAACAATGTCGAGCGCCGCAAAATTGCTGCGTTCTCGCCGACGATGTTCGTCACCGGCACGAAGCTCATGGTCCGGCGCGGCAGCGGCATCCTCAATTTCCGCGACTTGGCCGGCAAGACGGTCGTGTTGACCCGCGGCACCGTGCATGAAACAGCGATTCCCAAGCTCGCGCAGCGGCAGAAAGTGGCCGCCAAATTCGTCTTTGCCGGGGATCACAACGAGTCGTTCGAGACGCTTGCCAGCGGCAAGGCCGACGCGTTCGCGAACGACGATGTGCAGCTCTACGGGATGCTCGCCGACAAGAAGGCCGGCAGCGATTTTCGCGTCGTCGGCGATTTCCTGACCTATGCCGACTACGCGCTCATGTTTCGGAAAGACGATCCCGAGTTTGCCGAAGTAGTCGAGCGCGCGTTCCGGCGCTTGAGCGGCAGCCGCGAGATCGTTGCGATCTACGCGCGCTGGTTCGAAAAGCCGTTGCCGTCGGGCGTGCGCCTCAATCTGCCGATGAGCCCGCATCTCGAGGAGCTATTTCGCGTGCAGGGGCTGCCGTCCGATTGAGTAGAACCTTCACGCGATCAACACCAAAGAAACGGCGTCACGACGTTCGAAGTCCGAGGAGAGACTCCATGGCCAAGCAACGCAAGCCGTTGTACCGCTCGCTGTACTTCCAGGTCGTCGTCGCCATCGTGATTGGCGTACTCCTCGGATATCTCAGGCCCGAGTGGGGAACCGAAATGCGACCGCTCGGCGACGGCTTCGTCAAGCTGATCAAGATGATGATCGCGCCGATCATTTTCTGCACGGTCGTGGTCGGTATTGCCGGCATGGAGGACATGAAGAAGGTTGGCAAGACCGGCGGCTACGCGCTGCTCTACTTCGAGATTGTCAGCACGATTGCGCTGATCGTGGGACTCACGATCGTCAATGTCATTCAGCCCGGCGCAGGCATGAACATCGATCCCGCCACGCTCGACACCAAGGGCATCGCCGCTTACGCCAAGCCAGGACAGCTGCAAAGCACGACCGAGTTTCTGCTCAACGTCATTCCGAGCACCGTGGTCGACGCGTTCGCGAAGGGCGAAATTCTCCAGGTGTTGCTGTTCGCTGTGCTGTTCGGGTTTGCGCTGCACCGGTTCGGCGGACGCGGCACGCTCGTTTTCGATTGGATCGAGAAAACGTCGCACGTGCTGTTTTCGATTGTCGGCATCATCATGAAGGTCGCACCAATCGGCGCATTCGGCGCGATGGCCTTCACGATCGGCAAGTACGGTGTGGGCTCGCTGGTGTCGCTCGGTAAGCTGATGGGCACGTTCTACTTGACCTGCCTCGTTTTCATTCTTATCGTGCTCGGAATCATCGCGCGGACCCATGGGTTTTCCATTCTCAAGTTCATCCGCTACATCAAGGAAGAGCTTTTGATCGTGCTCGGCACCTCGTCGTCCGAGTCGGTGCTGCCGCGGATGATGGCGAAGATGGAGAACCTCGGCGTGAAGAAATCGACGGTGGGGCTCGTCATTCCAACCGGCTATTCATTCAACCTCGACGGAACGTCCATCTATCTGACAATGGCTGCCGTATTCATCGCGCAGGCGACCGACACGCCGATGACGCTTACCCAACAGCTCACGCTCCTGCTCGTGCTATTGCTGACATCGAAGGGCGCCGCCGGCGTCACGGGCAGTGGATTTATCGTGCTGGCGGCTACGCTGTCGGCCGTCGGCCACGTTCCGGTCGCGGGCCTCGCGTTGATTCTCGGCATCGACCGCTTCATGTCCGAAGCGCGCGCCCTTACGAACCTGATCGGCAATGGCGTTGCGACGGTCGTGGTCGGCAAATGGTGTGGCGAGGTCGACGTCAGACGGATGCGCAAGGTACTCGACAACGAAACGGACGAAGAGGCCGAGGAACCGGAAGAGGTCCTGGACGCGGTGGAGCAGCACATGCCCGCGAAAGCCGCCTGAGTCTGTGAATGAAATAGCGGCATGAAAGCGAAAGACCCGAACAAGCTAGACCGCATCGTGGCCGAGGCGCGCCGTGCCGCTGCAACGCGCGAACAAGGCTACCGAGAGCAAGCGCTCAAGATCTATCCGTGGATCTGCGGTCGCTGCGCGCGTCAATTCACACGCGCCAACCTTCGCGAGCTGACCGTTCATCACCGGGACCACAATCACGACAACAACCCGCCCGATGGCAGCAACTGGGAGCTGTTGTGCCTGTACTGCCATGACAACGAACACCAGCGGCAACTGGAAGCGACTGGCGATAGAACCAATGCTCGCGGCGCCGGTAGCGTCGCGACCCATTCGCCGTTCGCGAATCTCAAGGCAATGCTAAACGGCAAGAAGGCGTCTTAAGAATTGCGCTGTTTCCTTCAAGAATCCCGCAATCGGAGCGCAATGCTCCCCGACGAAGAACATGCTGCGCCGAGGCCGTCACCAAAGGGCATTCGAGATCGCAGCCCGCGGTAGGAAATAGAAAAGCTGGGATTTGTTCAGCGAACCACGCTAGTCGGCAACGCGAGCGGCGCGAAAGCGCGGTGAACAACCAGAACAATCCATCACTGAATGACCGCGTCCGCGCGCAGCAACACATCGGTCCGGCAAACTTTCCAAGGGCACGGGCGCTTTCGACTATCATTTAGCGCATGCCCAATAACGCTGAGCTCATAACAACAATTGCGGCGGGTCTGGGACTCGCGATGGTCATGGGCTTCATTGCGGCGCGCATGAAAATGCCGCCCGCGGTGGGCTATCTTCTTGCCGGAATCATTATCGGACCAACGACACCTGGCTTTTGTGGCCGATGTCGGGCTCGCGAGCGAGTTGGCCGAAATCGGCGTCATGCTGCTGATGTTCGATGTTGGGCTCCACTTTTCACTCGATGACCTCTTGGCGGTGCGCAGGGCCATCGGTTGGCTCATCGTCGAGGACCTGGTGATGGTGCTGGTGCTCGTGATGCTGCCCCTTCTTGGACAGCTGCTTGACGGTGGCCAACATCCTGCCGCGGCGGAGTCTGCGACGAGCAATTTGTGGATTGCACTTTCGCTCACGCTAGGGAAAGTTCTCGCCTTCGTGGCGTTCATGCTGCTCGTGGGGCGGCGCGTGTTGCCCCGAATACTTTGGCTCGTATCGCGGACCGGGTCGCGGGAACTTTTTACCTTATGCGTGATATCCGCCGCAGTGGGCGTTGCCTACGTCTCGACCGCCCTGTTCAGCGTTTCCTTCGCGCTCGGCGCGTTTTTCGCAGGCAGGGTGATGCGAGAGTCAGAGTTGAGCCATCGAGCCGCCGAGGAATCGCTGCCATTGCAGAGGCTCGGCTTCCTCATAGCGGCGGCCAACAAATCGTAAACGGATCCACTTCCGGTCAAGCCGCATCGCCCGAAAGCTCGGAATTTGTACGCGAGCTGGATCAAGTGCTCCCGCGAACATAAAATGGCCTGATGATGACGAGGCCGGCAGAACGCGCGTCAAGGTTGCCGCTGTTCGGCGGGTCGGCCGCGTACGTTCGATCGTGGGCGAACTTCTGGCAAGTCTGGTGGGCGCACACGGCGGGCGTGGCGGCCATCGATTCCACGCGCCTGGATCGCTTCGTTGCGCTGGTGCAGTTCGCGCGCGAGCATTCGCCGCTCTATCGTGAGATGTATCGCAGTGTGCCTTCAAACGTTTCGGCCCCGCACGCGCTGCCGGTCGTCACCAAGCATGCGTTGATGGCGCGTTTCGACGAGTGGGTCACCGACACGGCGATTCGCCGGACGAACATTGATGCGTTTCTCGCCGATCGGACGCACATCGGCGATCGTTATCTGGGTCGCTACATCGTCTGGAAGAGCTCCGGATCAACGGGTGAGCCCGGAATTTTTGTTCAAGACGGCGACGCGCTTGCCGTGTACGACGCGCTGATCGCCGTGCAACTCGCTGGGGCGAATCTTGCCGGCAAATGCGTCGCCGGTTTATTCAAAGGCGGACGCGCGGCGCTCATTGCTGCGACCGGCGATCATTTCGCCAGCATCGCTTCCTGGGAACGCGTGTGTCGGTCAGGTCCGGGACTCGCCGCGCGCGGATTTTCCATCATGGAACCGCTCGATCGCCTGGTAGCGGAGATCAACGCGTTCGCGCCGGTCTATCTCGCGAGTTATCCGACGATGCTTACTCTGCTCGCGGAAGAGCGCGTCGCCGGCCGACTTCGCGTTGCGCCCGCTATCGTGTGGTCCGGTGGTGAATTTCTAGCGCCGGCCGCTCACGCTGAGCTCGAGCACGCGTTCGACTGTCCGGTCCTCAACGAATATGGGGCGTCGGAATGCATGAGCATCGCCTTCGGCTGCCGCGAAGGCTGGCTTCACGTCAACGCCGATTGGGTGATGCTCGAGCCAGTCGATGCGAGTTATCGTCCCACCGCGTTGGGCCAAATCTCGCACACGGTGCTTCTCACCAATCTCGCGAACCGCATTCAGCCGGTGATCCGCTACGACCTCGGCGATGCTGTCGTCGCCAACCCCGAACCCTGTGGCTGCGGCAATCCGTTGCCAGCCATTCGCGTGGAAGGCAGGCGCGAAGACGTTGTCACGATGTCCGCTTCGGACGGACGCCGAATCCGCCTGCTGCCGATGGCGCTTACGACGACCGTGGAAGAAGCCGCAGACGTGCATCGATTCCAGATCGTGCAGTCACGCGACACGACGCTGATGCTCCGATTCGACATCGCTGGCGTGGAACGCAAGCAGGCGGCCTTTCGGTCCGCCGCACACGCTCTGCACGACTATCTCAAGCGCCAGGGTGTCGCTCATTCACACGTTTCATTGGACGAACGGTTGCCGATCCCTGATCGACGCACCGGCAAGCTGCGGCAAGTCGTCGTTGAGCTGGGCATCGAAGCCTCCGACGATCCAGACATGACGCCGCAGTCGCCTCGCCGCTTACCGCGATCGGGTCCCGCTCGTAACAGGCTCGATACTCGAACTCGCGCCCGCGGACTACACGACCGCCATTGAGCGGGACAGCGCCGAAATCGTTTGCGAATGGCGTACCATCATCATCCGACGTGATCACCCGGGAGCTGCCATGCCCCATCGTTCAGTCAGAGATGTGATCGCGAACCAGAACCCGTTCACGGCGCCCGGCAAAACGACGATCGCCGCTGCAACGCGGCTCATGAAGAAACACAACGTTGGTGCTCTGATGGTCGTCGAGCATGGCCATCTCGCCGGCATCTTCACCGAGCGCGACGCGGTCTTCCGCGTGCTCGCAGAGTCGCGCGACCCCAAGAAGACGCACGTTGCTGACGTCATGACGACGAAGCCGAAGACTATTGGTCCCGACAAGGCCGTCGGCCACGCGCTACTGATGATGTACGAAGGCGGATTCCGTCATGTGCCGGTCGTCGAGCACGGCAAACCGCTCGGCATGATCTCGGCTCGCGATGCGCTCGGCCCCGAGCTGCAGGAATTCGAAGGCGAGCTCCTGCAACGCGAACACATCGGCGAGGTGATGCGCTAAGCACCTTTTTTGCGTGCGCGTGAGCCTTCGACTTCCAGAAATCACAACAACCTCGGATCGTAAGCGCCGTTGAGGGGTGAAATCGGTCAAGAGCGATCTTGATCACGCCGAGCGGCGGAGACCCCCTTCGCGCCGCACTGTTGTGAATTTTTACACGCCGCGTTTCAGGTCGAGCGTTTCATTCTCCGACCCGGGCTCCGTGGTCTGATTTGATAAGACATTTCATGGCTGGCATGCGATATGCGTCAAGAAACGCGTCATGCTGAAGATTGACTCGCACAACCACGATAGCGGTGTCGAGCCGGCGCCCATGTTCCCGAGCGATGCCGAAATTGCGCTCGCCGACCAGTTACGGCATCAACTCGAGGAACGATACCTCGGACCCTCCGCGGCACCCTCACCTTCGCAGGCACGATCGGGAAGCCGGAACACATCAGGCCGCCGACCGCCGCGGCCATCACGCCCGTAAAGGCGTTACGCGCTGCAAATTAGAAAAGGTTAGGTGCAGACCTAACCCTCTGAGTTCGTTGGTGGAGACGAAGGGATCGAACCCTCGACCTTCGCATTGCGAATGCAATGGTTCTCGTCCTTAGCACCGTCGATTTTGCCCCCGGTGCGCATCTAAGCTCCTGATATAAAACGTGGGTGACGTAAAAGCTTGTTCACCATT
>VBCG01000045.1 GCA_005881895.1 Betaproteobacteria bacterium
TGCGCCGCACACTGCTGATTGCGCTCATCCTCGGCCAGACCTATATCGCGACCGATCTGATGGTCGCCGTCCTCCCCTACCATGGGCGGCAACCGCTCGAGATTCCGATCCTCATTCTTTTCGCGATTCTCTTCGCGTGGATCTCGGCCGGCTTCTGGACGGCGCTCGCCGGCTATTTGGTCGTCGGCAAGGGCGGCGACCGATGGGCGATCTCGGGCACCGCCGGAGACGCCGCGCCTATTGCGGCCGATGCGCGCACGGCGGTCATCATGCCGATCGCCAACGAGGACGTTCCCGGGGTGTTTGCGCGGGTGCGTGCGACATACGAGTCGGTGCACCGTACCGGACAGGGCGAGCGCTTCGACTTTTTCGTGCTCTCCGATTCCGCTGATCCCGACACACGGGTTGCAGAGGTCAGCGGATGGTTCGACCTCTGCCGGGCGGTCGGCTTCGGCAACATCTTCTATCGCTGGCGACCGCATCGCATCAAGCGCAAGAGCGGCAACGTCGCCGATTTCTGCCGCCGCTTGGGACGCCGCTATCGCTACATGATCGTGCTCGACGCCGACAGCGTGATGACCGGAGAGTGCATCACTCGACTCGTGCAGATCGCCGAAGCGAATCCCGACGTCGGGATCCTGCAGACGGCCCCCAAGGCCACGGGGCGCGACACGTTCTATGGCCGCGCGCAGCAGTTCGCGACCGGCGTCTATGGTCCGATCTTCACCGCCGGTTTGCATTTCTGGCAGCTCGGCGAATCGCATTATTGGGGGCACAACGCGATCATCCGCATCGCACCGTTCATCCGGCATTGCTCATTGGGTCGCTTGCCGGGAAGGGGCAATCTGTCCGGCGAGATTCTGTCGCATGATTTCGTCGAGGCGGCGTTGATGCGACGCGCAGGCTGGAAAGTGTGGATCGTTTTCGACCTGCCGGGCAGCTACGAGGAAATGCCTCCCAATCTCATCGACGAATTGAAGCGCGACTATCGCTGGTGCCAGGGCAATCTGATGAACTTCCGCCTGGCGCTCATGAAGGGACTGCATCCCGCGCACCGCGTCGTGTTCATCACCGGCGTGATGGCGTATTTTTCGGCACCGCTGTGGTTTTTGTTCCTCGCGCTGTCGACTGCACTCCTCGCCGTCCACACGCTGACGATACCGCAGTATTTTGCGGAGCCGTACCAATTGTTTCCGTTGTGGCCGGAGTGGCGGCCCGATTGGGCGCTGCAACTGGTCGGGGCCACGGCGTTTCTGCTGTTCGTGCCGAAGATACTCGCGACCTCCCTCGCCATGAGAGGCCGGGCACGCGGCTACGGCGGCCCGCGCGCGCTATGGGCGAGCCTGCTTCTCGAGATGGTGCTCTCGGCGCTGCTCGCGCCGATTCGGATGCTTTTCCACACTCGATTTGTGTTACGCGCGCTTACCGGTCTGCGGCTAACCTGGCGCTCGCCACCGCGGGACGACGCGGAAACGACGTGGGGCCTTGCGATACGCAACCATGGCCTGCAAACGATGATCGGCGTCGTGTGGACCGCATTCGTTGCCTGGCTCAATCCGATGTTCCTGGGCTGGGTTCTGCCTGTTGCGGGCGCGCTGATCGTCTCGATCCCGCTGTCGGTCTACACGAGCCGGGTTGCGCTCGGCCAACGCGCACGCCGAGCGGGCGTATTCATGATTCCCGAGGAGCTTCGCCCGCCGCGCGAGATTCGGGCCGCGCGTCGCTACATGCGGTGCGCAGACCCGCCCCGCTCGTTCATCGACGCGGCCTTTGATCCGCACGTCAATGCGCTTGCGTGCGCAATGGGCAGCGGCCGCCTGCGCCTGCCCGTCACGGTTCGTCGCGAGCGCGCGGCGCTCGCCCGTGACGCCGTCGCTAGCGGGCCGGCCGCGCTCACGAGTGAGCAGAAAACACGCTTGCTCGGGGATCCGCTCGCGTTGTCGTGGGTGCATTCGCACCTGTGGCTCACGAGCGCTGAGGGAATTCACGCCGCGAGCGCTCAGGATAACGGCGGCAACGAAACTGACAGCGGTCGTGCGGGCTACGCCGCCGCTGCGTGATCGATTCCCGAGTGGCGTTAAAATCAGCGGCGGTGGATCTGGCCACCGATCCTGCGCGCGCCAAAATGATCGACGAAAAAGGGAATCTTGAACTGAAGCGCTGGCTTGTTCTGTTGTTGTCGGCAGCGCTTGGCGCTTGCGCCGCCACGCCGGCGTCGCGTCAGGAAGCGGACCGGCTATTCAACGATCAAGCATTCGTTCCGCCATCGGTGCGCATCAACGCGGCCGACGTATTCGCACTAAGCCCCGAGATGAAGCGGTATATCGAAACCGACGTCGCTCGGCTCGTGCACTTGCGCGGACGGCAGCACGGCCTGTTCGATGCGCTATACGATCGCGCCCAGCTGAAGCTCGAATACGACGCGGGTATGACGCGCAACGCCGCCGAGGCGTTTGCCGCGCGCGCAGGCAATTGTCTGTCGCTCGTCATCATGACTGCCGCGTTTGCGAAGGAGATGGACTTCACGATCCGTTACCAGAACGTGTTCACCGACGAAACGTGGAGCCGCGACGGCGACTTCTATCTGTCGATCGGACACGTCAATCTGTCGCTCGTCAGAAAGAGAGTCGAAGACGCCATGACCCGCAATGACGGCGATTCGATGACGATCGATTTTCTGCCGCCCGCCGACCTTCGCGGCGCCCGGACTTGGGCGATCGACGAGCCGACGATCATTGCGATGTACATGAACAACCGCGCCGTCGAGTCATTGACGTCCGGCCGCATGGACGACGCGTACTGGTGGGCGCGCGAGGCGATTCTGCAGGACCCGCGTTTCATGAGCGCCTACAACACGCTCGGCGTCGTCTATCAGCGCCACGGCAACCTCGCGGAAGCGAAGCGTGCATTCGACTTCATCCTCGAACGCGAGCCCGCCAATACGCGCGCGATGTCGAACCTGGCGTTAGTGCTGCATGACCAGGGAAACATGGCGGCGGCGCTCGAGTTGACGCGCAAGCTCGAGCGGATGGAACCGAACCCGCCGTTTGGCTATTTCAAGCGCGGCCTCGCCGCGATGCAGGAGAGCGACTACAAGACGGCGAAGGAAATGTTCACGAAGGAAGTCGATCGCGCGGCGTATTACCACGAGTTTCACTTCTGGCTCGCGCTCGCCTATGTGGGCTTGGGCGAAATGGAGCCGGCCCGCAAGCACATGACGATCGCCGTCGAGAACAGCACGACGCGCAAGGATCACGACCTGTACGCGGCCAAGCTCGGCCGCATTCAGGCGATGGTTCCGGTGCTGAGGCGCTGAACGGGCCGACTACGCTTTCTTGACCTTCTCCAGCATCTTGAAGATGCCTTTCGGCGCGCCGACGAACATGCGCTTGAAGGTCTTCGGAAGGCAGCGACGCTCGAGCGTGTTGCGGCGGGTGCGGGTCCGTTCGGCCATTGTCAAAGCTCCTTATGGGGATGCAGCAGCTAAACGGATGATTTTACAGCACGAAGCAATGTCATCGAACAGTCACCTCATAGCGCACCGACTTGGCGGCGGCGACATTCACCTCGAAAGGCCGCCGATATGCGAACTCGAGCGTTGTCGTACCCGCCGTTTCCCCCCGAAACCGGAACGTCATGTCGCCGGGAGCGCCGGCAACCGGCGCGTCGGTGCTTCGCGCAACGTAATCGGCCGTGCCGATCAGTTGTAGAACAGGCGTAAAGCCGGCAATCGGTTCCCAGCGATAACCCGTCGTCACGTTGGCCTCCAGCGTGACAACGAGCGTTTGGTTTCGCTCCATGGCGATGGGCGCGCTCGCGTTACGTTCGTCGAGGCGCACTGCCGATGGTGGCGCCTTGAATGGATTATCCCAGGTGGGAAAGCTTTGGCAGCCCGCGACGGACATCAGCAGTATCGCGGCCAGTTGCGATGCACGCGGCATCGCCACTACGCGTGCGCCAGCTCGGCCTTTCCTTTCAATCCGGCCGCCTCCCGCAGGCGCTCGGCGCGATCGATGTTCTCCCACGAGAACTCCGGTTCGTCACGACCGAAATGTCCATAGGCCGCAGTCTTGCGGTAAATCGGCCGCAGCAGGTCGAGCATCTGAATGATGCCTTTCGGACGCAAGTCGAAGTGCGCATTGACGAGCTCGGCGATTTTCGCGTCCGTGATCTTGCCGGTGCCCTCCGTGTAAACGGTCACGTTGATCGGCTTCGCCACGCCGATCGCATACGACACCTGGACCTGGCATTGCCGCGCGAGGCCGGCCGCGACGACGTTTTTCGCGACGTAACGCGCAGCGTACGCCGCCGATCGATCGACCTTCGACGGATCTTTGCCGGAGAACGCGCCGCCGCCGTGCGGCGCTGCGCCGCCATACGTGTCGACGATGATTTTGCGGCCGGTCACGCCGGCATCGCCGTGCGGGCCGCCGATTTCGAAGCGTCCGGTGGGATTCACGAGATAACGCGTGCCGACGAGCATCTCCTTGGGAAACACCGGCTTGATGATCTCCTCAATCACCGCCTCCGCAAGCTCCTTTTGCTTGTCATTCATGATTGGATGGTGCTGCGTCGACAGCACGACGGTGTCGACGTTCTTCGGCCGGCCGTCGACGTAGCGGACCGTCACTTGCGACTTCGCATCGGGCCGTAGAAACGTGAGCCGCCCGTCGCGGCGTACTTCGCTCTGCCGTTGGACGACGCGATGCGCGTAATAAATGGGGAACGGCATCAGCGTGGGAGTTTCGTCGCAGGCGTAGCCGAACATCAGGCCCTGGTCGCCGGCGCCTTGATTCAAATAATCGTCCGACGCACGATCGACCCCTTGTGCGATGTCGGGCGATTGGCGGCCGTAGCACACCATGACGCTGCAGCCATCGGCGTCGAAGCGCAACTCAGGATCGTTGTAGCCGATCCGCCGGATCGTGTCGCGCGCGACGCGGGCGTAATTGACGTTGGCGTCGGTGGTGATTTCGCCGGCCATGACGACGAGCCCCGTCGAGACGAGCGTCTCTGCGGCAACGCGTCCGGTCGGATCCTGCTCTAGAATCGCATCGAGCACTGCGTCGGAGATCTGGTCCGCGACCTTGTCGGGATGACCTTCCGACACCGACTCCGACGTGAACAGAAATTCGCTCATCGATGCTCCTCTTGCCGACTTCTTCGCGTCCATCGAAAATGCGGCCGCTTCAATCGCGGCCGCCTCGGATCCTGTGCTACAGGGATTGGGATTCTAACAGATACGCTCTCACACTCGACACGGCCGGGACGGGCGCCCGATGAGCGGCAACGTCGTCTCGGCGAGTGCCATTGCAATCGATGAGGCTGCGCGATTACTCGCAGGCGGCGAGCTCGTCGCGTTCCCCACCGAAACGGTTTATGGACTGGGCGCCGACGCGACGAACGACGAGGCGGTCCGGCGGATTTTCGCGGTCAAAGGCCGTCCCGCCGACCATCCGGTCATCGTTCACATTGCCAATCGTAACGACCTCGGAAAATGGGCTCGCGCGGTCTCGAAGGGAGCCGCTCAACTGGCTGAAGCGTTTTGGCCCGGACCGTTGACGCTGATCCTGCCGCGCGCGTCCACCGTGCTCGATCAAGTCACCGGCGGTCAGGACAACGTCGGGCTACGGATGCCCTCGCACTCGATCGCGCGCGCGTTGCTCAATGCGTTTGGAGGCGGCATCGCGGCACCGTCGGCGAATCGCTTCGGTCATGTGTCGCCGACGACCGCAGCGCACGTTGCCGCCGACTTGCGCGAGGCGCCGGCGATGATCCTGGACGGCGGTCCGTGCGACGTCGGGATCGAGAGCACGATCGTTGCTTTTCGTAATGACGAGCCTGTGCTGTTGCGTCCGGGCGCAATCAGCGTCGCCGAGTTGGCGCAGGTGCTCGGACGTTCACCGCTGCCGCCGGACGCCGCGGCGCCGCGCGTATCGGGCAGCCTGACGTCGCACTACGCGCCGCGCACGCCTGCATCGTTGCTCAAGTCCGACGCGCTCCGCGCCGAGCTCGCTCAGCTGACCGAACGCGACGAGCAGCTCGCGGTGCTCGCGCGGACACTCGAGCGACCGGCGGATTTCGAGGGCGTCTGGATTGCGGCACGCGGCGACGCCGCCGAATTTGCGCGCGATTTGTATGCGAATCTGCGCGCGCTCGATGCGGCGAACGCCGACGCAATCCTGATCGAAACGCCGCCCGACGATCCGGCGTGGCTCGCGGTGCGCGACCGTCTCACGCGGGCAACGCAAGGCGAGGACGACGACCGCGATTGATTCACCGAATCCACAGCTTTCGGGGATGCCAATCATTAGGTGTCCTGCCTTGCTCCTCCAAAACGACGCGCGAACTCGGCCAGATCGACAATCGCCTCGACACCGCCCAGCGCCGCGAAATGCCGTATCGGCTGGCCCAGGAGCAAGTCATCTTCGATCAGGTTCGCGACGTCGAGACCGGTGACGCGTGCGATGGCCGCCGGTTCCATCGCGACGACACGCGACTGCGGCAACGCATACAGTTCCGGTGCCTGCAGCGCATTGACGAAAAACGCCGCGCTATGACCTGTCCCGACGAGGAACCCGACGAGCCGATGTCCCCGCGACCGCGCGAGCGCGAGGACGGCAGCGTGGTGGGCGAGGTAGCGCGAAATGAAGCGCATTTCGGCTGCGCGCGACACTTCGTGGCCGGGCGAATCCTCCACAATCACGATCGTTTCACGAGCGTTGGATTGCGGATCGAGCAATTTGGTCAGCAACGCCGTATCCAAGCCCTGCGCGAAATCAATTCCAAATGCGGTGCTCCCGGCCGGACGCGTTGCCCATAATTCGCCCGCTCGCCACAACCAACCCCCCGTGTCGTCCGCACGCGCGCCCGGCAGTGCGGTCCGCAGCGGCAGCGGTGCAAGACCGGAAGGCGCGCCTGTAGCAAGTAGCGCCTGCGTCTTGACCACCTGGTCGGCAAACGGAAGTGCGTTCGCGGCGGCCATGCGAATCCAGCCGCGGATTGCATCGACATCGTCGACGATGCGATCGACGTTTCCGCGCGAAGCCCGTGCGTATGCGCCGAATACCGCTTGGACGTCATCGGGCCGGTCGGCGTCAAGCTCCCATTTGCCGTGCACCGATTCGATGACTTTCGGCCCGGATAGACCGATTCGAGCGCTGGTGAGCAGCGCCGTGCAGTCCGCGGCGCAAGCGAGGATCGACGACCCTCCGAACACATCGCCCACGGCAATCGTGAGCACGGGAACGCCGGCGATGCGTGCATCGAACAGCGCACGCAAGGCACGCGCAAGCGCGAGCTCAGCCGCGTTCGCCTCGTGCAGGCGTACGCCGCCGGAAGCAAGAAGAACGACGATAGCAGCGGGCCGCTCGTGCTGTGCTCGCACGAACAGCGCGCGCAATGCCTCGCCGTGGTTCGCGCCGACGCTGCCGCGCAGAAAGCGCTCGTCCTGCGCGGCGATAATCACCGGAGCGCCGGCCACCTCAATGCGCGCTGTCGCGACGCCGTCGTCGTCTTGTGCCGCCAGCCCGAACCGGTCGAGATAGGGACTGGGACGGGAGCCATCGAGAGAAGTCACGATCCCATCATCCGCAAGCGCCGCGATGCGCGCTGTCGAGGGCAGGGGCCGGATCTCCGACGGGTCTTTTTGGCTCACGTAGGACGGCGACATTGTGGAATAATCCGCCCGCAAGCGGGGGGCCACAACAAGTGAGCGCCGAAGGGCCGCCCCGAGGTGCGAACTACTCCCCCTCAGGGGGCAGCGCAGCGGCGAAGCCGCAAGCGTGGGGTCCAAACACGTGAACGCCAATCTCTACACGCTGTTCGAAGACCATTTCGAGGCGCGGGTCAGCGCGCCCTGTGTCCTGATCCCGAAGGGCCGCGTCGTCCATTACGACGAGTTGGCCGCGTTGTCGGCGAGAATCGCCCATGCGCTCGTGCGCGTCGGCTGCCGCCAAGGGGACCGTGTCGCGGCGCAAGTCGACAAGCATTGGCACGCATTGGCGCTCTATCTCGCGTGCCTTCGCGCAGGCCTCGTCTACCTCCCCCTCAACGTCGGCTATCAGAAGGCGGAGCTCGCGTACTTCTTCGCCGATGCAACGCCGCGCGTAATTGTCTGCCGGCCGGAGGCCCTCGGCCTGATGGCGACGCTCGCGTGCACGGCGGTCGTGCTGACCCTCGATTCGCAAGGCGGGGAGCTCCTCGATCGAGCCGCTGATGCGCCGGAGATCTTCGACACGGTCGTATCGCGTCCCGACGATCTTGCGGCAATCGTCTACACGTCGGGCACGACCGGGCGCTCGAAGGGCGCCATGCTCTCGCATCGCAATCTGGCGGCCAACGCGCTGGCGTTGGTCGAGCATTGGGGATTCACCCGCGGCGACGTGCTGTTGCATGCGTTACCGATCTATCACGTTCACGGCCTTTTCGTCGCCACCCACTGCACGCTGCTCTCCGGCTGCCGCATGCTGTGGCTCGCGAAGTTCGACGCCAAGGAAACGACGAGCCTGTTGCCAAGCGCAACCGTCATGATGGGCGTTCCCACGTACTACACGCGCCTGCTCGCCGAGCCTTCGTTGACGCGCGAGGCATCGCGCTCGATTCGCTTGTTCGTTTCAGGCTCGGCGCCGCTTTTGCCCGAGACATTCGACGCGTTTCGGGCGCGCACGGGACACGCGATTCTCGAGCGCTACGGAATGACCGAGACGGGCATGATCACGTCGAATCCCCTCGAAGGCCCGCGGGTCGCCGGAACCGTCGGTAAACCGCTGTCGGGCGAAGCCGTACGCGTCGTCGATGCCACCGGCGCCCCGTGCCCGCCCGGAACAATCGGTCACATCGAAGTGAAGGGCCCGAACGTGTTTTCGGGCTACTGGCGAATGCCGGACAAAACGCGCGAAGAGTTCAGCGCCGACGGCTATTTCAAGACCGGCGACATGGGCGAATGGGTAGCGAGCGACGAGGGCTACGGATATTTGCGGCTGGTCGGCCGCGCGAAAGACCTGATCATCACCGGCGGGCTCAACGTTTATCCCCTAGAAGTCGAAGAGCGGATCGACAGTATGGACGGCGTCGTCGAATCGGCGGTGATCGGGCTGCCCGACCACGATCTCGGCGAAGCTGTCGCCGCAGTCGTCGTGCCGGCACCCGGACATGCACTCACCGAGCGCGCGATCATCGGCGCGCTGCGCGACGAGATCGCGACATTCAAGGTGCCGAAGCGCGTTTTCTTCGCCGATGACCTGCCGCGAAACGCGATGGGCAAGGTCCAGAAAAACGTACTCCGCTCCAAATACTCCACGCTATAGCGGTTTGATATGAAGGTGTGCGTCTTCGGCGCGGGAGCCATTGGTGGCTATCTTGGCGTTGGGCTTGCCAACGCCGGCGTCGACGTCACCTTGGTGGCCCGCGGCGCGCATCTGGCCGCGATGCGCAAAGATGGTCTGCGGCTGCAGATCGACGGGGAGGAGCGCGTCGCGCGCGTTCCTTGCACGGACAACGCAGCCGAGCTTGGCCCTCAGGATTTCGTCGTCATCGCCCTCAAGGCGCATTCGATTCCCGATGCCGTCGATTCGATGTTGCCGCTGCTCGCCAGCGAAACGACGATCGTGACGGCCGCCAATGGACTTCCCTACTGGTTTTTCGACGTCGACGGCGTTCCGTATCAGGGCACGACGCTCGGCAGCATTGATCCAGGCGGCAAGCAGCATGAACGCTTGCGTTCCGAGCGCGCCGTCGGCTGTGTTGTCTTCCCGGCCGCGGAAATGGTCGCGCCGGGCGTCATTCGCCACGAGCATGGCGGGAAGTTTCCAATCGGCGAGCCCACCGGGGAGCGCAGTCCGCGCATCGAGCGCCTGCACGACATGCTGCAGGCCGCTGGTTTCGACGCACCGATCCGCGCCGATATCCGCGATGAAATCTGGCTCAAGCTGTGGGGCAATCTGTGCTTCAACCCGGTGAGCGCGCTCACGGCCGCAACGATCGACGTCGTCGCGACCGACCCCGGAACGCGAGCGATCTGCCTTTCGATGATGCGCGAGGCGCAGGCGATCGGCGATCGCCTCGGGCTGCGGCTACGTGTGGATGCCGAACGGCGGCTGGCGGGCGCGTCCTCGCTTGGCCCGCACAAGATGTCGATGCTGCAGGATTTGGAACGGCGGCGGCCGATGGAGATCGACGCACTCGTGGGCGTTGTTCAGGAGCTCGGCCGCCTGACCGGGGTGCCCACGCCGACCGTCGATATCGTCTTGTCGCTGATCCGATTGCGTTCCCGCAGCGCTTCGTGAAGATCATAGGGTCAGACTCCGAAGGTGGCTTCGGAGTCTGACCCTATCTTAGTCGGCGGCGGCCGCAGCCGGCACAGCATTCTCCATTCGTTCGTAGCGCGCGCGGCGCATCGGACGCAACACGAACCACGCCATCAGTGCCGCCACGGCGTTCATGACCGCGGCCACGATGAAGACGCCGTGCCAACCGCCGGTCGCGGCGGCGAGAACGCTTGACAGCGGGACGAGCAACGACGCCGTCCCTTTGGCGGTATAGAGCGCGCCGGCGTTTGCGGCAGCGAATTGCGGGCCAAAGGTGTCGGTGCACGTCGACGGGAACAGGCTGTAGATCTCGCCCCATGCGAAGAACACGAGCCCCGTCAGGAGAACGAACGCAACAGGATTGCTGCCGAGCTGCCACAAGGAGAGGATCCCCACGGCCTCGAGTCCGAAGGCAATCAACATCGTCATCTCGCGTCCGATGTGGTCGGAGACCCAGCCGAAGAACGGTCGTGTGACGCCGTTCAGGATGCGATCGATCGCGAGCGCAAACGTCAATGCCGGCAGCGTGATGCCAACGAGGCTCACCGGCACGTCTTGGATCTTGAAGTCCTTCGCGATCGGCGCCAGCTGAGCGACGGCCATCAAGCCGCCCGCGCCGACGAGCACAAACATCAGGTACATCACCCAGAACACCGGTTCGCGGATGACCTCCATCGGACGATAGTTGCGCTTCGTCTGCAGAATTGCCGGTGACTTCGACGGCGTGGAGGCTTTCTTGGCGAGCTCGGGGCTTACCGTGTGCCTCGGATCGGTCAGTCCCAGCGCGACCAGGAAAACGATGAGTCCCTGGCCGATCCCGAAATACAGGAACGCCGTTTCGTAGCCACTGGCCTTGATGATCGCCTGAATCGGAATGATCGTCAGCGCTGAACCGGCGCCGAATCCCGCAGCAGTGAGCCCCGCAGCGAGGCCGCGGCGGTCCGGAAACCACTTGAGCGCGTTACCGACGCACGTCCCATACACGGCGCCGGCGCCAATGCCGCCGATCGCTGCAGCGATGTAGAGCAGCATCAGCGAGTCGGCGTACGCATTCATCACCCAACCGATGCCGCAGAGGATGCCGCCTACCAGCACGACGGGACGAGGTCCGTATTTATCGACGAGGTACCCTTCGAAGGGCACGAGCCACGTCTCGGTCAACACGAAGATCGTGAACGCGACTTGGATCGCCGCGCGCGTCCAGCCAAATTTTTCGGAAATCGGGTTGACGAACAACGTCCACCCATACTGCAGATTCGCGATCATCGCCATGCAGACGATGCCCATGAAAAGTTGCAGCCACCGGTAGGAAGCCGGTCGGTTGATCGCCGTTGAAATGGTGCTCGCTTGGCCGTCCATTGATGGTCCTCCTCCTTAGTTGTGCGCTTCATCGCCCGTGGCGACATTGTTCAAGACGCCTACCATTCCGGCCTATGCGTCTTCCCCCGGCTGCGGGGTGCCGTCACGGGTTCAAATCAACCCGGCACCCCTCGCCCATTTATATTTTGCGCCGAGCACCGCCACCGGCATTTCGGTCGAGTACGGATAGGCGGGAATGCCATGGTCGAATAAATATTCCGCGGCCTCCTCCACCTCGACGTCGCCGGCAAGCGACGCCACTACCGGCTTGTGTATCCCTTTCGCGCGCATTTCCTCGATTACCTCGACCATGGTCTTCGCGAACACCATCGGCGGCGTGATGATCGTGTGCCAGTAGCCGAGAATCAGCGCGTGGATGCGCGGATCCTCGAGCCCCAGCCGTACGGTGTTCTGGTACGTCTTCGGC
>VBCG01000046.1 GCA_005881895.1 Betaproteobacteria bacterium
TGGGCGTTTCGCGGTAAGGCTGTACCGGGGCTGCAAAGGTCGAGTCTCCGGCTCCGGGTGGCAGTTTTGCGCGCAGAATTGCAGTTTCGCAACCAATTGAGGCCTGGCGCATGATCGAGACTCGCCCAACCATCGCCGACAAGCGTCGCGCCTTTCAGCAATTGCATTCAAGAGGATGCTTCGTCATTCCAAATCCGTGGGACGTCGGTAGCGCGCGCTATCTGCAAAGTCTTGGCTTCAAGGCGCTTGCGACAACGAGCTCGGGCTTCGCATGGTCGCGCGGCCATTCTGACGGCGCTGTTTCGCGCGACGTTGTGCTCGCGCATTTGACGGACATCGTCGCGGCGACCGATCTACCCGTGAATGCGGATTTCGAAAGCGGCTTTGCGCTCGATGCGGCCGGCGTCGCGGAAAGCGTGCGTCTCGCCGTCGCTACAGGAGTCGCGGGCCTGTCAATCGAGGACTCCACCGGCGACCCGGCGAAGCCGCTCCATGAAATAAGCGTGGCTGTCGAAAGAATGCGCGCGGCGCGACGAGCTATCGACAAAGAGGGTGGCGAAACGCTTTTGGTCGGACGCGCCGAATGTTTTCTTGTCGGCCGACCTGATCTCGGCGAAACGATCGCGAGGCTCAAGGCCTACGCTGACGCGGGTGCCGATTGCCTCTATGCGCCCGGTATTCGCAGCCGTGAACAAATCAGCGCCGTCGTGGCGGCCGTCGCGCCGAAGCCCGTCAATCTTCTAGTCGGATCGGCGAGCGAGCTTACGATGCAGCAGATTGCCGAGCTTGGGGTGCGCCGCGTCAGCGTTGGCGGTGCGCTTGCACGCTCGGCATGGGGTGGATTCATGCGTGCAGCGACGCTCATTGCGGAGCAAGGCAAGTTCGATGGGTTCGCAGACGCAGCGTCCGGCAATGAGCTCAATTCGCTGTTTCGCGAGGATCGACGGCAACGATCAAACGGCTGAATCCGCGTCGTGGTCAGCGCCAATGCGATGTCGATGAAGCCCTAATCTTAGGCAGCTCAACCCTTCACCGCGCCCGCAGTAATAGCATCGACCAGGGGCCTCTCCAGCAGCGCATAGGGCACCATCACCGGCACGACGGCGACGACCGACGCGGACATCAACTCGCTCCACTGCACGCGGTATTCGAACCTATTGGCCCTTCGAATTTGCCGGCCCCATGTTGCCGGGCTGTGCGCCAGCGCCGCTTCGTGGAATGCCCGATGTAGTCGAGTCGACGTTGTGGGTCAATTGGCTCACTTCCGCTGGGCTAAGTCCCCGACCATAGGGGTCCATTGTGGCCCAACGATTGTTCCAATCATTCAGATAGACTTCCCGCGTCACGACTCGATTGCCGTCCGCATCGTAACGCCTCCCCATCTCTTCGAGATAGACGGTGCGAGGAATGCGGCCGTCGTAGCGAGCTGCGGTATCGTTTGCCCAAACTTCGATCGTGATCACCTTAGTGCTTTCTGCAGTCGCGGGCGCTCCGCTTATCAAGAGTGCTGCAGCCAAAGCACCAGTTAGCAATTTGATGTTCATGAATGCGCTCTCCTTTATCAAGTGCGGCCATGTGTCGACACGCACATTGGCGTCGGCTGGGATGCAGACCGCGCACTCCACATGATCGGACGGCAACGCCTCTCGTGAATATCAGGCATGCGCTACCGCACGCGTACGCGTTTGTCTGATATTCGTGCTTGCGGCCAGCGCCTACCGGCTACTTTTTCTGCCAGCCTCGCAGCGCGCCGAGCGTTTTTTCGACGTGCTTCATCGGATTGAGGCTCATGTAGTGGTAGACGATCGAGCCATCGGGCGCGATGACGTACGAGATCCGATTCGCATATTCGGGCCGCGTCTGCATCACGGCATCGAACGATTTCATCACCGACTGCGTCTGGTCCGACGCGACCGGAAACTTGCTTTGACAGGATTGCACAGAGAATTTGGACAGCGTATCGATATCGTCGCCTGATACGCCGACGACCGACGCGCCGAGTGCCGCGAACTGTGCATTGGCTTCGGCAAACTCGTGCGCCTCGACTGAGCAGCCTTCCGAAAATGCGGCGGGAAAGAAATAGAGGACGACCGGGCCCTTTTTGAGCGCTTCGGCGAGAGAAAACTTGTACACTTTCCCGTCGAGCGCGGCCGGGATCGCGAAATCGGGCGCCCGTTCTCCGATGTCGAGCGCCGCGTGAGCAGCCGACGACATCAGCGCGACCAAGGCCAAAGCGACCAGCCGTTTCATTCGGTTCTCCATCAAATGCCGAATCCCATTCTATCTCGACGCCGCTTGCGTGCAGCAGGGCACGTGATGTTCGCGCTCATCGCTTCTTTCACCCTGGCAGGTTGCGGTATGTTGCCTCCACTGCTCGAACGCACACCAACGGTCGCGCTGAAGGCGGCGCCGGACAGTGAGCTCGTGAAAATTGCCGAACGTTCGCGCCCGGCGCCCGAGCTCACTGGATTCCGGCTGATGCCGCTTGGAAGCTACGCGCTCGACACAAGGGTCCAGCTCGCGAAGCGCGTCAAGCACTCGCTCGATGTGCAGTACTACCTCATTCAAAACGACATGACCGGCCGGTTGCTGATGCGCAACCTGCGCGACGCGGCCTTGCGTGGCGTGCGCGTTCGCCTCCTTGTCGATGATCTGTACACGACCGGCGGCGACGAAATGTTCCGCACCTTCGCTGCTTTCGAGAACGTCGAGGTACGTCTGTTCAATCCATTCTGCTGCGGACGCCAAAGCCTCACAAGCAAGTACGTCGCATCGCTCGGCGACTTCGGCCGGCTCAACCACCGGATGCACAACAAGCTGTTCATCGCGGACGGCGCGATGGTCGTCGCCGGAGGCCGCAACATCGCAGACGAGTACTTCATGCGAAGCGCGACCGACAACTTTGTCGACATGGACGTTCTCGCCGTCGGCGATGTCGTGCCGAGGCTCCAAGGCATTTTCGATACGTACTGGAATAGCCCGCACGTGTATCCCGTCCAGACGATCCTCGCGAGCGACGTCGACCGCGACGAGCTGCGACGCCGCTTCGACCGCATCGTCGACGAAGGCGAGCAGATGATGGCGGTCAACCTGCCTCCGATCGACATTCTCGGCTACGGCCCGATCCGCGAGGACCTCGAGGCAGGACGGCTGGGTCTTGTGTGGGGCAACGCGACCGCGTTCGCCGACTCGCCTGAAAAGGTCACTGCGACCTCCGACGAGATGGCGCGCTCGATGAGCGTGTCGATGAACGTGATGGACCTTATCTGGAAATCGCACGAAGACGTCGTGATCTCGTCGCCGTATTTCATTCCAGGTGACATGGGCGTTCTGGCCTTCGGGGATCTGCGCAAGCGCGGCGTCAAGATCACGATTCTGACCAATTCGCTTGCGTCGAACGATGAACCCGCCGTCCATACCGGCTATTCGCGCTACCGCGTGGCGCTGTTGAAGTCGGGCGTCGATCTCTACGAGCTCAGTCCGTCTCGAATCATCCAGAACAAGCGGCTGATGTTCCCAGGCGCGTCGCTCGGGCGCTTGCACGCGAAGACCGCCGTCATCGACCGCTCGATCGTCTTCATCGGTTCGATGAATCTTGATCCGCGGTCGGCGAGCAAGAACACCGAGCTCGGCATCATTGCCGAATGTCCGGATCTCGCGAAAGAAGTGATTCGCGTGATCCACATCAGCAAGCTGCAGAGCGCGTACCGGCTGCGCTTCGGCCCCGACGGGGAGACGCTGCAATGGCTGACGATGGATGACGACGGCGAAGTCGTGCTCGTCGCCGAGCCTGACACGACGTTCTTCACGCGATTTCAGAACATGCTGCTTGCGCCGTTCGTGCCGGAGCAGCAGCTGTAGCGGTGCTCTCGGCTGAAAAAAGGCTTCCCCTGCCGCCGTGACTGCTATCTACCGATTTGGTCACGTTGAGCTCCGCACGGCCACCCGGCAGTTGCTTGTCGACAATGAACCTACGCCGTTGGGCGCGCGTGCGTTCGATGTCCTGCTTGCGTTGATTGAACGGCGCGATCGGCTGGTTCCCAAGGACGAATTGCTTGACCTGGTCTGGCCGGGATTGGTAGTCGAGGAGAACAACCTGCAGGTGCAGGTCTCCGCCCTGCGCAAGATCCTCGGGCAGGAGGCGATCGCAACGATTCCAGGCCGTGGGTACCGTTTCACCGTCACCCTTACAGGCGGCGGCGCACCCGGTGCGTCTCCAAAGCCGTCGCCCGGGAACAATCCGCCGCAGCCAGTTCCTTCGCCGAAAACGCTGCTTTGCGCCGATCGACGAAGACGCGCCATCGATCGCCGTGCTGCCGTTCGTGAACATGAGCGACGATCAGGCCAACGAGTATTTTGCCGACGGCGTTGCGGAGGAGCTACTCAACGTGCTCTCGAAGATCCGCGGCCTGCGGGTGGCGTCGCACACGTCGGCATTCAGCTTCAAGGGCAGCAAGGTCGACATCCCGACGGTGGCGCAGAAGCTGAACGTGTCGACGATTCTCGAAGGAAGCGTCCGCAAGGCCGGCAAGCGCGTTCGAATCACCGTACAGCTCGTCCAGGTGGCCACCGACTCGCATCTGTGGTCGG
Organism: Betaproteobacteria bacterium; assembly: GCA_005881895.1. GTDB lineage: Bacteria > Pseudomonadota > Gammaproteobacteria > Burkholderiales > Casimicrobiaceae > VBCG01. The sequence continues at coordinate 4,591 of VBCG01000046.1, forward strand.
CCACGTACGACCGCGAGCTGGAGGACATCTTTGCGGTGCAAGATGACATCGCGCAGTCGGTCGTGAAAGAGCTGCGATCGGCGCTCTTGGGAGAGAAGCAGGATTCGTCGGCGAGCGCCGCAGTGAAGGCGGAAGTGCGGGTCGCCGCAAGGGGGCGCGGGGAGAATGCGGAGGCGTATCGACTTTACCTGCAGGGACGGTCCCTGGTAGCCCGCCGGACACAGGCCAGCGTAGCGACAGGGATCGAGCATTTCAGGCAAGCGGTGAGCCTCGAACCGGAGTATGCGTTGGCGTGGGCCGCGCTGGCATATGCCCAGACGGTCGAGGCGGGAACAGGTTGGATGCCGTACGAAGAGGGGTATGGACGCGCGCGCAAGGCTGCAGAACGGGCGCTAGCGTTGGAGCCAGATCTCGCTGAGGGGCACGTGGCGCTCGGGCTCATTCGCATGGGATACGACTGGGATTGGCCAGGTGCGGACGCATCGATGCGGCGGGCGCTGGATCTGGCGCCGGGGAACGCGGACGTCGTGTTCGCCGCAGCGGGGGTGACCGGGAATGTTGGCCGCCTGGACGAATCGATCGCGCTTTGCCGGCGCGCGATTGCGCTTGATCCGCTCAACGTGCACGGCCACCGCTATCTCGGGATATATTCTCTGCACGCCGATTCTCTGGAGCAGGCGGAAGCGGCGCTGAAGGAGGCGCTCGAGCTCAATCCTCTCGGTGGGATGACATACCGGAGTCTAGGCGAAGTCTATCTGGTGCAGGGCCGCTTTCCGGAGGCGCTCGCGGCATTCGAGAAGGAATCGCATGACGGATTTCGGCTACTGGGACTGGCAGCGGCTTACCATGCGTTGCGGCGGAAGGCACCGTCATCCGCCGCGCTCGAGCAATTAAGCGAACTCCCCGTGCACGCCTACTTGAACGCCCAGGCGAATGCCTACTGCGGCAATGTCGACCTGGCCTTCGAATGGCTGGAGCGCGCGTACGCGCAACGTAACGCAGGCCTATGCCAAATGAAGTTTCAGCCGTTGCTGCGCAACCTCCACAGCGACCCGCGGTGGCAGTTGTTCCTGAAGAAGATGGGGCTTGCAGATTAAAAATCCCTCGGTGGGACCTCGTCGCTGTCGCGATGAGGCCGGTTAGCTTCGTTCGTCGTCCAGGTCGCGACCTACAACCGATACCATTGCAATGATTAATTGTCCGGAAGGACGCGATGGCAATATCGAAACGACAGGTGGTGCATGGGATGTTCGATGTTGCCGTGGCCGTCAAGGCGTTTAACGGAGTTCTGGAAATCGCTGGCGGGTCATTCCTCGTGGTTGAGCCGGGTTGGATTGGCCCTACTGCGGAGACATTAGCGGCGTTGCTCCTGATCGAGCATCCCGCCAACTGGTTCGCGCAAATGATCGAGCGCTGGACCTATGAGCTAACTGTCGATACGGAGCACTTCGCCAGCATCTATCTGATCGCCCACGGTGTTGCGAAGCTGTTCATCGCGTGGGTCTGATTCGCGAGAAGCTATGGGCCTTTCCGACCGCACTCGTTGTATTCGGGTTATTCATCTTGTATCAGATGTACCGCGTTGCACACACCCATTCCTTCACGCTCGCGTTGCTGATCGCGATAGATCTTGTTGTTTGCTACCTCATCTGGCGTGAATACGGTTTTAGACGAGAAGACATAGACGCCGGCATGGGAGCCGCGAACCGTTGATGGTCCGCAAGCAGCTTGGCAATTGCTTTGCGTGAACTATTGCCGCCTGCCGGTCTGCTGCGTGTCCGTCCGCTGATCGTCGCGCGACGTATCGAGCGAGTGGAACCCTCTAGTCGGACCATTCGCCGATGTGGATGGAGACTTCGCCGTCGCATTGGGCACGTTGCGATCACTGGAATCTGCCGACTCCGGAACCGGCGTGCGCCACGGGATGTTCATACCTTGTTCGCCAAGATTATGCCCGCCATGAAAATAGGCGTACGAGTCACCCGTGAAAGGGTTCATGCTGCTATCGCCGCCGCGTCCGCCTCCACCGTGGGCGATTGCACTTTCGGGAAGAAATGCACTCAGCGCGGCAATCAGAACGACTTGACTTAACAAGAAACCGCGTTTCGGAATCATTGTGCACTCCTTGGACGCGGGTGCCGGCAACGCATCCGCCTGAGTATTTTGACCGCGCTCGAGCGATTAAATTGCATGACGGCGCCGCCGGCAAATCATTACCAGGCGAGCTCGAAGAAAGATGGCCAGAAATAATAAGGATCCGACAAATCGCGGGTATTGGCCTTCTGCATCGCAGCGTCCTGCTTCAGATACGATGCCATGTCCGCCGCGTGCTGCGCGTTCAGTTTGTCTTGCGGGCTTGGGCCGGCATCGGGTCGGAGCCGCCGATATACCTGGTATTCCTTCTGGGTGCCGACGTAGATCTGGTTCTTGGCCATATCAGGGTAGACGAAAAAAGGCGTACCGTTTCGTTCCATCGCCGTTAGCTGCCCCGGCGTCAGATTGCGCAGATGTTCTTGCTGTTGCGGTGTCTTCGCGACCACCACTTTGAATCCGGCGGCTGACAGCGCGCTTTCATCCGGCGGCGCCGGCGGGGGTGGCGCGCTGGCGCAGCCGACTGCGAGCGCCGACAACACATAAGTAGTCAGTAGCGTGATCAGGTTTGCTTGTTGCGAGGGCAATAAAAGTCTCACTGGATTCTGTCCCATGGCTAATCTGTCGCGTATGAAAGGACTTGTGGTGCGAAGAGTTTCAACGTCTGCGTGCTACGCCCTCTTTGCGGCCGTCGGTGCCGGGCTTCTGATGGCATGCTCAAAACCAGCCGGCCGTCCAACCGGATCAAGTCCAACCCGCACTCGCCACAGGCCGTGCGCAGCCTCGCGCCGCTCGTCAATCAGCCGGCCTCCTACCAGGCTTTTGGCCTGAAGCCAGGAGACAATATGTACTTGCCGCCGGAGCAACGCGTCACCATCTGGTAACGCTCCGGACGGGAACTCAGCGGGACACACCAACATCATGCACAGCGATTACGCATCTCATTTGCGCCAAGCCCTCGATCGGATTCGCGCCGACGGCTTTTACAAGACTGAACGCGTGATTCAAAGCCCGCAGTCCGCTGCAATTCGACTCGTCGAAGGGAAGGAGGTGCTGAACTTCTGCGCCAACAATTATCTCGGCCTGGCCGATGATCCGCGAATGATTACGGCGGCGAAAGATGGCCTCGATGACTGGGGCTTCGGCATGGCGTCGGTGCGCTTCATTTGCGGTACGCAGGGCGTGCATAAGCAGTTGGAGAATCGTTTGAGCGCGTTTCTAAAAACGGACGACGCCATTCTGTACTCGAGCTGTTTCGACGCCAACGGTGGCCTCTTCGAAACGCTACTTGGCGAAGAGGACGCGGTCATCAGCGACGAGTTGAATCATGCGAGCATCGTCGACGGCATTCGCCTGTGCAAAGCGACCCGCTTGCGTTACCGCAACAACGACATGGCCGACCTCGAAGCCAAACTCAAGGAGGCCGACGCCAGCGGTGCGCGGTTCAAGCTCATCACGACCGACGGCGTCTTTTCGATGGATGGCATCGTCGCCGACTTGCGCTCGATTTGCGATCTTGCGGACAAGTACGGCGCGCTGGTGATGGTCGACGATTCGCACGCCGTCGGCTTTGTCGGCGAAACCGGCCGGGGCACGCCCGAGTTCTGCGGCGTCGAAGGCCGCGTCGATATCATCACCGGGACATTGGGCAAGGCGCTGGGCGGCGCGTCGGGCGGCTATACTGCAGGACGCAAGGAGATTATCGAACTGCTGCGGCAACGTTCGCGGCCGTATCTGTTTTCCAACTCGCTTGCGCCGGCCATCGCGGCGGCATCGCTCAAAGTACTCGAGATATTGGAGAGCGTAGAGGGCGCAGCGCTACGCGGGCGCCTTCGCCAGAACGGCGAATCGTTCCGTCGCAACATGACCGAGTTGGGCTTCGACCTCGTGCCGGGGCAGCACGCGATCATTCCAATCATGCTCGGCGACGCGGGGCTCGCGACACGAATGGCCGACGCGCTGCTGAAGGAAGGCATCTACGTGATCGGCTTCTCTTATCCCGTCGTTCCCAAAGGCAAAGCCCGCATACGAACGCAGATGAGCGCAGCGCATAACGAGGACCAACTTCGTCAGGCTGCGACTGCCTTTGCCGAGGTCGGCAGGGCAGTTGGCGCACTCCGGCACTAGATTCAATTGATCGAATGAAAGCACTCGCGAAGCTCGAACACGCGCCCGGCCTGACGCTCACGCGCGTCAAGAAGCCCGAAGTCGGTCATAACGATGTCCTCATCCGCATTCGCAAGACGGCGATCTGCGGCACCGACATCCATATTTGGAAATGGGACGACTGGGCGGCGAAGACGATCCCGGTGCCGATGCAGGTCGGTCACGAATACGTCGGTGAGATCGTCGAGATGGGTCAGGAAGTACGCGGGTTCAAGATCGGCGACCGCGTCTCGGGAGAAGGGCACATCACGTGCGGCTTCTGCCGCAATTGCCGCGCCGGGCGGCGTCACCTGTGCCGCAACACCGTCGGTGTCGGCGTCAATCGTGAAGGCGCGTTTGCCGAGTACCTGGTGATACCGGCTTTCAACGCGTTCAAGATCCCAGACGACATTTCCGACGATCTCGCGTCGATCTTCGATCCGTTCGGAAACGCGACGCACACCGCGCTATCGTTCAACTTGGTCGGCGAAGACGTGCTGATCACCGGCGCGGGTCCGATCGGCATTATGGCCGCGGCGATTGCGCGCCACGTCGGCGCACGGTATGTGGTGATCACCGACGTCAACGATTATCGGCTCGCCCTCGCGCGACGCATGGGCGCAACGCGCGCGATCAACGTCGAACGCGAGAAACTGCGCGACGTGATGGCGGACCTTGGCATGACCGAAGGCTTCGACGTTGGAATGGAGATGTCCGGTGTGCCCAAAGCGTTCGCGGACCTGCTTGCACATATGAATCACGGCGGGAAGATCGCGCTATTGGGCATCCCGCCGGCGCAAATGGCGATCGATTGGAATCAGGTCATCTTCAAGGGACTGGAGATCAAGGGCATCTACGGCCGGGAGATGTTCGAGACCTGGTACAAGATGGTCGCGATGCTGCAGAGCGGTCTCGACCTGTCTCCGATCATTACGCATCACTTCGGCGCCGAGCAGTACGAAGCGGCGTTTGCAACGATGCTCTCCGGCAAGAGCGGCAAGGTCGTTCTCGATTGGACCGCGATCGCGTAGAGCTGCGTCGCGTCCTAATCGTCAATCCGCACTTACATCAGAATGCGCCGCGGAATCGTTCGGGCGATCCAAGTATTGTTGCTCGATTTGCCGGAGTAATTCTTCGGCGTACGCAATCTCCGCCGCAGTCGCTGTGACGAAGGGCGTTAACGCGGGATCGGAGCTCACATCGTTGATGGAGTCTGTTTCCATGTTTTTTATTGTGCGCGCGCTCGTCACACCTCGCCGCCGGTCGGCAGAGGAAACTTGCGTCAGGACGCTTGAACGCGCAGCGTAGGACGCGAATGGACGGCTGTCAGTAACTTGCGGACGCTGGAACAAAACCGCTATTGCAACGACAGCGGCGGCGGATACGCAGTTGTCAAATTGACGGTCGTAATGACAGGAATCAAGCCATTCTGTTGGACCGTCACCGGCGAACACCCGTTTCCGTAGAGGATCGATCGAACCAATTTCGTCGTTGCGGTTCCGATCGCTCCAACGAAAAGGATTGTCCCGGCCGGCGTTTCGATCTGACTCGTTGCGCGCGCACCGGCATGGGTCGAGCTGAAGATGTGTGCCCCTGACGTGCAGTCGACGGACGTGAATAAAACACTGCCATCTGATGTCCACGTCGCCAAGCCGGACGCAGCACGTCCATCGGCATCGTAGATTGGATGAATGAAGGCAGGTGCGACGACACCCGGCTGAACGGTGATCAGCATCATCGTGTCGTTAAGCGCCCGTGCCGCGATCTTGCCCGCCGAATCGACCAATACGACGGGCATCGGAAGTGTCGCCGTTCCGACGCCTCCCGATTGCGCGCATGCAGCGCCGCTGCCACCGACAGTAATCGCGACAACCACACCAACGATCAGCATCTTCACGTCGATGCCTCCGGCCGTCAGATTAGCAGCCCTCCGGTCAAAACTCTATGGGTGGTCCGAGCCATCCATCGTCTCGCGGACGCGCGCGCGCAAGCGCCTGATCGGCGCCGCACCAACCTTCACAGGCATTTCGTCCGGGACGCCGACGCCAAACGTTCAGCATCCCCTTGCACTTTGCGTAGAAGTGGAAGAATCGCAGCACGTTACGACGCTGCGACGGGGTCGGTGCATGATGGCTGCAAATCAGTTTGTCGTCCGACATACCGCGGTCAGTCAGCGTCACCGCGTCCCAAGCCTTGATGCGCACATGCGTTCCGACAGCAAGGCGTGGCCCGAGGACGACAGCGTCCAGCAGATCGCCTTCCATGCCGATATAAGTCGGCACCGAGCCATAGTTGAACGGACAAGGCAGCGGCGATATGAAGTCGATATGCCCTGTGGACCCGCGCTTCAGAAAACTGCCGCGCGGGATTTCAATCACCACGTCTACATTGGGCGGCTCGGGCACACGGCGCAATCGGATTGCAAAGTCCTTCTACTATAGCGCGTGCATGCAGGTTCTCAGTTTGGCCCAGATGGTGGCCGCGATAAATCTTTAGAATGGTTGGATGTTGCCTAGCCGGATGTGGGACTCGTCCATCTCCCGCGCTACGGCGTCGCGTTATTCGAGAAAAGTCCGCTGCTGTAAGGGAGGTAATGCCGTGGAACCTGCATACAGTCTGGAGATTCCGCAGAACCTCGGGGAAGCGTGCAACCGCCAACGCACCGCGCTACTGGTCTATGACAT
>VBCG01000047.1:0-15448 GCA_005881895.1 Betaproteobacteria bacterium
GTGATCCCGAACGTATGGAGGATTGGGTCGGCGAGCTCTCGAAGACCGAGCCGGTCGTCGTGTTCTGCGTGTATGGTTTTCATGTCGGATGTCGAACCGCCGCGGCGTTGCAGAAAGCGGGATTCAACGCGAGCTATATGAAGGGAGGGAACTCTGCCTGGAAGGCGATCGGAGGTCAGGTGAAGCTTCGCGATTGACGATGGCGTCTCTCGCCATCTCCCGATGCGTCGCTAAATTCTTGAACGCAGGAATCGCTATGAACACATGTGCAGGTTTGCTTCGCGTTGCTTTGGTTGCTTATGTTGTGATCGGAGGGTCCGCGATGGCTGAAACAATCAATTTCGATGCCGAGACGATTGGGGCATTGCCCAATGCATGGCTGGCTGGGGTAACCGTCCGCGGCTCGTCCCACTGGAGCGTTGAATCCGATCAAAGCGCGCCTTCGAAGCCCCACGTATTGAAGCAGGATGGCCGCGGCGAATTTCCATGGTGCGTCCTCCGCGATGCTGCGTTGACCGATGGCTTCGTGGAGGTGAAATTCAAGCCGCTATCCGGCAGCGAGGACCAAGCCGGCGGCGTCGTATGGCGCTGGAAAGATGGCGACAACTATTACGTCGCTCGCGCGAACGCATTGGAGAACAACGTCTCGCTCTATTACACGCGAAATGGCCGCCGGAATACGATCAAATACACCGACGCGCCCGTCGCCAGGAACCAGTGGCATACACTGCGCGTCGACTTCGCCGGGAAGCGAATACGCGTAACGCTCGATGGTAAGCGCTATATCGACGTCGACGACGAGCAGATCGTTGGAGTGGGCAGCGTCGGCGTCTGGACGAAGGCCGACAGCATTACCGCGTTCGATGACTTCAGCTACGGCGCGGCGGGCAAGTGAACTCGACGAACGTCCGCAGACTCCTTTGGGTGCGTGGGCTTCGCGCCTTCGGCGACGGCTATGTCAGTCTGTTGCTTCCCATCTATCTACTGTCGCTGGGGCTGACACCGTTTGAGGTCGGTGTCATTGCAACTGGAACCTTGCTCGGATCGGGTGTCCTGACGCTGTTGGTGGGTCTACACGCTTACCGCTTTCGCTATCGCGTCCTCCTGCTCGGCGCCGCGGCATTGATGACCCTGACGGGGTTGGGCTTCGCGGCGTTCACGGCGTTCTGGCCGCTGCTAGTCGTCGCCATTGTCGGCACACTCAATCCGTCGAGCGGCGATGTCAGCGTGTTTCTGCCACTCGAGCACTCGATTTTGGCCCGAGTGGTGGGCGATCGGCAGCGTACCGCTGTTTTCGCGCGATACAGCCTGGTCGGCGCACTCGTGGGAGCCCTCGGGGCGTTATTCGCGGGGCTACCGGACCTCTTCGCCGTCGCGATCCATGGAAGCGCGAAGACGGCCTACCAGGCCATGTTCCTGCTGTACGGTCTGCTTGGCGTCGCATCCGGTTTGATCTACCGGAAGCTGCCGTCCACGCTCGCCGCGGGATATGAAGCACCTGCGGCGCCGTTGCGTCAGTCCAAGCGCACCGTGTATAAGCTCGCGGCGCTGTTCAGTCTGGATGCTTTCGGCGGCGGTTTCATCGTTCAATCGCTGCTGGCGCTATGGTTGTTCGAGAAATATCAGTTGTCGACGGCCATTGCCGGAACGATCTTTTTCTGGACCGGTGTATTTTCGGCGTTCTCGTATCTTGCTGCGACACGCATCGCCAATCGGATTGGGCTTGTCAACACGATGGTGTTCACTCATTTGCCGTCGAGCATCCTCCTGTTGCTCGTGCCGTTTGCGCCCAGCCTCGCGTCTGTGATAGCGCTCCTGCTCGCGCGAAGCGCGCTGTCGCAGATGGACGTGCCCACGCGTAGCTCGTATGTGATGGCTGTTGTCGTCCCGGTCGAGCGCGCGGCGGCTGCCAGCATGACGTCGGTTCCGCGAAGCCTGGCCTCGGCAGTCAGCCCGCTCATAGCCGGCTACCTGCTGGGTTTGTCGAGCTTCGGATGGCCGCTGATCATCGCGGGCGGTGTCAAGATCGTCTACGATTTATTGCTGCTGGCAAATTTTCGGTCCATCCGCCCGCCGGAAGAAGTTGCGATTCGCGAATCAGCAGCGAATCCGTGAGCGGGCTTTCCAAAGCAGCCCGGTGAAATCCGGACGTTCGCCCATGAGCATTTTGGGAGGGGCTGGAACCGAGCCGGCTGCGCCGTCTCTAAATGCGTGCACGCGTTGGCGCACTGGCGCGTTAAGAATTTTGCGCATCCCACGGCCACTTTATTTCCATGTCTCTGTTTCACTGCCGCTTTTGCGATCACGACAATCCGCCGGACGCCCGCTTCTGCAATGAGTGCGGATCGCCGCTGTACCTCAAGCCTTGCCCGCAGTGCGAGGCGGTCAACGACAGCGCCTCTCCGCAGTGCTACCAGTGCGGCGCGGCCTTGCCGAAGGACGACGCCACTCAGGAAGCATCGATCGCTGCGATGCCGGAATTGGCGAACGCGACGGAGAACGCCGGAGACCGAGGCGCCGAGCGTCGGAGCGTGGGCGCGTTCGCCGAACGCTTCGAAATCGAATTCGGAGAGTTCAGGCCTTCGCTGTTCAGCGACACGCCAAGTGACGCGACGACGCGAGTAGGCGCGACATCCGGAGCGGCTGCTATCGGCGACCGCCGCGAAGCGCGCACGTCATCCGGCGCTGCACAGCACCGCGATTCCGTCACGCGAACCGCATTGACGTCGACCGGTGCGCTGCTTGTCCTCGCGTTAATCGTTGTTGGTGCCGGCGTGTATTACGCCTATGAGTATTCGGCGGCGCGCACCAAAAGCGCTGACGTTGTTGCGGCCTCACCGGCGAGTGCACAACAGGAACCGGCGGCGACGGAAGTTAAGCCGCCCTCCGCTACATCGAACGAGATGGCGCCGCAGCCCGTAGCGACAGCACCCGAGGCGGGTTCCACGAAGGGCGCAGCCAAAGGCGAGTCGGCAACCACTATGCCGGCGCCTGCACCACAGACGTCGGTTGGCGCGCGCATTCAGCCGGGCAGCAAAGCGAAATCGACGCCGGAGAGTCGGCGGAACGCTGCCGGCGCAGCGGGCAAGGGCGCGGCGGCGCAGCCAGCTCGCACACCAGCGTCCACCGACGCATCGGCGGCCGCCACGCAACGCATCATCGAGCGCGAGGTCGGCATTCGCGCAACGCGATCAGCACAATAGTGCGGGGTTCGGGATTTGCAGCTCGACAAGGCACCAGGAGTGCGTTGGTGCGCGAGCACGCTCATCTAGAACGCGTGCCTCTGCGCCCAATGCTGTGCAATGTCGACGCGCCGGCATACCCAGACGCGGTCGTGGCGCTCGACATGATCGAGAAAGCGCTGTAGCGCCGTGAAGCGGCCGGGCCTTCCGAGCAATCGACAGTGCATACCGACCGACATCATCTTCGGCCGTTCGCTGCCTTCGGCGTAGAGGACATCGAACGCGTTGGTGAGGTAAGTCATGAAGTGCTCGGCAGTATTGAAGCCCTGCGGCGTGGCAAAGCGCATGTCGTTGCAATCGAGCGTGTACGGCACGACGAGATGCGGAACTTTCGTCCCGCCGCTCGTTTCGACCTCGGTCCAGAACGGCAGGTCGTCGCCGTAGCTGTCGGCGTCATACAAGAATCCGCCATGCTCGACGACAAGCCGTCGTGTGTTCGGACTGTCACGGCCCGTGTACCAGCCAAGCGGCGCGGCACCCGTCATGCGCTTGACAATGTCGACACCGACCCGCATATGCTCGCGTTCCGTCGCTTCGTCGACATTCTGATAATCGATCCACCGAAAGCCGTGGCACGCGATCTCATGACCCTGTTCGACAAAAGCCGCCGTGACTTCCGGATGCCGCTCGAGCGCCATCGAAACGGCGAAAACGGTGAGCGGGAGACCGCGCCGCTCGAACTCGCGCAGGATTCGCCAGACGCCCGCGCGCGAACCGTACTCGTAGATCGACTCCATCGACATGTGACGCGCCGGATGCGCCGCGGCGCCGATGATCTCGGAAAGGAATTGCTCCGACGCCGGATCGCCGTGCAGCACGGAGCGCTCCGCGCCTTCCTCGTAGTTCAAGACGAACTGCACGGCGATTCGCGCGCCGCCGGGCCAATCGGCGGGCGGGACGTCGCGGCCGTAACCCTTCAGATCGCGCGGATAGATCACCGATGACTCCTTTCGACGCGAATGGTAGCGCGATACGGCCCAAGTTCCTTGCGACCGCTCGTCCGCCGGCTCGAAAAAACTCGCTGCGCGAGCGCGTCGCGCGCGTATAATCCGCGCCTTTTATGGGGTCAGAGTTTTAATTAGGGTCAGACTCCAATTTCCATGGCGCTTTCACGAAATTGGAGTCTGACCCTAATTAAAACTCTGACCCCACTTACCAATGATGAAATTTCGCTTCCCCATCGTCATCATCGACGAGGACTTCCGCTCCGAGAACGCGTCGGGGCTCGGTGTGCGCGCGCTGGCAGCCGCGATCGAGAAGGAAGGTATGGAGGTGCTCGGCGTCACAAGTTACGGCGATCTATCGCAGTTCGCGCAGCAGCAGTCGCGCGCGTCGGCGTTCATCCTGTCGATCGATGACGAGGAATTCACGCCGGGACCGGAGCTCGATCCCGCGGTCGTCAAGCTTCGCACGTTCATCGAGGAAATCCGCTTTCGCAACGCCGAGATCCCGATCTACCTCTACGGCGAGACGCGCACGTCGCGCCATATCCCGAACGACATCCTGCGCGAATTGCACGGCTTCATCCACATGTTCGAGGACACGCCGGAATTCGTCGCGCGCCACATCATCCGCGAGGTCAAGTCGTACCTCGATTCGCTGGCGCCTCCGTTCTTCCGCGCATTGCTCGACTACGCGCAGGACGGTTCGTACTCCTGGCACTGTCCGGGCCACTCCGGCGGCGTCGCGTTTCTGAAAAGTCCAGTCGGCCAGATGTTCCATCAGTTCTTCGGCGAGAACATGCTGCGCGCCGACGTCTGCAATTCGGTCGACGAGCTCGGACAGCTGCTCGATCATTCGGGGCCGGTCGCGGCCGCCGAACGAAATGCGGCGCGGATCTTCAACGCCGATCACTGCTTCTTCGTCACCAACGGCACGTCGACGTCGAACAAGATGGTCTGGCACGCAAACGTCGCGCCGAACGACATCGTCGTCGTCGACCGCAACTGCCACGTGTCGATCCTGCATGCGATCACGATGACCGGCGCGATCCCGGTGTTCCTGCCGCCGACGCGCAATCATCTCGGCATCATCGGCCCGATTCCGCTCGACGAATTCAAGCCGGAGAGCATCAAGCGACGAATCGAAGCGAATTCGTTTGCACGAAATGCCGCGAACAAGAAACCGCGGATCCTCACGCTCACCCAGAGCACGTACGACGGCATCGCCTACAACGTCGAGATGTTGAAGCAGACGCTCAACCATTCGATCGACGTGCTGCATTTCGACGAGGCGTGGCTGCCGCACGCGGCGTTCCACGAGTTCTACAAGGACATGCACGCGATTGGCAAGGACCGGCCGCGCAGCAAAGATGCGCTGATCTTCGCGACGCATTCGACGCACAAGCTATTGGCCGGTCTCTCGCAGGCGTCGCAGATCCTCGTGCAGGAGTCCGAGACGCGCAAGCTCGATCGCCACATTTTCAACGAAGCGTACCTGATGCACACGTCGACATCGCCGCAGTACGCGATCATCGCGTCGTGCGACGTGTCCGCGGCGATGATGGAGCCGCCCGGCGGCACGGCGCTCGTCGAAGAATCGATCATGGAAGCGCTCGACTTCCGCCGCGCGATGCGCAAGGTCGATGAGGAATGGGGCAAGGACTGGTGGTTCAAGGTCTGGGGACCGGAACGCCTCTCGCCCGAGGGCATCGGCAAGCGCGAAGACTGGCTGTTGCGCGCCAACGAGAAATGGCACGGCTTCGGCAACCTCGCGCCGGGATTCACGATCCTCGATCCGATCAAGGCAACAGTGATCACGCCGGGTCTCGACGTGTCCGGCAAATTTGCCAAGACCGGCATTCCCGCATCGATCGTTACGCGTTACCTGGCCGAGCACGGCGTCATCGTCGAGAAGACGGGGCTTTACTCGTTCTTCATCATGTTCACGATCGGCATCACCAAGGGCCGCTGGAACACGCTCGTGACCGCGTTGCAGCAGTTCAAGGACGACTACGACAAGAACGCGCCGCTGTGGCGGATATTGCCGGAGTTCTGCAGCCAGCAGCCGCGCTACGAGCGCGTCGGGCTGCGCGATCTGTGCCAGCAGATCCACGATACCTACAAGGCGAACGACGTCGCGCGCGTGACGACCGAGATGTATCTGTCGGACCTGCAGCCGGCGATGAAGCCTTCCGACGCATTCGCGTGCATGGCGCATCGCGAAATCGACCGCGTCGAGATCGACAATCTGGAAGGACGCGTGACGAGCGTGCTGCTGACGCCTTATCCGCCGGGCATTCCGCTCTTGATTCCCGGCGAGCGCTTCAACCGCACGATCGTCGAGTACCTGAAATTCGCCCGCAACTTCAACGAGAAGTTTCCCGGCTTCGACACCGACATCCACGGACTCGTCGAAGAGACCGAGGGGAGTCAACGGCGGTATTACATGGATTGCGTACGGCAGCGGTAGCCGTCGCCTCTGCGATGTGCCGCAACGGCGGACGCAACGTGCATTGATGCGTTGGCAGTAGTGGGCGACAATGCCCGGCCGCAGCTCGCTGCCGCTCGATTGCGACAAACAATTCGGAACAGCGGGGCGAGCCGTCGATAATCGCGGAGGAGAAATGAGGACCGGTCGGTGGATGGGTCGATTCCTGGCGGGATTCGCGGGCGTACTGGGACTATTCGCCGGCATCGCGCCGGCGGCCGCGCAGGAAGTGACGGTGCTGTGCAACTTCGAGGTCGACTGGTGCGAGGCGCTAAAGACGACCTACGAGCGCACGACCGGCCAGAAGGCCGTCTTCATTCGGCGCACCGACGGCGAGAGTCTGGCGCAGATCCGGGCCGAGCGCAGCAATCCGCGCGCCGACATTTATCACGCAGCGGAGTCGGCGTCGGCGAAGCAGCTCGCGGCCGAGGGGCTGCTGGAAGCCTACAAATCGCCGTACATGGCAGAGCTGCACGATTGGGCGCAGCGCATCGCCGAGGAGAATAAATACTTTCAAACGCCGATCTACACCGGCGTTCTCGGATTCGGCTACAACACCGAGCTTCTCGCCAAGAAGAAACTGCCGGAGCCGAAGTGCTGGAAGGATCTCGCCAACCCTGCCTACAAGGACGAGATCCAGATGGCGAACCCCGGATCGTCGGGCACGGCATTCAACACGGTGTCCACGATTCTCCAGCTGATGGGCGAGGATGCCGGGTTCAAGTTCCTCGCCGCGATGAACAAGAACGTCAATCAATACACGCGCTCCGGGACCGCCGGCATTCGCGCTGCGGGCAAGGGCGAGACGACGATCGGCATCGCGTTCCTGCACGACTCGGTCGCCCAGACGGCGCAGGGCTATCCGATCAAGACCGTGGCGCCCTGCGAAGGGACCGGCTACGAGATCATCTCCTCCGCGATCATCAAGGGCGCTCCCAATCCGGAGGGCGCGCGCAAGTGGATGGACTTCGTGCTGTCGCCCGCGGGGCAGAACGTTGCGATCACGGTGAACAAGTTCCAGATTCCCTCGAACAAAAACGCGCAGACCCATCCGATGGCGCCGAAGGCTTCGGAGGTGAAGCTGATCAAGCTCGATCTCGACAAGTACGGCTCGAAGGAAGGTCGGGAATACCTTCTTTCGCGGTGGGAAAACGAAGTGTTCAAGGCGCCCAAGTGACGCATTTGTCCGAGAGCTAGACGCGAAGCGTCGCAGCGATCGGAAACAAATGCGTCATCCCGAGGAGCCGGGCGACGAGGGATCTCGCCGCGGGTTACGCGTGGTCGGCCTCTGGCTTGCGCTTGGCTGGCTTGGCTTCGCCGCGCTGCCGTGGAACGCCATCGGCGGGCCGGGTTTTACCGCCTTCCAGTGGCTGGCGACGTGGCCGCTGGATGTGCGCACTGCGCCCGCGGCGGTCCAGCTCTTCAAGCATGGACGCCTCTGGTTCATGCCGCTGGCCGTCGCGCTCGCCTTACCGCTCCTCGTTTTCAGGACGCGGATGCAAGACCGGACGGCGAGCCGGGTCCTGATTGGCTCTGGACTGTTGGGACTCGTGACCCTGATCGCGATCGCATTCGCGATCGACATCACCGGCTGGACGTGGCGACCGCTCGCTGAAATCTTCGGCGAGCTTCCGCGTCGGCAGCCCGGTCTCGGTTACGGCGCGCTCGCCGTCGCAGCCGCCGCCCTGATGGCCTTGTGTCACGGCCTCGCGCTGCGCGGATGGGCGAAAGGGGACGCATTCGTCGCCGGGGCGATCGGTGCGTCGATTGCCTTGGTGGGCTTGTTCACGCTCTATCCGATTTCGCGCCTCTTCCTGCGCGTGCTCCTCGATCGCGACGGCAACGTGTCGCTCGCCGCATTGCAGGCGCGTTTCGCCGGAAGCCGGATCTGGGAACGCGGAGGGGTGGTGTGGAACACGCTGCAGCTCGGCCTCATGACGGCGGTGGCGGCGACGGTGCTCGCGCTCTGCTTCGCGCTGATCGTCGCGCGCACAGAGCTGCCCGCGCGCCGCTTCGTGCGCGTTCTTTCGGTGCTGCCGATGATCACGCCGCCGTTCGTTGTCGGACTCGCGCTCATCATGTTGTTCGGGCGCGCCGGCGCGGTGAACGCTGTTCTCGAGCACGCGTTCGGGATCGTGCCAACGCGCTGGATCTACGGCCTGCCCGGCGTCTGGCTGGCGCAAACGCTGGCGCTCACCCCGGTTGCCTATCTCGTGCTCGTCGGCGTAGTCGAGGGTATCAGCCCGACCCTCGAGGAGGCGGCGCAGACCCTGCGAGCCTCACGCCTGCGGACCTTCGCAACGGTCACGCTGCCGCTGATGGCGCCGGGTCTGGCGAACGCGTTCCTGATCGTATTCATAGAAAGTCTTGCGGATTTCGGCAACCCGCTCCTGCTCGGCGGCAACCTCGAAGTGCTTTCGGTTGCGATCTATTTCGCGATTGTCGGCGTGCAACAGGACCCGGGGCGGGCGGCGGCGCTGGCGATTGTCCTGTTGGCGTTGTCGCTGACGCTGTTCGTGATACAGCGGCGACTGCTCGCGCGGCGCGGTTTCGTGACCATCTCCGGCCGGAGTGAAAATGCGAATCGCCTGCTGTTGCCGCGCGCGGTTACCGGCGTCGCGCTGGGTCTCGCGCTGCCGTGGGCCGTGCTCGCCTTGATCATTTACGCGATGATCTTCGCCGGCGGCTTCTTCGAGAAATGGGGCCTCGATCGCGCGCTGACGCTGCGCCATTACGTGACGGCATTCGGCGTCGACGTCGTCAACGGGAGCGTGCTCTGGACCGGCGGCGCGTGGAGCTCGTTCTTCACGTCGCTGACGATCGCGGCCGTATCGGCACCGCTGACCGCCGCGTTCGGGCTCTTGATCGCGTATCTGCTCGGCCGACAACAATTCGCCGGGAAGGGCGCGTTCGAATTCCTAACGATGCTCCCCTTCGCGCTTCCGGGAACGGTGGTCGGCATCAGCTACATCCTGGCATTCAACGCGCCACCGATCGAGCTCGCGTACACCGGGATCATCCTCGTCGCCTGCTTCGTGTTCCGCGACATGACCACGAGCCTTCGCGCGGGGCTCGCCTCGCTGACGCAGATCGATCCGAGCCTGGACGAGGCGTCGGCGACAATGCGCGCCGGCTCGTTCGAGACATTGCGGCGCGTCGTCCTGCCGTTGATGCGCCCGGCGATCGTCGCGGCGCTTGTCTACAGCTTCATCAGCGCGATGACGTCGATCAGCGCGGTCATCTTCCTGACCAGCCCGCGTTTCGACATGGCGACCGTCAACATCGTCGGCCGCGCCGAGGTCGGCGAATACGGTTATGCGACGGCCTACGCGTCGGTCCTGATCGTGCTGATGGTGCTGGCCGTGCTATTGATTCGGGTTCTCGTCGGAACGCGCGACCTCGGCCAGCGCCAACCTGCAGTGGCGGGCTGACAGGTGTCCAGACGCGGGCTAAAAAGCGGTTATCCGGCCAACCGTAGTATCGTAGGACTTCGATTCCTCGGTGAGAGGATTCAGTGGATCGCAGAACGTTCGTTGGGACGATCGGCGGTAGTCTCGCGGGCGTAGCGCTCGCCGCCGTCGGGCAGCCGACGAAAATCCCGGTGGTCGGGTTCCTGCGCACAACCCGACCTCCCCAGAGTTACATTGACGCCTTCGAGCAGGGGTTGCGCGAGAGGGGTTACACGCCCGGCAAGAATATTCTGATTGAATACCGACTTGGCAATGGTACGAATGCGGAAACGTCTCGCCTTGCCAGCGAGCTTGTCGACTTGAAGGTCGATGTCATAGTTGCCGGTGGTGGACTAGCGACACGAGCCGCGCAGAGTGTCACCACCACGATACCGATTGTCATGAGCGCAGCCAGTGATCCGGTCGGGACTGGATTGGTTGCCAGCCTGGCACGCCCCGGCGCAAACATCACGGGAAGCAGCATCGTCAGCTGGGATCTATTCGCGAAGCGCCTCGAGCTGCTAAGACAAGTCCTCCCCAACGTATCGCGCGTCGCGGTTCTCATCAACCGCCTCAATCTAGCGCCTGCCAACGGTTGGAACGAAGCGTTAGCCGCGGCTGCGACGTTAGGCGTGACCCTTCAGCGCATCGACGTGCAAAGCGCCGCTGAGTTCGATGATGCGTTTGCGACGATGGGCAAGGGGCGCGCCGAGGCGCTCATCGTTGTGCAAAGTAATATCTTCGAAACCGCGCCGTATCGGATCCAGCAACTCGCCACAAGCAACCGAATTCCCGCGATGTACGGCTTACGGACAAGCACCGATGCGGGCGGGCTCATGTCCTATGGACCGAGCGTCCGGGATTTGTATGCTTACGCGGCGGTCTTCGTCGACAAGATTCTCAAAGGGGCCAAGCCCGCAGATTTGCCCGTAGAGCAGCCGACGAAGTTCGAGTTGGTCATCAATATGAAGACGGCCAAGGCGCTCGGCTTGACCATCCCGCAGTCGCTATTGCTGCGCGCGGACGCCATCATTCAGTGATCGATCATTCTCATGAATCCCTGCGAGTCACTGAATCACTTCGTCCGCACGGAGCAATAGCGTCTGCGGAATCGTGAGCCCAAGTGCATTGGCGGTTTTCAGATTGATTACGAGCTCGAGCGTGATTGGTTGCTCTACCGGTAGATCACCTGGTTTCGCGCCCTTGAAGATCTTGTCCACATAACTCGCAGCGCGCAGATAATTCTGGCCGTAGCTCATCAGCCCGCCGGCCTCGACATACGCCCGATTGCCGAATATCGATGGCATCCGATATCGGATTGCCAGCTCCGCAAGTTGCGGTCGTCTCAGGCTGAAAAAAGGAGCAGCGCCCACAATGACCGCGCCGACGTTCTCCCGGGCCATCATGGCGAACGCGCGCTCGATCTCCTCGGGGGTTGATACCTCGGCCACGAGTGTCTTCACACCCGCCTTCTGCGCGCCAGCCTTGACGCTCTCCGATATCGCGCGGTAGGTGGTACTGGTGGGACTCACGAGAACACCAATGCGGGCGAGCTTGGGAACCACAGAGAGCAGCAAATCTACGTCCTTGGCCCCGGTATCGCCACCCATATTCGAGAGTCCGGTGATATTGCCTCCGGGCCGCGCCAAGCTCTTCACAAATCCACTGCTTACCGGGTCGCCGGTGGTTGCCATGACGATTGGAATCGTGGCGGTCGCTTTCTGCGCCGCGCTGATCGCGGGCGACGCTACCGCGACAATGACGTCCACTTTCAACTGCACCAGTTCGGCCGCCAGCGCCGGCAAGCGTTCGAACTTGCCATCGGCGATGCGTCACCCGATGACCAGGTTCTTGCCCTCGAGATACCCGAGCTCCCGCATCCGTTTCAGGAATGCATCGGTGTTTTGCAAAGCTCAGACCTGAAGCGCCACCGTCGCGCCGCTCTTCGCCGAACGCACCGCCGCATCGGCGATCACCAGCGCGCGGCGCCCATCGTCGAGACCGATGCTCGGAGATCGCTTATCCGCGACCGCGCGAATGAAATCATCGAGCTCGCGCGCGTACGATTCGGCGTACCGCTCGATGAAGAACCGCAGCAGGCCGTCGCTGCGAATGCCGTCGACACCGTAGCGTTCGAGTGTCGTGGGCTGGCGATTGCGCGAGATCAGCATGCCCCTCTCGCCGAATGCTTCGATCCGCTGGTCGTATCCGTACACCGCGCGAAAACTGGAATTGACATGCACCAGCGTGCCGCCCGCCATGCGCAGCAGGACCATCGCCGTATCCGGGTCGCGGTGCGGATTCTCGGCTTCACCCAGCATGCAGGACGCTCGCGCGATGACCTCGACCGGCTCGTCGGCGGTGAGCCAGCGCACCATGTCGAAGTCGTGGATCATCGTGTCGTAGAAGATGCCGTACGGCATCGCCGCAACGTAATCGGGCGGCGAGATCTCGGGATCGCGGCTCGACAGCACGAGCATCTCCGGCCGGCCGATCTCTCCTGAACGAAGCGCGTCGAACAGAGCGCGATGATTTGGGTCGTAGCGCCGGTTGAAACCGAGATGGAATGGAGTGCCGGTCTCGACCAGGACTTTCGCACACGCGTCGACGCGGCCGAGGTCGAGATCGACCGGCTTTTCGCAGAACAACGCTTTGCCAGCCCGGGCCGCGCGTTCGATGATGCTCGCGTGCGTGCGCGGCGGCGTGCAGATCAATACTGCCGTCACTGCGGCATCGGCCAGCGCGTCGTCCAGGTTTGTCGTGGCGCGCGCGCCGTGCTTCGCCGCCAGTCCCTCGCCCGCGCCGACGTTCAAGTCCACGATCCAGCGCAATCGCGCCGCGGGATGCGCGGCGATATTCTCGGCGTGCACTGGACCGATGAACCCCGCGCCGACCAGGCAGAACTCGAGCGCCAGATTGCTCAAAGAAGGCCCAATGCTCGAAGCTCGCTTCGTAGCCGCTGCGGTGAACGGAAATGGATGCCGTGCATGCCGAGCGAAGCGGCCACCGCCGGATTCCGCGGATCGTCGTCGATAAAGACCGACTCATCCGGCGCGATTCGATAGCGCTCGAGCAGCACGCGGAAGATGCGGGGATCCGGCTTCATGAAGCCCTCCTCGCCGGAAATGACGATGCCGTCGAACCATTCCAGGAAGGTGAAGCGTGCGCGCAACGGCGGGAATGTTTCAGCCGACCAGTTGGACAGCGCATAGAGCGGCACGTCGCGACTCTTGAGCTCGGCCACGACCTCGACCGTCTCTTCGATGGCGCCGGGCACCATCTCGCCGAAGCGCTTGCCGAACGCTTCGATCAACTCGCTCTGCTGGGCGTGCACGGGGACGAGCTCGGCGACAGCGTCGGCGAAGCTGCGGCCCGCGTCCTGACACTCGTTCCATTCCTGCGTGCACACCGTGGCGAGAAAGCGTTCCATGGCCGCCTCGTCGCCATCGAACAGCTTGCGATAAAGGAACCGCGGATCCCAGCGGAGTAAGACACCGCCCAGATCGAAGACGACGATGCGGCGATGTGCGGACGCCATCGGCAAACGTTCAGACAGGCGCCGGCGTACGCTGCGCGGGCGCGATCACGCGGCGCAGGAACGCGACGGACTCCTCGACGCCGTGAAGCGCCTCCTGCGCGGGATCCTCGTGCTCGATGCTCAACACGTCGTCGTATCCAACCGAGCGTAGCGTAGCGACAAACTCGCGCCACCATCCCTCGCCGTGGCCACGACCAAGCGTAACGAAATTCCAGGCGCGCGATTCGAATGCGCTTCCCGGCGTCGTGTCGATGACCCCGTTGACGCCGGCAATGCCGGGATCGATGCGTGTGTCCTTCGCGTGAACGTAGTAGACGGCGTCGTTCAGCGCGCGGGCTGCCGCCAGCGGATCGGCGCCCATCCACATCAGGTGGCTGGGGTCGAGATTGGCGCCGACCGTCTCGCCCGCGGCGTCGCGCAACCGCTGCAACGTGGCGACGTTGTAGACATTCTGAAATCCGTGCAGCTCGAGGCACAAGCGGCTCACGCCCTCATTACGGGTGTAAACGACGAGATCGCGCCAATAGGGAATGAGCACGTCCTCCCACTGCCAGCGCAGGATGTCGCGGACCTCCGGCGGCCATTCGGTGGTGATCCAGTTCGCGTGGCGGTCCCCAGGGGCGCCGGGACATCCGGACATCATCACCACCCGCTCGACGTCGAGCAGGCGCGCGAGGCGGATCGTCTTGCGGGTCACGTCATCGTGGCGCCGACCGGGCTCCCCAGGGTGCAACGGGTTTCCCGAGCAGTTGAGCGCGCTGATCTCGATGTCATGGTCGGCGAGGCGCGCGCGCAATTCGCGTCGTGCCGCGTCGTGGTCGAGAAGGCGATCGAGCTGCAAGTGGGGAGCGGTCGACCAGTTGCCGCAGCCGAATTCGAGCATGTCCATGCCGAGACGGGCGGCGACGTCGAGCATGGCCTCGAAATCGGTATCGGGAAGACTGTCGGTGATCATGCCGATTTTCATGGCCGTGGTCGGCGAAAAGGTAAATCGCCCGAGCGATGTGTGCGACCCCGATTGTAATGGCTCGGCGGGTCGGCAACGGTCACTTCGGCCCGCTGCCGTGCGACGCCAGCGCGAAATCGGGGCGCTGCTGCTCGCGCGGCGTACCGTCGGGCAACAGATGCTGACACTCATTGAATACGCGGGCCTTGCATCGACTGCACGTCGCGACGTCGAGCCGCGCATAAATCGAGCGGATCGCCTCGTCCTTTGTGTCGAAGACGTTTTCGCGACCGATCGCATCGAGCTGACCGCCACGCTTAAGGACAGTGCGCACCTGCGGCTTCAAGTTGCACAAGTAAAGCGTCACGCCCGCCGCGCGAAGCGACTGCGCTTCCTGCACGAGTAGCTCGGCGCCCGATGCATCGACGAAGTTGATCGCGCTGGCGACGAGCAGTAAATGTCGGATATCGGGGCGTTCCACGCGTGCGGCTTCGAGCTCATCGCGAACGTGCTCGACGGCGCCGAAGAACAGCGATCCGTCGACACGCAAAATGTCGACCTGCGGACAAAGCGGGGCGTCGACCGCCACCGTGTCGAAGCGGCGACCGGCCGCAGGATCGGGCAAGACGCGAGTCAGTCGCGGATGCGTCGTGCGATTCAAGTAAACCAGAAGCGAGACGAGAACGCCGATCAGGATGGCGACCTCGAGCCGGATCGACAGCGTCGCGATGAACGTGACCGCTAATGTCAACGCTTCGCCGCGACTGGTGCGCAGAAGGCTGCGGATCATCGCGAAGTCGATAAGGCCCCACGCGACGATGAACAACACGGCCGCCATCGACGC
>VBCG01000047.1:15600-24785 GCA_005881895.1 Betaproteobacteria bacterium
ATTGGCGAGGCCTTGTCCGATGAACTCCTGATTGCCGTCGATGCGCTGACCTGAGCGCAACGCGACGGCGCGGGCGCTGGAGATCGCCTCGGTCAGGCCAATGACGGTCAACGCGAGCGCTACGGGTGCGAGGTCGCGCCATTCCGCAAGCGAAAAATCGGGCACCGACAATGCCGGTAACGCCGACGGCAACGGTCCCAACGTCGCGACCTGCGCAACGTGCATCGCGGCGAGCAGATAGGCGAGCGCGCCGCCGGCGATAATGCCGGTCAGCATGTACGGGATACGCGCAAGCCAGCGCTTGCCAGCCAACGCGGCGGCCAGCGTGACGGCGCCCACCGCAAGCGTCCATCCGTCGATTTCGGATACGTGCGACGCGACGCTCGACATCGCAGTGAAGAAGCTCGACGATTGCGGCACATTGAGGCCGAAGAAATTGCGAACCTGCGCGGCGATGATCAGGAGGCCGGCGCCGGCGGTAAATCCCACGACCACCGTCGTCGAAATGAAGTTGACGAGCGCGCCGAGTCGCGCAATGCCGAGCGCCAGCTTGATGAGCCCGATCATCAGACAAAGCGTCAACACGAGCTGGACGTAGGCGGGCGTGAACGGCACCGCGAGCGCGCTCACCGTGGCAAAGACCATCAGCGACGTCGCGTTCGTCGGCCCGGACACGAGGTGCCACGACGAGCCCCAGAGCGCGCCGACGATTGCCGGGAGCATTGCGCCGTACAACCCGTATTCCGGCGGCATTCCGGCCAGCGTGGCGAATGCCACACCCTGCGGCAGCACGATGAGGGCCGACACGATCCCGGCCAGCAAATCGGCTCGCAACGCGGCGCGGCTGACGCGGTGGCGCCACCGGAGAAACGGAAAGAGTCTACGAGTGGAAAGCTTCAAAGTCGGGTCAAGACGACTTCATGCGAGGGCGGACCCTCGCGCTACTGTAGCGTAGAAGTCGTCTCTGACCCTACTTAGGCTGCCGCTGGCGCCGTGGCTTCGCCAAGCTTCGCGCCGGCGCGCGTGAGCTGATTCGATGCGCGCTGCCGCGCCGCGGCGAGCGACGCGAGCACACACGAGGCGATGCGCACTTCCATCGAGTCGGTGCGCGCGGGAACCACGATCGGCACTTTCGCGCCGAGCACGAGTCCCGCCGCGAGGCCGCGCGTGATCACCGTCAGCGTCTTCAAGACCATCAGCGCGGCTTCCATGCCGGGTGCAATCATGATGTCGACCTGGCCCGCGATACCGGATTTCACGCCGTTGCTTTGGGCGGCTTCGACCGACAGCGCGCTTTCCGGCGTGAACGGTCCGTCAACGATCGCGCCATTGATGACGCCTTGAGCGGCCATTTCCTTCAGCGCGAGCGCATCGGTCGTCGATGGGAACGCCGGCGAAACGCCATCTATCGCCGCCAGCAAGCCGACCCGCGGTGCAGCAACGCCGAGCGCCGTCGCCAGGTAGACGGTGTTTTGCACGATATCGCGCTTGGCGGCGAGCGGAGGGTTGACATTGAGCTGCGCGTCCGCCAGCAGCAAGCCGCGGTCCAAGCCGGGCAAATCGAGGAAAAACGCGTGCGTAAGCCGCGTTTCGGTGCGCAGACCCGAATCGGGCGACGCCACCGGCGTCAACAGCTCTTCGATGCCGAGGCCGCCTTTGATCAGCGCCTCCGTCTGGCCGTCGCGCGCAAGCTCGATCGCGCGAAGCGCTGCTGCACGAGGATCATCCTTGGTATCGACGATCGGGAGCCGCGAAATGTTGAGTCCCGCTTTGCCGGCGAAGTCGCGGATGCGCGCTTCCGGACCGACGAGCGTCGGGGCCAAGTAGCCCGCGAATTCGCCTGAAAGCGCGAGCTGCAACGCGTCGCGATCGCACGGGTAGACCACCGCGGCCGCAAGCGGCGCTTCCTGTCGCGCCTTGAGGACAAGCTTTTGAAAATGCGGGTGATGGTTCATCATTCGCGCCGATGGGTTGTCCCAGGCCGCAAGCGTGGGGGTTCCATCGTTCCGAGGTTGGCAAGGCGGCGTTGGGTTGTCAACGATACGCCGACGGAAGGATAAAAGGCACCGTTAAGGGGTTTAGAAGTCGCCTTACCCCTGGCCCTTCCAGGGGACGACCTTCCGTTCGATGCGCCGCATCAATAGATCGAAAAGATACGCAACGGCCCCGATGACGACAATGCCCATGATGACGACGTCGGTGCGTAGAAAGTTCGAGGCGTTTAGCACCATCTGACCCAATCCTGCAGTGGCGGCAACCATCTCCGCAGCGACGAGCGTGGTCCAGCCGAAGCCAATCGCGATTCGCATGCCGGTCAGAATCTCCGGCATCGCGGCCGGAATCACGACGTGGTAGATCACCTGCCATTTCGACGCGCCCATCGAATACGCGGCGTTGATCTGCTCGATCGTGACGCTGCGTACGCCGGCACGAGCGGCCATCGCAAGGGGCGCGAAGCACGCGAGATAGATCAGCACGACCTTTGCGGTCTCCTCGATGCCAAACCAGATCACGATCAGCGGCAGATAAGCGAGCGGCGGCAGTGGACGATAGAACTCGATCGGCGGATCGAAGATGCCCCGCGCGATTCGTGACACCCCCATCGCGATGCCGACAGGAATTGCGGTGAGGCACGCGAGAATGAACGCCGCGAAGACGCGATAGAGGCTCCACCAGAAATGCTCGGCCAGTGGCCGGCCACCCTGAATGTCGCCCTTCCACGCGTCGGCGAAGCTCGTGATGATGCGCTCGGGCGTGGGCAGAAAAAGATCGCGAATCCAGCCGAAATGCGTCGCGATCCACCATAGCGCGAACAGCGAGATGACGCTGACTACGCTGATCGCCGTGCTCGAGCCTTCGCCCGGAAGCCGATAACCTTTGACGGGACGCGGCGTTATCTCAGCGGGCGCGGTTTCGCCGACAACATGCTTGTCGTCCGAGACCGGCGCAGGAAGACTGCTCATCCGATTCTCAGGCGGCGGTCGGCAGCAATTCCGCTACGTTCGGCGACGATTGGATCAGCGCCAGGATGTCCTCGCGCAAGCTGATGAATGCCGGATCCGACTTGACCGCGCGCGCGTTCTTGCATTCGATGAAGCGCCGGCCGAAATCGACGGTGTAGCGCTGCGCAATCCGTCCCGGTGACGGCGTCATCACGATCAGCTCGGTGGCGAGGAAGAGCGCTTCCTCGACGCTGTGCGTGATGAAGAAGAACATCTTTCGTGTCTTCCACCACAAGTGCAGGATCAGTTCCTGAATCTGCTCGCGTGTGAGCGCATCGAGCGCGCCGAGCGGCTCGTCCATCAGCATGACCTCGGGATCGCTCGCGAGCGCGCGAGCGAGGCCCACGCGCTGCTGCATGCCGCCGGAGATTTGGTAGACCGGCGCTTGCGCAAACTTCTCGAGGCCAACGGTGCGAAGCTTATCGAGCGCAATCGAACGGCGCTCGCCTTTCGCGATGCCACGCATGCGCAAGCCGAACTCGACGTTCTCGATCACGTTGAGCCACGGCATCAACGCGTGCTTCTGGAACACGACGCCGCGTTCGGCGCCCGGCGCAACAACACGCTCGCCGTCGAGAATGATTTCGCCCTGCGACGGCTGCAGAAAACCGGCGATGCACGACAAAAGCGTCGTCTTCCCGCAACCCGATGCGCCGAGCGCGACGACGAAGTCGCCGGGGTCGAGGCCGAGATTGATATCCGACAGCGCCAGCGTCGAACGACCGTCGTGCCCGGCGTAGTTGACGCTGACGTGTCGGACTTCGAGCTTACTTTGCCGCATCCTGTGCGTACGTTGGATTCACGACAACAGAATAATCGGGCAATGTCTTCTCGATCTGTTTTTGCGACAACTGGAATTCCGCGGTAGCCGCAAGCGCTTTCGCCGCGACGCTGTTCTTCCCGCCGCCCAGCCATTTGCTCGCCTGTTCGCCCAACGTCGGAAACTGATAGAGCGCCATCCCGGCCGGAACGTCCTCCGGTTTTGCGCCCGACCACTTCGCCACCGCTTTCACCTCCGGCGAGTCGGCCGTCCACTTCGCTTTGTTCGCGCGGTATTTCTCGTCGGACGCGGCGAGGACCTTGACGAACTTCACCATGAAATCGCGGTTGGTCTTTGCCCAATCCTTGTTGACGATGTAGCCGTCGAACGTCGCCTTGCCGGTGTCGGCGGAAATCTTGCCCGACGAGATGATGACCTTGCCGTCCTTCTTCACCTCGGCGAGAACCGGATCCCAGATGAAGGTCGCTTGAATGTCGCCTCGCTGCCACGCCGCGCGCACTTCCGGCGGACGCATGTTGAGAATCTGCACGTCGGCGGGATTCACCTTCGCCTGCTCGAGCGCCACCATCGTGTGGAAATGCGTCGTCGAGTTGAACGGCACGGCGATCTTCTTGCCCTTGAGATCGGCGACCGAATTGATGCCGGAGCCGTTCTTCACGACCAGCGCTTCGGCGTCGCCGATGTCGTCGAGGATCCAGAAGAGCTCGTACGGCTCGCCGCGCGAAACCGCCGCTGCGATGCCGGCCGAGCCGACTTCGCCGACCTGCACGGCGCCCGACGCCATCGCCTTGATCACTTCACCCCCGCCGCCGAACTGTTTCCAGTTGATTTTGTAACCGGTTGCCTTTTCGATCTCCTTCGTTTCCTGCGCGGTCCGATAGGGATCGAGCATGTCCTGATAGCCGATCGTCACTTCCTTCGTTTGTGCGAGCGCTGCGCCACTGACGAGCGCGGCAACTGCGAACGCCATCTTCATCTGTTGTTTCATCACTGCCTCCCGTTTTGCTTGGTCGTTGCTACAGCATTGCAAGCGTCTTCTTCAGCTTGTCGTGGATTTCGTCGATGTGCCGCTTCTCGGCGATCAGCGGCGGCGCGACGATCGCGGAGTCGCCGGTGCTCTTGAGGTGCAGGCCGTTGTCGAATAATTTCTTCTGAAACGTGTGACCCCGGCGGCCCGGCACGCCGTCGCTTGCGACCTCGATCGCCGCGAACATGCCATAGCCGCGAATGTCGGCGACGTTCGGCGCGCCTTTCAATGAAAACATCGCGTCCTGGAAGTACGGTGCAAGCTCGCGCCCGCGCTCGAACAACCCTTCGTCACGATAAATGTCGAGCGCTGCAAGTCCCGCCGCGCACGCCGCCGGATGCGCCGAATATGTGTAGCCGTGGAAGAACTCGATGGCGCCGTCCGCTGCTGCGCCCATGATCGTATCGTGTATACGTTCCGAGATCGCGACTGCGCCCATCGGCTGCGCACCGTTGGTCAGCGCCTTGGCCATCGTGATGAGGTCGGGCGTGACACCGAATGCTTGCGCAGCGAAATTGTGACCGGTGCGGCCGAGCCCGGTGATGACCTCGTCGAACACGAGCAGGATGCCGTGCGCATCGCATGTTTCGCGGATCCGCTTCAGATAGCCTTTCGGCGGCACGAGGCAGCCGGTGGAGCCGGCGATCGGCTCGATGAAGCACGCGGCGATGTTTTCCGCGCCGTAGAGGTTCACGAAGCGAACGAGATCTTCAGCCAATTCGACGCCGTGCACGCCTTCGTCGCGCGTGTAGTAGTTTTCCTTGATATGCGTGTGGCGCATGTGGGCGATGCCGGGCAGCGTCGGGCCGAATTTGCGCCGGTTGTTCACCATGCCCGACAGTGAGACGCCACCGAAATTGACGCCGTGGTACGCGCGCTCACGCGAGACGAACATCGTCCGGCCGCCCTGTCCGCGTGCCTGATGGTAGGCGAGCGCGACCTTCATCGCGGTGTCGACGGCCTCGGAACCCGAATTCGTGAAAAATATGCGATTGAGATCGCCGGGCGTCAGCTCGGCGACACGCGCACCGAGCTCGAAGGCTTTCGGGTGGCCACGCAAGAACGGCGCGATGAAGTCCAGCTCCTGGAGTTGCTTGTACACGGCGTCGGCGATTTCCTTGCGCCCGTGGCCCGCGGCGCAGCAGAACATGCCCGACGCGGCATCGATCAGCTTCTCGCCGCGATCGTTCCAGTAGTACATGCCCTCGGCGCGAACGACGAGCATCGGCGCCGCTTTGAATTCGCGATTCGGCGTGAACGGCATCCAGTATTCGTCAAGCGAAATGGTTCTGGCTTGTGGCTGATCGTGAAGCTTGTGTTCGGCGTGACCCATCGTGGTCTCCAGTGGGCGCGCAGGCATCCGGCCCGGCGCGTGCGATGCGGTGAAACCGAAATGATAAGCTTCTTTCGAAATACGGCGCAGGTTTGGCCGATCATTTCGGGCAGGAGGCGTTCGTGCGCATCGGCGTACCCAAGGAAATAAAGGTACTGGAAAACCGTGTCGGCATGACGCCGGAATCGGTTCGCGAGGCCGTCGATCACGGTCATGAGGCGATCGTCGAGCACGACGCAGGGCAGGGCATCGGCATGGCCGATGACGACTACGTTCGCGCGGGCGCGAAGATCGCCGCAACAGCGCGCGAAGTGTTCGACGCCGCCGAGATGATCGTCAAAGTCAAAGAGCCGCAGCACGTCGAGCGACGGATGCTGCGGCCCGGCCAGGTGCTGTTCACGTACTTGCACCTCGCACCCGATCCCGAGCAGGCAAAGGACTTGGTGGAGAGCGGCGCCGTCTGCATCGCGTATGAGACGGTGACTTCGGCAACGGGCGGATTGCCGCTGCTCGCGCCGATGTCCGAAGTCGCGGGGCGGATGGCCGTGCAGGCCGGCGCGCATTATCTTGAAAAGGCGCACGGCGGCAAAGGCATCCTGCTCGGCGGCGTTCCCGGCGTGGATCCCGCGAAAGTTGTCGTGCTGGGCGGCGGCGTTGTCGGGACACACGCGATTCACATTGCGCTCGGCATGGGCGCGGAAGTGTGGGTGCTCGATCGCAGCGTCGACGTGCTGCGGCGGCTGTGGACCCAATTCGGCCGTCCGCTCAACACCGTGTTCTCCACGCGTGATGCGATCGATCGCCATGTCACCAACGCCGATTTGGTCATCGGCGGCGTGTTGATTCCCGGCGCGTCGGCGCCAAAGCTCGTGTCCGCTGCGCAGATCAAACAGATGAAGCCCGGTTCGGTTGTTGTCGACGTCGCGATCGACCAGGGCGGTTGCTTTGAAACGTCGCGGCCGACGACGCACGCGGATCCGACGTACATCGTCGATGACGTCGTCCACTATTGCGTGGCCAACATGCCGGGCGGCGTGCCGCGCACGTCGACGTTCGCGCTCAACAACGCGACGCTGCCATTTGTCCTTGCGCTTGCGGACAAGGGTTGGAAGCGAGCGCTGGCGGCCGACCTCCATTTGCGCAATGGGCTCAACATTGCATTTGGCAAGGTGACCTATCGCGCGGTTGCCGACGCGTTGCACCTCAAGTTCGTGTCTGCGGACGCGGTTCTGGCCGCGTGACTTGACGACCGTCGTAACTGACCTCGGAGTAACATGATCGTTAGCGAGGTGGCCGTATGAAATCGCAGTCCGTTGTCCATTCTGATCCTGACATCCTCGGAGGCACTCCGGTTTTCATCGGTACGCGGGTCCCCGTTCAGGCACTGATTGACTACATCGAGGGCGGGCACTCTCTCGAAGAATTTCTGGACGATTTCCCGACCGTGAGCCGAGCGATAGCGGTCGCCGCCCTTGAACAGGCGAAGGCGCACCTCCTCGCCGATGCGCGTACTTCTTGACGAGTGCGTTCCGCGCGGACTGCGAACGGGCTTTCCGGACACGAAGTCAGCACCGTGGCTGAGGCCGGATGGGCCGGCGTGAAGAACGGCGAGATGTTGCGCCTTGCTGCGACGCGATTCGACGTTCTTCTCACCGTTGATCGTAACTTCGAGTACCAGCAGAATTTTTCTGGCGTGGCGATCGCTGTAGTCGTCGTCGACGCGTCGAGCAACGATATCGCGGCTCTTCGCCCACTTATACCCGCGGTGGTCGAGACGCTTCCTAAAGCGAAACACGGCGCTGTGACGCACGTCCGCGGCCTCGGTCGAACATCGGGATCCTGACGAAGCGATGAAGATGACGCGAACCCTTTGCGTGGGGACAATATCAACCGTACTTCTCGCGTGCGGCTTCACGCCGCCTGCGGTCGCCGAGGAATATCCATCCAGGCCGATCCATATGATCGTTCCCTATCCGCCCGCCGGCGGCACCGACATCGTCGCGCGCGTCGTCAATGAGCCGTTGTCCGCCGCACTGGGCCAACCGATCATCATCGATAACAAGGGCGGCGCGGCGGGCAACCTCGGCACCGACCTCGCCGCGAAAGCCGCAGCAGACGGTTACACGATCCTGTTCACGTTGTCATCGCACACGATCAATCCGAAGCTCTACCCCAAGCTGCCGTTCGACGCCGAAAAGGATTTTGCCGCGGTCAGTCTCGCCGCCTATATTCCGCAGATTCTGGTAGCCCATCCGAGCGTACCCGTTAACAACGTGCAGGAGCTGGTCACGTACGCGAAGGCGCACCCGGGCAAGCTCAACTACGCGTCGGTGGGCGTCGGATCGCCCGCTCACATCGCGGGCGAGCTCTTCAAGCTCAAGGCCGGCGTCGACATCATCCACGTGCCGTACAAGGGCGGCGGCCCGGCGGTCAGCGATACGATCGGCGGACAGGTGCAATTGGCGTTCGTATCGATGCCGGCGGCGTTGCAACACGTCAAATCGGGTCGATTGAAGGCTCTCGCGATCGCCAGCGACAAGCGCAGCATTGCCGCGCCGGAGATTCCGACGATTGCGGAGCAGGGCGTCGATTGCGTCGTGAACTCATGGTATGGCGCGCTGGTTCCTGCAAAGACACCACCGGCAATCGTCGCGAAGCTCAATGCCGCGATGGTCAAAGTGCTGCAGACGCCGGAGACTCGCGACAAGCTGCTCGCACAGGGGGCCGAGGCGACATCGACGACGCCGGCCGAATTCGAGAGGCTGATTCGCGACGAGCTGAAACAGTGGGAATACGTGATACGCGAAGCAAAGATAACGCCGGAATGACGGCCATGATCGCCGATCTGGTCGCACGCGCGCGCGGAGCGCAACGGGCGATCGACCAATGGTCGCAGTCACAGGTCGATGAGCTTGTGACGGCGGTGGGCTGGGCCGTCGTGAAGCCTGAGCACAATCGCGCGCTGGCCGAATGTGCGGTGCGCGACACCGGCCTCGGCAATGTCGTTGACAAGATCGCAAAGAATCGACGCAAGACGATGGG
>VBCG01000107.1 GCA_005881895.1 Betaproteobacteria bacterium
TTGCGGGCTCGCTGGCATAAGGGAGCCGTGCTCACGCGTTCTGAATGATCGCCATGATGTTGCCTTCGCTGTCCTTGAACCACGCTGCCTTCGCGCCGCCAGCGGTGACGACGCCGCTCGCGCTCTTCTCGCTGGGCATGTCGTAGTTCTCGAACGTGATCCCGCGATCCTTCAAGTCAGCCGCTTCGCGTTCGATGTCGTCGACCTGCCAGAACGCCTGACTTGCTCGCGACGTGCCCGCGTTCGGCGTTGGGTAAAGGAAGCACGCCGTCTTGTCGCCGAACTCGTAGACGACGCCGCCGCCCACTTCAAGCTTGGGACGAAAGCCGAGCTTGCCTTCGTAGAACTGTCGCGCGCGAGTGACGTCCTTGGCCGGAATGTAAGCGTACAAGGGCGATTTTTGCAGCATCACTCCCTCCGTGCATTGAGAAACGCAGCGGAATTCATGCCCCGCGGTTGATGGACTACCGGGCGGCGACTGGGCTCGACTCGAGCTCCACGATGCTCTTGAATCCGCCCCAGAACATGCGTTTCCCATCGAACGGCATCTTCGCCGGGTCCATCATGTCCTTCATGCGCGGGTCTTCCATCACCTTGGCGTTAATGCGATCACGGTCCTCTCGCGACTTATAGATGATCCACGAGAATGCGACGACCTCATCGTCCTTGAGTTGCACGCTTTGCGGAAACGACGTGACCTTGCCGGGTTTCACGTCGTCGCCAATACATTCGCAGTACTCGAGCGCGCCGTGCTCCATCCAGATTTTGCCGGCATGCTCTGCCACGCGACGATAGGCATCGAGCTTGCTACGCGGCACCGGCACAACGAATCCATCGACGTAGTGCGCCATTGGGATCTCCTTTGTGTCCTTAAATAGCCTTCGAGTCCGCGAGGGCGACGGGGTTCCAGCCTATTCTGTCGGAATTATTTTCTGCTCCGATCGCGTCAGCTTCTTCGTGTCGAAAGTCGTCAGCGCCGGATCACGAAGGATCGGCTGAAACTTGTAGCCAGGCTTCAACAGCCCGCGCTCCTTCTGCAGAAACGCAAGAACCGTTGCCGCTGAAGGGACCCAATTGCGAGCGCCGGATTCAGCGAAGCCGGGACCTCCGGTCGAGCCGCGCTCGCCCAGCGGATGATCTTTCGAATCCTTACCCATCCAGAATCCAACGACGACGCCTTTCTCCGGATGCTCGGGCGGGCCGGGGACGAACAACAGGAGCCACACATCGGAGGTCTTCCCATCGGCGTTGGTTGCCGTGCCGGTCTTCCCCGCGATCTCGCCCGTTTCCTCGAACCGAAATGCGAGCGTCCGCTTCTTCCTTTCTTCAGGCTTCAACTTCCAGAACGCATCGCTCAACGGATCCATTCCGGGGACGACTCCGCTTCTGAGCGCTGATGCGGTGCCGGTACCCGCGATATCAAGGGGTCCCTTCAAAAGCTCTGTCATGGCCGCCGACACGGCCGGATGCATGACCCGGTCTTGCGGAGGACGATACTCGCCCTTGATGTCGCAATTCTTCGGCTGACCCTGATCACCGCTATGAAGAAGCGACTTTCCCTCGCGGCAGACATCATTGGCGAATCGCGGCGTCACGCGAAATCCGCCGTTGACGAAAGCGGCGGTCGACGCCATCGCCAGCGGATTGACCTCGGATGCGCCAATCGCCGTTGTCGGGTAGGGCTGCAGAACGTGCTTCGCGTCCTTGGGCATTCCCAGGCGATACGTGAGATCGATCACGTTTTTGATGCCGGCGCGCGCGCCCGCGCGCATCGCGGCCGTGTTGCGCGACTCGCCCAAAGCGATTCGGCAGGTGATGTTGCCGCGGTACTCCGGCTCCGACCGGGAGTGGAAGTTTTCGATCTTCTTGGCGCCGCGTCCGCGACCCAGCGACACGTAGATCGGTTCGTCGAGCACGGTGCAGCGCTCGAGGACCTCGGCAGCGATCTCTTCGACGGTCTCCGGCGCTGACTTTGCCGCGAGCACTTCGCGGGTGAGCTTCTCGACCAGGCCGCCATACGTGAAGATCTTGAACGTCGAGCCGGGTTGGCGCCAGCCGGTCGCGATCACGTCGTACTTCAGTTGTTTGAAGTTCGCATTGCCCACTTCGGCAAGGACGTCACCTGTGAAATCCACCGCGAATGCACCCGCGCGCAATTGATTGTTGTCCGAGTCGTTTGGATGACGGGCCAGATAGGTGTTGAGCGTCAGATCGACTGCCTTGGCGAGGACGTCCTGGAGTCCGTCATCGCGCGTGATCGAGATCGTGAGCCCGCCTTTGTTGATCGGGAAACGATCCTTGTAGAGGATGCGCACACGCTCGAGGAAGTGATCGTGCGTACCACAGCCGATGACCGTTGAAACAATTTCCTTGTTGAGCGACCGCTCAACCTGATTCGCTGCACGGGCGTACTCGACGTCCGTGATCACACCTTGATCGAGCATCAGTCCCAGCACCCGGGTGGTACCGCGCGCAGCTTCCGCCCAATTCGCGTCGCGAATTTCTTCGCGCGTCTTGAGCAGCGGGTCCATCGCAAATGGACGATCGGGAAGCGCCGGCTTGTTGATGAGCGCCACGATAAAGGCCGCCTGATGGAGCGCGAGATCCTTCGCGGGTTTGCCGAAATACGCACGGCTCGCCGCCTCGATACCGTATTGTCCGCGGCCGAAATACGGCATGTTGACGTATTTGAGCAGCAACTCCGGCCGCGAAAACTCCCGCTCGATCCGCAGCGCCATGATGATGTCGCCGATTTTTTCCGTCTCGGTCGATGCACGGCCCGTGCCCTCGCGAAGATGCTTGGCGATCTGCATCGTCAGCGTCGATGCGCCTGAGCGGCTCTCCTGCAGGATCCGTTTCGCCAGCGCGCGAACGATCGCACCCTTGTCGATGCCCTCGTGCGTGAAGAAGTTCTTGTCCTCGGAGGCGAGAATCGCGTTGACGAAAAACGGCGGGATGTCGGCCGGATCGTTGATGAGGATCCGATGTTCGGGCGACGAAATGCAGGCGACCGTCTTTTGATCTTCGGAAACAATCACCGATTGCTCGGCAAAGTAGGCGGAGTCGTGCAACCGTGAAATGGTGCTTTTGTCAATGCCTAGATAGGCGTCGATCTGCGTGGAATACCGCGCGTCGATCGTCTCGACGATAGATTCGAATTCGACGTACCCCACCACAGCCAACGCCACCAGCACCCCCACTGCGACGAAAAAACGCCTGACGATCCTGCCGAAAAAGCGCAAAAGCGCCCACGGCAACGTCAAAAGCCAGCGCTTGAAATTTCCCTGTTCGACCTGCTCCATCGTCCCTGTTTCCCCAGCAAAAGTGGATTAAGACACGGTTCCCTTGAAACGTGACGTCAGAAGCACACGTTGTACCAACGCGGCTGTCAGCCCGCAGTCAGCGTTAGCAGGATGTCGGCGTACCAGGCACAGTTCAGTCCCAGCGCCTCATCCAAGTTCACGTCGCGCGTCCCTACGTCGAACACGGCCGAATGCACGCCGAGTAGCGTCCAGGGCATTTCGTCCTGCGCCGGCTCTAACTTCAACGCGCGCATCACCACCGGCGCGCCACTGGTGCCGCGGTGGGTACGCGCATCGGTGAGGAAGTAGCCCTGACCCTGGAAGCGCAGTCCGAACGCCGATGCGACAACCGCGTGGCGTACGACGGGCATATGGTGCAGCGTGTCGTGGAAGCCGAGCGGAAAACCTACGACGAGCAGCGAAGTGCCGACTGCGATCTCGGCAAGCGGTGCGTACAGGTGCGCGGGCGTGAAAGCGCGGTACGCGGTCGTTTGGGGCAGCGCGGCGCGCTCGATCTCGATCACGGCGACATCGATCTGCCCGCCCGCGTCGATCCCTTGTCGCCAGACGGCTTTGCCGTCGCGGTACAGCGGAATCGAGAACCCAGTGGAGCTCGCCATGTTGTCCGGGTCGATGTGGAGCTCGATCTCGACACGATCGGGGAGGTGCTCGCTCGGCTCGTCGATCAGAACGTGACGGCTCGTCACCAGGAACAACCGTGCATCGCGCTCGAAGAAAAATCCGCTCGCGTTCGTCAACACTCGCTGCTGTTCGAAGGTGAAGACACGCGTTGCGGTCAGCAAAAGAGATTCGATCATCGGTGTCGGTGGATCGCAAACGCCAACCGTTGTTTCTGATAACGTTCGGCTACATGCGCATTTTGCTGACCTCTGACCTGCACTACAAGCTGCGCCAATACGATTGGCTGATCGGTGCAGCGGCGCGTTTCGATGCGGTCGTCATCGCGGGCGATCACATCGACGCACAGTTGCCGGTTCCCAGCTTGGTGCAAATTGCGGCGCTATCTGCCAGTTTTAATGCGGTGGCACAGAGAAGTCATCTGTTCGTATGTTCCGGCAATCACGATCTCAACGCGAGAAATGGCGAGGGCGAGAAGACGGCCGACTGGCTTGACCCGGTCCGCAGTGCTGCGCTCGCCGTGGATGGCGATACGGTCGAAGTCGGCGACACGCTGTTCACCGTCTGCCCCTGGTGGGATGGGCCCTATGCTCGGGCCCGCGTCCAGCGAATGCTGGAAAGCGCCTCGCAGCGGCGCAGCGGCCGGTGGATCTGGGTGTACCACGCACCACCGGAGGGCGCTTTGAGCTGGACCGGCAAGCGCCATTACGGCGATGCGGTGCTCCCGGAACTGGTCAAACGCTATTCGCCGACTGCGGTTTTATGCGGGCACATTCACGAGGCGCCCTTCAAGACCGGCGGGTCGTGGATCGATCGCATCGGCGAGACGTGGCTCTTCAACGCCGGTCGCCAGATCGGCGATGTCCCCGCCCGCATCGAGATCGATTTCACTGCGCAGGCGGCGTGTTGGATCTCGCTCGCGGGAGTGGAAGAAAAAGCGCTTCAATAATCCGGCACATCGCTGCGTTCGGAACCCGGCTCGGCCAAGGTGGGATGCATCGCGATCAGGTTGCCCAACACCTGATCCATTAGTCCCAGATGGGTGTTGCTGTCGGCATACTGGCGCTTGATATCGACGAGATAGGCGGTGACCGCGGACAAGCGCCGCGCCAGCAATTGCGCAATGGCGTAAGTGAGCTCGGGGCGTCTCTGCACGGCGCCGGACGCGTCGTCGACAACATGAACCGTGCTGTCCTCCGCGGCGACGACGCTTGCCGTCGGCGCCGATCCCAGCACGGCAGAAATCTCGCCGAGAAAAGCACCGGGCTCGCTGACCACAATGACGCGAACCCCATTGCGCATGACATCGAAGGCACCCGATTTGAGCACAAAGAGACGATCGGTGCGGACGGCCTCTTCGATCAAGGTATCGCCCTTGGCCAGGCGCATTTCCGGCAAATCGCGGCACATTGCGAGTACATCGTTCATGGACTTGGGCCTCCCGGGTCGTTGACAAGTGTATTCGAGCCGGGCCCGATATACTCTTCGATCGACCACGCCGGGAGAATCGCGTGAGCAGAATCGAATCGGTGTCCGTCTGTATCGCCCGCGTTCCGCTCGACGTCGTGACCTCTTTCGCGACGCGAACGGTCAGCGCGCGTGACTATTGCCTTGTAAAGGTTCGCTCCGACGGCGGTCAGGAGGGCATCGGCTTTTGCTACGTGGGGAGCGCGGGGGGACGTCTGGCGCAAATCGCGGTGGAGGAGCTCCTCGCCCAGAAATTGATCGGCCAAGAATCGCTGCGTGTCGAAGGACTTTGGCAAGAGATGTATTCCGACTCGCTGCTGCACGGCCGCGCGGGGGTTGTGATGCGAGCGCTCAGCATCCTCGACGCGGCGATCTGGGACCTGAATGCGCGCACGGCCGGCGTGCCGCTGCACGCGTATCTCGGCAGTGTCGTCAACGACAAGGTGCCCGCGTATGCGAGCGGCGGTTATTACCTCGAAGGAAAAACGCCGAGCAAGCTCGGTGACGAGCTCGCCTCTTACGTCGCGGCTGGATTTTCGGCCGTCAAGATGAAAGTGGGGCGACTGTCGCTCGCCGAGGAGGAAGAGCGCGTCGCGGCGGCGCGCGCAGCGGTCGGCGACGACGTGCTGCTGATGCTCGACGCGAACAATGCGTGGCGCGACCTCCCCACGGCGATCGCGTACATGGACCGTTACGAGCGCTACGATCCGTACTGGATCGAAGAGCCGTTCAGCCCTGACGAGATCGATCTGCACGCACGCCTTGCGCGCTCGGTCGCTACGACGGTTGCGACGGGCGAGATCGGCTACGGGCGCTGGTATTTCAAGGAGCTGTTGGACAAAGGTGCGGCGGAGATTCTGCAGACGGATGCGCTCGTCTGCGGCGGCATCTCCGAATTCCGAAGGATCGCCGCGATGGCGGCGAGCTACGGCGTCACGGTGAGTCCCCACTGGTTCCACGACGTGCACGTGCATCTCGTTGCGGCCACGCCGAACGCGCGATTCGTCGAGTACTTTCCGGACGACCAGGTGCTCAATTTTCGACGGTTGATCGACCGGCAGCTCGAGCAGCGCGAAGGCGCGCTGTTGCTTCCCCAGACGCCGGGACTTGGTTTCGCGTTCGACGAGCAGGCCGTCAAGCGGTATGCGCTCAGTGGGTCGCAGCCGTGGACCACGATCCGATGATGGAATAATCTCTCCCGGGCGGTACAAAAACCACAGATCCAGGAGGAGACATGCGAACGGTCGTTGTCGGGGTCATCCTTGCGGCGTGCGCAATGTGTTCGTTGCCCGCGCAGAGTCAAACCAAGTCAAACATTTTTGTCGCAACCGGCCCGACAACGGGCGTGTATTACCCGCTTGGCGGCGGCATCGCGGACGTTCTCACCAAGAATATTCCCGGACTCAACGCGACGGCCGGTACGACCGATGGCTCGATGGCCAATCTGCTGTTGATCCAGCAGGGGCGCGCCGATATCGGCCTCTCGATGGCCGATGCGAGCTGGGACGCCTACAAGGGCGCAGACAAGTTCAAAGACCGGCAGGTCCAGGTGCGCGCGCTGATGGTGCTCTATCCCAACCGGATGCACATCGTGACCACCGAGGGATCCGGCATCAACAAGGTCGCCGATCTCAAGGGCAAACGCGTGTCCACCGGCGCACCGAACAGCGCGACGCAGATCATGGCGTATCGCGTGCTCGAGGCGTCCGGACTCAATCCCGAGAAGGACATCATTCGTGAGCGGCTCGATCCGGGCAAGTCAGCCGACGCGATCAAGGACAGGAAGCTCGACGCCTTCTTCTGGGTCGGCGGCTTGCCGACACCCGCGGTGACAGACCTCGGCGCGACGCCGGGCATCAAGCTCAAGTTGATCGACCACGCCGATGCGCTCGATGCAATGGTCAAGAAGTACGGTCCACTCTACGTCAAGGACACGATCCCTGCGAAGACCTACCCCGGCCAGGAGACGCCGACGCAGATCGTCACCGTATGGAACGTGCTGGTCGCCGACGCGAAGCTCCCCGATCAACTCGCGTACGACATCGTGAAAACGCTGATCGATCACAAGGACGATCTGATACGAGTGCATGCCGAGGCGAAGAACTTCGATCTGAAGAACCAGAGCAGCGCCACGGCGGTGATTCCGTACCATCCCGGCGCGAAGAAATACTTCGCCGAAAAAGGCGTTACGCTGAACTAAGCCGAAAAAAGCGAGCCGAGCGCGGCGTCCACGGCCGCGCTCCCACGCGCCATGAGCGAAATAACCCGGCCCTCCATCGCGGAAGAGGTCCACGTCTCTGCGGACGCGCTCAAAAAAGCCGAAGAGTTCATCGAGCTGGAAGAGGGCGCGCTCAACAAGCTGCGCGGCGCGCTCGGCACGTTCGTCACCGCGGTCGCGGTGATCATGTCGATTTTCCATCTGTACGCGGCGTACGGCATCATGCCGACGCATGTGCTGCGCGGCATCCACGTCGCGTTCGTGCTGTTCCTTTGTTTTCTGCTTTATCCGGTAACGAAGCGCTTTCGCAACCGCGTACGCTGGTGGGATTGGCTCGCTGCGCTGCTTGCTTTGGTCGCCATCGGCTACATGCTGGCGGGCGGCGACGAGTTCCTCGAACGCGCGATCAGTCCCGATATATGGGACGAAATCTTCGGAATCGTGCTGATCGTGCTCGTGCTGGAAGCCGCACGTCGGAGCTCGGGCTGGATCATGCCGGCGATCTGCGTTGGATTCTTGATCTACGCGGTCATCGGCCAATACCTGCCGCCGCCCTGGACGCACTACGGGATGGACGTGAGCCGCATCGTCGGCCACATGTACATGACGCTCGAAGGTATCTTCGGCGTGCCGATAGATGTGTCGTCTTCGCTGATCATCCTGTTCACGATTTATGGCGCGGTGCTGCAGTTTTCGGGCGCCGGAAAATTCTTCATCGACTTCTCGTTCGCGGCGATGGGTGGCAAGCCCACGGGCGCAGGTCGCACCGTCGTGCTGGCTTCGTTCCTGTTGGGTGGTCCTTCCGGCAGCGGCGTTGCAACGACGGTCACGCTCGGCACCGTCGCTTATCCGATGCTGGTCAAAGCGGGTTACGGCCGCAATGCAGCCGGTGGATTGCTCGCTGCAGGCGGGTTGGGCGCGATTCTTTCGCCGCCCGTTTTAGGAGCGGCAGCATTTTTGATCGCGCAGTTCCTCAACATCTCGTATCTCGACGTCATCTTGATGGCGACGATTCCGACGTTACTCTATTACTTCGCGCTCTTTATCATGGTGGAGATCGACGCGCGCAAGTTCGGGATGCCGAGCGTCGTCATCGAAGAGCACGCGCGGATTGGCGTCCTCACGCGCCAATATTGGTTTCATTTCTTGTCGTTGATCGCGATTATCGTGTTCATGGTGATCGGGTTCTCCTCGACGGTCGCCGTTTTCTGGGCCACTGTCGTCGCGGTCGTATTCAGCTTTTTGCATGTCGATTGCGCGCTCGTTCCGTACGATGTGTTGCGCGGGAGAAAGCCGCTCGCCCGCGGATTGTGGAATTCAGGATTGGTAAAAGCGCTGGAGGCCGGGTCGATCGGCGTATTGAGCGTTGCCGCAACCTGCGCTGCCGCGGGCTTGATCGTCGGCGTCGTCACGCTCACCGGGCTCGGACTCAAGTTCAGCTCGATCGTATTGCAGTACGCCGACGGCGGCAGTCGCGCAATCTACGATGGCCTGGTCACCCTCGGCGCGGCCGCGACGCCCGCTCTGCTGAACGAAGTCAAGCTGCTGCTCACAGCGATCTTCACGTCATTGATCGTGTGGGTTGTTGGACTTGCAGTGCCGGTGACTGCGAGCTACATCATCTGTGCGGTGATTGCGGCGCCGGCATTGATTGCGCTCGGCGTTGCGAATTTCGCTGCGCACATGTTCATCTTCTATTACGCCGTTCTTTCGGAAGTGTCGCCGCCGACTGCGCTCTCGCCATTCGCGGCCGCTGCGATCACCGGCGGCGACCCCTACAAGACGACGCTGCAGTCGTGGAAGTACACGATGCCGGCTTTCCTGTTGCCGTTCATGTTCGTGCTCGACCCGGCCGGACTCGGCCTGCTGCTGATGGGATCGTTCAAGAAGCTCGCCGACGCGCAATGGTTCGATATTGCGGTTGTCAGTATCACCGCGATGATCGGCATTGCGGCGCTGGCCGGCGCCATGCAGAACTACCTGTTCAAGAAGACGACCGTCGTGGAGCGTTGGCTGCTGATCTTCGCCGGTCTCGCGCTCGTTTATCCGAAAGCGCTGTTCGACTACATCGGGTTGGCGCTGCTGGCGACGGTCATCGTGTCGCAGAGCATGAGGAAAACGGTCGCGCAGCCGGTGGCGCGGTAGCGACTCGCCGCGCATGGCGTTCGCGCCGCTTGTTGAACGAATGAATAGACCCCGCCGAAGCGGGGTCACAATGCCATCAACACCATCACGATTCTTGGCTAGATCTTGCTGAGAATTTGGCCCATCTCACTAGCTGAGAATGCGGCAAGCGTTTGCGTCCGCACGTTCCCTCCCACGCCGAGGCTTAAGCCGACTGTTGTCGCAGTCGCGGCATCTGGTGCTTCGAACGTGGCAATAACGTCATACTCGCCAAGGGTCCAGTAGATATCCTTGATGTTTGCACCAAGCTTTTGCACCTTTTCTTTGAAGGCTTCGGCTCGTTTGGTCGTTTCCTTGACGCTGCGAATACCCTGGTCGGTGAACTTCGAAAGCATGATATAGGTTGCCATGTTTTCTCTCCTTTCGGGATAAACGGCTTCATGGCCGTGACTGTCGTAGCACCGTTTCGATCGGCCGGGATCCAGCCTATTTCTTGAACTGAGAGGATGCTTTATCCAAGGCGTTCTTCATCGACGTCCACGCCGAATCCATCCCGGCCTGCATGTGTTGCCACGCCGATTCGCTGGCCGCGCGCATTTCCTGCAACTTCTTGTTCGCGGCGTCGCGGCTCGCGCGCATCGCCTTAAGCTGTTCGTCGAATTTGGCGCGTGCCTCAGCGCCCGCTTGTTCGCTTTTCGCTCTCAGCTTATCGACCTCGGTATCCCATTTCTTGATCTGCGATTCCATCGTCGCGAAGTATTCATCTTTCTTGCTCATGGTGAGACTCCTATCGTTGGGCTACACGCAATCGCTCGCCAGTCCGTAAAAGAATAGAGAGCGTTGGTCATCGAAGAAAGTCGGGTGGGAAATTTGCCGAGCATGCGATCGGCCATAAGAGGTGGCAGATTGCCGCCACGGATGTCGCAAAGAGCCGGTTCGAAGGCGGCCCCACCGCAATAGTTTACGCCGGCCGGATCGGCGCGGAACGGTTTTCGGCCTACAACGGGGCGATCTGAAAATCGTCGGGAAAATCAAGGAAGAAGTCGTCGTCTCTGATCCATGCTATCCGCGCCGGACACGCGTCTGCGACTGCTCGCGCAGATACTGCGGCACGTAATACAACGAGCCGCCGGCTTTGCCGGTCGAGCCCGAGCCCTTCCAGCCGCCAAACGGCTGATATCCGGGCCACGCCCCGGTCGTTGCGCCCTGTGGTCGGTTCGCATAGCACACACCGGCTTCGATGCCATCGAAAAAACGCTCGGTCTCATCTGGCGATCCATAGAAGCCTGCCGTGAGACCGTAGTCCACAGCATTCGCGCGCGCGATGCCCTCGTCGATGTCTTTTACCGACCCAACAAGAACGAACGGAACGAAAAGCTCACGCGTCCACAGCGGATGGTCGTACGGTGCGCGCGCGATCGTCGGCGCGACAAAATGTCCGTGCGCGAGATCGCCATGGTCGAGCCTTTGTCCGCCTTCGACGATGTTGCCTGCGCTGCCGAGCGCGTTGATCTGCGCAGCTGCGTCTTCGTAGCGTGCGACGGCGGCAGCGTCGATAACCGGTCCCATCCAGTGCTCTCGAAGCGTCGGATCACCGA
>VBCG01000147.1:0-550 GCA_005881895.1 Betaproteobacteria bacterium
TCGCTCCACGCCCAGTCGCCGTTGTACTCGCTGCGCGTGCCGGATGCGCCGGCGACGACAAGCTTGCCGTTCCAATCGTCCGGAAAGCGCAGGACGAAACGCGCCTGGTTCGTCGGGTCGTCGGCAAACCAGCCTTCGACCTGAATTCCGGGAACAGGCCCCGACGATAGTGTCGGACCCGTCGAAATCACGCCACGGTCGGTGACGGGCGTGAAGGAGCCGAAGTTGGCCGGGAATCCAAGGACCGACACCCCCGGCAGCGTCGTTCCATCCGCGAACGTGGTGATGGAATTGTTCGCCGGCGTCGTCAACGGATTATTGGTGCGCAGATCGTCGCTGTGAAAACAGAGCACGCCGACCGCCTTGCCGAGCAGGAACTGCTCGAGCGCAGGGCACCCGGGCGCGGCGAGCGCCGCCAGCGGCCATGGGATCACCGCCAGCGCGGCGCAGAGCCGCTTAAAATTTGTTGCCATGTCAAACCCCCGTAAGTTGATGTCGTCTCGTCGCCGATCATCCGTCGGCGAATCTCGATGCGCGTCTCGCGGTTGCT
>VBCG01000147.1:579-36549 GCA_005881895.1 Betaproteobacteria bacterium
CAACCGCGCGGAGTGCGGATGCGAAGCATTGCACGATCGATCGCGTGCTGCAATGGAAAAAGGCGAGCGAATCTGTGCAGTACACTACATATTGGCGGCCGTTTTACGGCGCGCCGGTTCCGAGGAGAGATTTCGTTGAAGCTGATTGTCGCCGTGCTCGTGACCGTTATATTCATCGCGGGGTGCAGCTCCACGTCGTCGATCTTTTCTTCGAAGCGCGAAACGGAGGCGGCGCCCGGTCCTTCCCCCGGTCTCGTCGCATCGCTTCGCGGCCTCGGTG
The DNA here is from genome assembly GCA_005881895.1 of Betaproteobacteria bacterium. Lineage (GTDB taxonomy): Bacteria > Pseudomonadota > Gammaproteobacteria > Burkholderiales > Casimicrobiaceae > VBCG01. Next base: position 860 of record VBCG01000147.1, read on the forward strand.
CGGCGGTCACCGGCAAAGTTCGCGTGATTGACCGTGGCGACGGCATCACGTTGCTGATATCCGCGATCAACATGCCGATCGGCGAATATCGCGTTGCATTTCATCAGAACGGAAACTGCTCGTCGCCCAACGGATTCTCGGCCGGACCCGCATGGGCGCCGGCCGGCCTTTCGCCCACCACGCTGATCCCGTCGTTCATGACCGCCGGGAGCCGCGATGGCAACGCCGAAACGTCGGCTTACATCAAGGGCGTCCATACGGTTGGCGAAAACGGACTCGCCGGCCGCAGCGTCATCCTGTATGCCGGTTCGACGATCCCGGAGATCCGGCCCGGAGAGCCAACCAGCGCGTTCGCATGCGGCGTCTTCGAGCCAGTGCAACCGTTCCGGTTTTGATCGACCGCGATGGCGCTTCTCGCTGACAAGAAGATTCTCGTCACCGGCGTGCTGTCGAATCGCTCGATCGCTTACGGCGTTGCGAAAGCGTGCGCACGCGAGGGCGCGACGCTGGCGTTCACATACGTCAATGACGATTTGAAGGACCGCGTTGCGAAGATCGTCGCCGAATTCGGCGCATGTCCGCTGCTGCGCTGCGACGTCGCCTCCGACGATCAGATCGGCGCGCTGTTCGAGACGCTGAAAAGCGAATGGGGCGCGCTCGACGGCATGCTGCATGCGATCGCGTTTGCGCCGCGCGAATCGCTGGCGGGGGATTTTCTCGCCGGAATGAGTCGCGAGGCGTTCAGGACCGCGCACGACATTTCGAGCTACAGCTTCGCGGCGCTCGCCAAAGCCGCGCGCCCGTTGCTCGAGGGCCGCAATGCGTCGTTGTTGACGCTCACCTACCTCGGCGCGGTCCGCTCGCTCGCCAATTACAATGTTATGGGATTGGCGAAAGCGAGTCTCGAGGCCAATGTCCGCTATCTCGCCTCGACCCTTGGCCCGGAAGGCACACGCGTCAATGCAATCTCCGCTGGCCCGATCAAAACGCTCGCCGCCGCGGGTATCGGCGGCTTCTCCAAGATCCTGCATTTCGTCGAAAAGAACGCGCCGCTTCGGCGCAACGTCACGATCGACGACGTCGGCAACGTCGCCGCGTTTTATTTCTCGGATTTGTCGAGCGCGATCACCGGCGAGATCACATACGTCGATTGCGGCTTCTCGACGGTCGCGGCCGGTTTCGCGGACGAATGATCCGCGGGTTGCATTCGTGTCCGCCCCCGAATTCGATGTTGTCGTCATCGGCGGCGGTCACAACGGGCTGGTCTGCGCAGCGTATCTAGCGGCTGCCGGCGCGTCGGTATGCGTTATCGAGCGGCGTCACGTCGTGGGCGGCGCCGCTGTCACCGAGGAATTTCACCCCGGTTTTCGGAATTCGACGGCGAGCTACACGGTGAGCTTGCTCGACCCGGACGTGATCCGCGATTTGCGGCTTGCGCAACATGGTCTGACGATCATCGAGCGGCCCTTCGCGAATTTTCTTCCGCTCGCCCAGGACCGTTATCTAAAAGTCGGCGGCGGTTTGGCCGCGACGCAGGCGGAAGTCGCGAAATTTTCCGCGCGTGATGCCGAACGGTTGCCGCAGTATTACGCGATGCTCGATCGCGCGTCAGCGATTCTGCGCGAGTTGCTGCGGCAAACGCCGCCCAATATCGGAGAGCGCGGTCGGCAGGACTTCGGCGCACTCTTCGACGCCTGGAAAGTCGGCCGGCGGTTTCGCACCCTCGATCTCGGTGAACGGCGAGACTTGCTCGAGCTGATGACGAAGAGCGCGGGCGATGTGCTCGACCGCTGGTTCGAATCGGCGCCGATCAAGGCGGCTTTCGGCTTCGATTCGATCGTCGGCAATTTCGCGAGTCCCTATCAGCCCGGATCTGCCTACGTGCTGCTCCATCACGTGTTCGGCGAAGTGAACGGCAAGCGCGGGCAATGGGGGCACGCGCTCGGCGGCATGGGTGCGATCACCCAAGCGATGGCGAGGGAATGTGCATCGCGCGGCGTCGATATCCGGATAGGCGTCGGTGTGAAGCAGGTGGTCATCGAGCGCGGCCGTGCGTGCGGTGTCGAGGTCGAGCGCGGCGACGGCATCCGCGCGAAACGCGTCGTCGCCAACGTCAATCCAAAGCTTCTGTTCGAGCAATTGGTACCGGCTGAGCACGTCGATGCGGACTTCCGCGCACGCATCGCTTCGTACCGGTGCGGTTCGGGAACGTTCCGGATGAATGTCGCGCTCTCCGAGCTACCGGATTTCTCGGCGCTGCCTGGGCGGGTTCCGCAACCGCATCATGAGAGCGGCATCATCATCGGCCCTTCGCTTCGCTACATGGAGCAGGCGTATTTCGACGCACGCACCGAGGGCTGGTCCCGCGCGCCGATCGTCGAAATGCTGATTCCCTCCGTTGTCGATCCTTCGCTTGCCCCGGCGGGGAAGCATGTCGCGAGCTTGTTCTGCCAGCACGTCCATCCGCATATTGCGGACGTCCATCCCGGAGCCACATGGGACGATTTCCGCGAGCGTGTCGCGGACTTGATGATTCAAACGGTGGACCGTGTCGCGCCGAACTTCAAAGCCGCCGTGATCGGCCGTCGCGCGCTGACGCCCCTCGACCTCGAGCGCGAATTCGGCTTGATTGGCGGCGACATCTTTCATGGCGCGCTCTCGCTCGACCAGCTCTTTTTCGCGCGTCCCGTTCTCGGCAACGCGAACTATCGGATGCCGGTACGCGGACTTTACTTGTGCGGATCCGGTGCGCATCCCGGCGGCGGCGTCACCGGATTGCCGGGCCGCAATGCCGCGCGCGAGATCGTGCGCGACATCAAGCGCGGTCGATGATCTGTCCTGATCGGGATTCGACCTGCTACACAACGTCCGATAAAACTGAATTGCATTTCCATTCAACTGATCATTGCGTGTCGCGCATGGCGCACGATGATCATCATTCAATCACCTCTTCGGCCCGCAACAAAAGCGACTGCGGCATAGTTAGCCCGAGCGCTCTCGCGGTCTTCAAATTGATTGTCAGCTCGAACCTTGAGGGCTGTTCGACTGGCAGGTCGGCGGGCACAGCTCCGCGGAGAATCTTGTCGACGTAGGTCGCGGCCCGCCGGTAGAGATCCTCCAGTTTCGGCCCGTAGCTCATCAGGAGTCCAGCTTCTGCATACTGGTTCGCGTTGGAGATCGTCGGAAGGTGATATTTGATCGCCGATTCCGCAATCGACTCCTTGAGCAAGTAAGTCAATGGGCTGACGACGACCAAGAGCACTCCGACCCGCTTGCTAATCAGCATTGAGAACGCGCCGTCCAAGTCGCCCGGATTCTGCATGTCGGCGACTTCAAGCGCGATACCGAGTTTTCGCGACGCTGCGTCGAGCTCTACGAATTCGACCTGGGTCTTTACTTGCCCGAGCACCCCAACCCGCGAGAGCTTAGGGACGATCTCCTTCAAAATGGTGAGGTACTTGCTCCAGAGATCCTGGCTCGCGTCAGCGCTCAAGCCAGTGACGTTGCCGCCGGGCCGCGCCAGACTCGTGACGAACCCGGCTTGCACGGGATCCGCCGTGAAGACCATAACAATAGGTATCGTTTTGGTTGCTTGCCGGGCGGCCGCGACGTGAATGCTGGAACCGGTGACGATCACATCCACCCGGAGGCGTACCAGCTCAGCGGCAATTTCCGGCAGCCGGTCCATGTGGCCGTCCGCGTACCGTCGCTCGAAAATGACGTCGCGTCCTTCGACGTACCCGAGATCGCGCAGCCCTTTGCTGAACGCGCCGAATAGCGACGCCACGGACTCGCCTGAAGCGCCCAGGAAAAAGCCGATCCGATAGACCTTCGCGGCAGGCTGGGCCTCCGCGACAGACCGCGCGACGATGAGGCCGCCCGCGAAAGCGCGGACGAACCTCCGCCTATCCATCATTCAATCCCCTATTGACGCACGGAAATCCGGCCATACTACGCTGTCCATGGGTGTGTCCGTCCACACCAACGCGTGACTGGTCTTGACCGATCTCGGCCGGTCCAAGCGCGATCTAACCCGCCGTCAGATCAAATCTCGGTTGCTACACGAGATCACCTGTTCTTGTCGCGTTCTGCCTGCCGTTGCCGTGCATGAACGGCCGTGAATTCCGCGCCGAGGAGGAAGATTTGCGCGGAGTAGTAGAGCCAGAGCAGCAGCGCAATCAGCGTGCCGGCTGCGCCATAGGCCGACGCGATCGCGCTTCGTCCCAGGTAGAACCCGATGGCAATTCGCCCGATGCTGAAGAGGATAGCGGTCGCCAAAGCGCCGAACCAGACGTCGCGCCACGCGATGGGCGCGTTAGGTAGCCATTTGTACAAAATCGCAAAAAGCACCGTGACGATTGCGAGTGAGAACAGAAAGTTCGCGACCTTGAGCAGTCGCAAGGCGGCATCGGGAAAATACGGCGTCAAGTAATCGCCAAACGCTGTGACTGCGCCACTCAGCAGTTGGGTCACGAGCAGGATGAAACCGATTGCCAGAATGATCAGGAACGATAGTAGCCGCGCCCGCAGCATCGTGACGACGCCGCTTCTCGCTGGCGCCTTCCAGATGTAATCGAGATCGTCCTGGAGCTCCACCAGAACGGTCGTGGCACCGACCAGCAACGTGACGAGGCCTACCACAGTGGCGAACAAGCCTGTCGCCGGTTCTTTCGCGGCCTTCAACAACTCCTGAATGGCCTCGGCGGCCGCCGGACCGACGATGCCGCTCAATTCCTCGACGACCGCGCCGCGCGCGGCGTCTGCGCCGAACACCGCCGCCGCAATCGCAATGACGATCATCAATAGCGGGGCGAGCGAGAAGGCGCAGTAGAAAGCGAGAGCGGCGCCCATCGTGGGCGCGCGATCGTCGAGCCACGCCGCAACCGATTGCTTGGCGAGGTCGAGATAGCGATGAAAAAAGCTCGGGGCCGGTCGGCTGGGCCGATTCGATCCCGATCTCGTATCCATTCGAAGCCAACCGATAAGCCGGGTTCTGTTACGGCGAACCCCATGAGGTTCGCTATGACCGTCATTCCTCTAGGCGCGCCGTTGCCGACGCACTCGAGCCACCTACCCGCGGACGTTACGCGAGCAGCGTCGATGTCCGCCTACTTGGTGTTGCTCCGGATGGAGGTTGCCGCGTTTCACCCGCTTCAGTTTGACCGGAAGCGACTCGTCTCTGTGGCCCTGTTCCTCGCCTTCGCGCGCCGCGCGAGCGGCGGCTTATAGCGTCCGGGAGTTACCCGGCATCCTGCTCTGTGGAGCCCGGACTTTCCTCTCCCCCCTCGGTTTGCACGTCAGGAGCAGCGACGGTCTGGCTGACTTCGAGGCGATAGGATAGCACTCACGTTGGTGGGACACCGACGCGCCACCGGATCGTTTCACCTGCGCGTAGCGGCACGATAGCGTCCCCATCGATTGCGTACTGCGACGGCACCGTCCATACCGACCGCTCCAGTGTCACCGTGTCGTTATTTCGCGGCAATCCGTAGAACGCAGCGCCGTGCACGCTGGCAAAGCCTTCGAGGCGGGCCAGCGCGCCGGCTTTTTCGAACACTTCAGCATAGAGCTCCAGCGCGAAAGGCGCCGTGTAACAGCCGGCGCCGCAGAGCGAGGATTCCTTGACGTGCTTCGCATGCGGCGCGGAATCGGTGCCCAGAAAAAACTTCGCGCTGCCGGAGGTGGCTGCGGCGACGAGCGCCCGCCGGTGCGCCTCCCGCTTGAGAATGGGAAGACAGTAGTAATGGGGGCGAAGCCCGCCTGCAAATAGGGCGTTGCGGGAATATTTGAGATGTTGCGGCGTAATCGTCGCGGCGACGTTGGCCGGCGCGTCCTGAACGAACGCAACGCCTTCGGCGGTCGTAACGTGCTCGAGCACGATACGCAACTCCGGAAAATCGCGGACGATTTGCGTCAAATGCCGGTCAATAAAAACCCGCTCGCGATCGAAGATATCGACGTCCGGATCGGTCACTTCGCCGTGCAGCGATAACACGACGCCATTTCTCTCTATTGCCGCCAATGCCGGATAAGCGTTTGACAGCGCGGTGACGCCGGCGTCGGAATGCGTCGTCGCGCCTGCAGGGTAGTACTTGATCGCGTGAACGACGCCGGAGGCGCGCGCGTCGGCGATCTCAGCGGCCGTCGTCTGGTCCGTCAAGTAGAGCGTCATCAACGGCTCGAACCGGGTCCCGTTGGGCAGAGCGGCAAGAATTCGCTCGCGATAGGCTTTGGCTGCCGCCGTTGTCGTGACCGGCGGTCGCAGGTTGGGCATGACGATTGCTCTAGCGAATACGCGCGCGGTCGCAGCAGTGACCGCGCCGAGCATCGGCCCGTCACGCAAATGCACGTGCCAATCGTCAGGACGGACGAGTACGAGCCGATCGGTGGAAGCGGTCATCGGGCGTGCCGTCGTAGCCGAGCGCGCGATGGAAGGATTAGCTTGCGACGCCTAGGGCGGGCTATAATAACCAATTTTTCGCGGGTACCAACACATCGCCGCCCGAGTTGATAACTGAGTGATAAGTAAAGTGAGGCGAGCTTGGTTGAATTGAGGCGAGCTAAAGCCCACTTAGCGACCTAACAAACCGTGCAGGGATGATCGAAGTATGGCTGCAAAATCTGCAATCGCCGTGAAGAAGCCCCGGGAACTCACGGAAGAAGAAATTCTCAAGGCCCCGGATAAAGATTACATGAATGAAGCGCAGCTTGCGTTCTTCAAGAAGAAGCTGCTCGAGATTCGCGACCAGATTCTACGCAACGCCGACGACACCGGCGAGCATCTGCGCGAGAACGAGATCACAACGGACCCGTCGGATCGCGCCACCCTCGAGGAAGAGTACACGCTCGAGCTGCGCACGCGCGACCGCGAACGGAAGCTGTTGAAGAAGGTCGAGAAATCGCTGCGAATGATCGAGGATGGCTCGTATGGTTACTGCGAGGAAACGGGCGAACCTATCGGTGTGCCGCGCCTGATCGCGCGGCCGATGACGACGCTGTCGATCGAGGCGCAGGAACGCCGCGAGCGCGTCCAGAAGCTCTACGGCGACGACTAACTCGGTTCAGCTGTTGCTGCACGAGCGGCGAAGGGCCGCTCCCGAGCTGCTCGTGGAAACCTAACCGGCGCAAAGTATCGTGGGAGCGGCCTTGGCCGCGACCGAAACTTTGCGCCGATACCTCACAGCCCGAACGTCCCGCGATGGGACCAGCCGCCGGCCATGAAAAACAGCATGGGCATCGACAGCATCATGTTGGCGCGGGAGGCAAGCAGGGCAACGCGGCGCGCCTTACCTTTTTCTTCGTCGGTCGCGGGTTTCATTCCCAGTATCTTTTGCTGGTTGGGCCAAATCAGCGCCCAGACATTGAACAGCATGATCGTGCCGAGCCACGCGCCGATACCAATCGCTCCCATTCCCTTTTGAAACGTGAACGCGTTGACGAACTGATTGCCGAGCAATGTCGCGCCGGCAAGCCACGTCACCACGGCCGACCAGCGGAAATAGAGCAGCGCACGAGGGGCGACATGCTTCGTGATACCGGCGCCGGTGCCATCGGCGGCCGCATCCTTGAGCGCGGGCACCTGGACGAAATTGAAGTAATAAAGCAGGCCGATCCACATCACACCGGCCAGGAAATGCACCCATCTTGCTAATGCGGGAATGTAGTCCATAACGTGATCCTCCCCTTAGTGCATTAGAGCCAGCGCTGCCCAATACAGAACGGCCGTCAGAATCAGGCCACAGATGATCGTGCCCCAAATGGATTCCAGCGGATTTTTCATCGTTTTCTCCTCGATGGTCTCGGGTGGGCTCGAAACGATGGCGGGATTCTAACAAGGCGAGTTGCCGAGAACCCAGTGGCGGCACCACGCCAAAATTGCCTCGCGCGGCACGCGCCCGTTCCGAGTCGTCGGACGCATCCTACGCCGAAATCCGGTGAAGGACTGCGGCCCGCGCCGCCGGTCGACGATATGCTGCTCAAAACGTTTTCGCCTCCTGCTTTCTTTTCCCCGACGCATTGGAGTCTCCATCATGCTCGCTTCCACTCTTTTCAGCTTGCCTCCGCTGCCCTATCCCGAAAACGCGCTTGAGCCGGTCATCTCGGCTAACACGTTGAGCTTCCATCACGGCAAGCACCACAAGACGTACATCGAAACGTTGAACAAGCTGATCAAGGGCACCGATTACGAGTCGTCTTCGCTAGAGAGCATCATCACGGAAACCGCGGGCAAGGCCGACAAGATGCAGGTGTTCAACAACGCGGCGCAATCGTGGAACCACACCTTCTTCTGGAATAGCCTGAAGCGCGGCGGCGGCAAGCCGACCGGCATCATCGCGCAGAAGCTCGACGCGGATTTCGGCGGCTACGCTAATTTCAAAAAGGAGCTCGCCAACGCGTGCGTGACGCAATTCGGTTCGGGTTGGGGCTGGCTGGTTGCAGCAGGCGGCAAGCTCAAGGTGGTGAAGACAGGCAACGCCGATGTGCCGTTCGTCAAGGGCCAAACACCGCTGTTGACCATCGACGTGTGGGAGCACGCCTACTACCTCGACTACCAGAATCGCCGCGCCGATTATGTCGAAGCTGTAATCGACAAACTGCTGAACTGGAGCTTTGCCGAAGAAAACCTCGCCAACGCCTGAATCGCGCGGCTTTGTCGCAAGAACCGTCGGGATTTTGGGTGCTCGTAAGCCGGCGTGCCGTTTTCGGTGTTGTGGCAACCCCACATTGACGCTGGAAGAGGCACCCATCGCTTGTGAGCGCTTCCCGAACGGGCCATAATCGCTATCCCTGCGAGCACGAATAACTCGCCTGCCGATGGCATTGTTTTACAAGCCGCCCGCCAAAAAACCTGAGCCTCTCGCCTCATCGCCGCGCCCGGCCGCCACGCCGCGCAGCGCGTCGGCGCGAGAGCTTGCGGTCCATGCAGCCGCTCGAAAAGGCGTGGCGTCGCGTCCCTTGGCCGAGCCTCCGGGCGGAGCGTCGGCCGCAGGCGCCAGCATCATTGACTGGTCGCCGGGCTATGCGTCCATCGAGGTGCTCCAAACCAATCCCGGGTTATGCGCCGTCTTGGAAAACGCCGCTCTGCTTTTCGCCAGTGGCCAAGTGGATCCGGCGCGGGCGTTGCTCGAAGACAGCGTCGTAAACGACCACGACACCAAGCTGTCGCCGCTTGCGTGGCTTGCTCTGTTCGATCTGCTCCAGCGGGCCAATGATCGCCCCGCCTTCGACCAATTGGCAATGCAATACATCGTGCAATTCGAACGTTCCGCTCCGGCGTGGGATGAACGAGCGCCGCCTGCTGCCGCCGTCGAAGCCAAGAAGGGCGGGTTCGTAGCGATTACCGGCAAGCTTTCCGGAGCCAGCGCCACGCAGTTGCTGGGACTCCGCCGCGCGATCGAAGCCCGAGTGCCCCGTGCTCGGCTCGATCTTTCATCGGTCATCAGCTTCGACGACTCCGGCGCCCGACTCCTCGCCGGCCTTCTTGCCCAAGCACGTCAATCGCACGTCGAGCTAACGGTCGAGCGGCCGGAGAATCTGAGACTGGCACTCGATGCCTCGATTAGAAAGGGCCGGGAGGCCGGGCAAGGCGCATGGTTGCTATCGCTCGAGCTATTGCAGTGGCAGCGCGATCAGGCGACGTTTGACGATCGTGCCGTCGATTACGCCGTCGCTTTCGAAGTGTCGCCGCCCTCGTGGGACCCGCCGCGCGGCGGCGAGCAAACGATCGCGACTAATGGCGGCGTCGAAGCCTCGGTCCCAATGGGCGGCGAACCGGAAACGCTCGTTTGCACAGGCGTCATGGCCGGCGCCAACACGCCGCAAGTCAACGCGCTCGCCGACTTCTCGCATCGGCGCAACGTGATCGTCGTCGACATGATCGGCGTCGAACGTGTCGATTTCGTCTGCGCCGGCGCCTTGCTGAACACGATCGGCCGCATCGAGGCCCAGCGCAAGACGGTGCAGATCGTGGGCGCATCGCCCATCGTCCGCGCGTTGTTGCTGCTGATCGGCATTTCGCCGCGCCATTTCGTCAAGAAAGCCGCCTAAGCACGTAGCGGTACGCATCAGTCGCGGCAAACGATAATCGCTGATGGAGATTTTTCACGGCACGACCATTCTGTCGGTGCGCCGGGACGGGGCGGTTGCGCTCGGCGGCGACGGTCAGGTGACGCTCGGCAACGTCGTCATCAAAGCCACGGCAAAAAAGATACGCCGGCTTTACCACGACAAGGTGCTCGCGGGGTTTGCCGGCGCAACGGCCGACGCATTCACGCTGTTCGAACGCTTCGAGGCGAAGCTCGAAAAGCACCAGGGCCACCTGACGCGTTCGGCCGTCGAGCTCGCCAAAGATTGGCGCTCGGATCGCGTGCTGCGCCGGCTTGAAGCGATGCTCGCCGTGGCGGACCGCAGCGCGTCGCTCCTTATCACCGGCACCGGCGACGTGCTCGAACCGGAATTCGGCATCGTGGCGATCGGATCGGGCGGTCCCTATGCGCAAGCCGCAGCGCGTGCGCTTCTCGAAAGTACGCCTTTGCCGGCGGCGGACATCGTGAAGAAAGCGCTCGCGATCGCAGCGGACCTTTGCATTTACACGAACCAAAACGTCGTCATCGAGACGCTCGAACCGTAGGAACCATAAGTTTCGCTTCAGCGTAGCGTGCGAGACTTCCCGTTGTGAATACTGTTTACGACGTCGTGATCGCCGGCGCCGGACTCGTCGGTTTGTCCCTGGCGCCGGCATTGTCGCGGTCCGGACTCTCGGTGGCATTGGTCGACCGCGGTTCGATGGCTGATGATGAACACGCGCCCGATACGTTCGACGCGCGTATTTACGCAATCAGTCCGGGTAGCGCTGCGTTCTTGCGCGCAGTGGGCGCCTGGCAGACGCTCCGGTGTGAACGCATCGCTGCGATCGAATCGATGCATGTCGAAGGCGACGCTGGCGGCTCGCTCGATTTTTCTGCTTATGATTTGGGCGAGCGCGCACTCGCATGGATCGTCGAAGAGCGGGAGCTTCGCACCGCGCTATTGCGTACTGTGCGACGGGCGGGGGTGGACATGATTGGCGATGCGACCCTCGACGCCCTGATGTGGTCCGCCCCGGCGGGAACGTTGCGGCTTGCGGACGGCCGTACACTGGAAGCTCGCCTTATCGTTGGCGCCGACGGTGCGCGCTCGTGGGTGCGCGAAGCAGCCGGCATCGTCGCGGAGCCGAAGTCGTACGGTCAAACAGCCGTTGTCGCGAACTTCGCCTGCGAGCGGGCGCATCACGGCCGGGCGTATCAATGGTTCCGTGCCGACGGCGGCGTGCTCGCATGGCTGCCGTTGCCGGGCCGGCGCATGTCGATGGTCTGGTCGGCGCCGGAAGCGCTTGCGCAAACGTTGCTGGCAGAGAATGGCGAAGTGTTGTCGGCCCGCGTAGCCGAAGCAGGCGGGTACGCGCTGGGGGCGCACAGCTGCATCACGCCCGCCACCGGATTTCCATTGCGCTTCCTGCGCTTGCCCACGTCTGTCGCCCTGCGGCTCGCGCTTGTCGGTGACGCCGCGCATGGCGTGCATCCCTTGGCGGGACAAGGTGTTAATCTCGGCTTTGGCGATGCCCAGTCCCTCTCGACCGTCCTGGCCGAGCGAGGCCCGGTGAGTGATCCGGGCGCGCCGATTCTGCTTGAACGGTATGCGCGGCGGCGCGCCGAGCCGGTATTGGCGATGCAGGCGGTGACCGATGGATTGGCGCGGCTGTTCGGCCCTCCCACACCGTGGCTCAAGGCGTTGCGCAACGCCGGCATTTCCGCCGTCGATCGGTTGCCGCTCTTGAAACGCGCGTTGGCGCAACCTGCGCTTCGTTAGAATGTCGTAAGCGGTACTGTCCTTATCTGCCACCGTAACCGGAGAACCTGATGGTCTCGACCTTTATTTCATTTCGCCGCGGCGTTATCGGCGTCATCGCCGGACTCGCCGTTGCGATGCCGGGTGCGTTGGCGCAAACCGCGGCGCCGCCGCTTGCGGGCGATACCGCTGCCCTGAAGAAGACGCTCGAGCAGAAATTTCCCGGCGCCGAGATCCGCTACGTCGCCAAAAGCCCGTATTTCGGCCTGTACGAAGCGTTGCTCGGCGATCAAATGGTCTACACGGACGCCAAGGCAAACCAGATACTGGTCGGCTCCGTTTACGACGTTGCGACGAAGCAAAACCTGACGGAAGCGAAGGTTCGCAAGATCAATCGCGTTGCCTTCGACAAGCTGCCGCTCGATCTGTCATTCACTCGCGTCAAAGGCAACGGCGCGCGCAAGCTCGTCATCTTCTCCGACGCCGATTGTCCGTTCTGCCACCGTCTCGAGAACGAGCTCAAGAACCTCGACAACGTCACGATTTACACGTTCCTGTTTCCTATCGACCAGCTGCATCCCGACGCCGCGCGCAAATCGAAGCAGATCTGGTGCGCGCCGGACAAGGTCAAGGCATGGGACGACTTTTTCGCCTCGGGCAAGGTACCCGACAACGCCGGCGACTGCGGCGACCCCGTCGCGAAGACGCAGGCGCTCGGTGAATCGATGAAGATCAACGCGACGCCCACACTGGTATTTGCCGACGGCACAATCGTTCCCGGCGCACTGCCGCTCGCGCAGATCGAAAAGCAGCTCGCCGATTCCGAAGTCGAGGCGAAAAAACTCGCCAGCGCGCCGAAGCCCTGAGGACGCCCGCAAGGGTTCGCGCGACGGTCGATTCCGTTGGTTGGTCTCAAGGGAGATCCTATGGCGATCCTGGATTTCATCAAGAAGCAGTTCGTCGACATCATCGAGTGGACCGATGATTCGCGCGATACGCTGTCGTACCGATTCCCCGACGAAGACAAGGAGATCAAGAACGGCGCGCAGCTGATCGTCCGCGAATCGCAAGTCGCGCAGTTCATTTATCTCGGCCAGTTCGGCGATTCGTTCGGTCCCGGCAAGTATTCGCTGACAACCGACAACATTCCGATCCTTACCGACCTCAAAGGCTGGAAATACGGTCTGGAGAGCCCGTTCAAGGCCGATGTCTATTACGTCGTCACGCGTCTTTTCACCGGCAACAAATGGGGGACCGCGAATCCCGTGATGATGCGAGACAGCGATTTCGGCGTTGTTCGATTGCGCGCGTACGGCACCTATGACTTCCGCGTTGTCGATGTGAAGAAATTTCTGAAGGAGGTCGCCGGCACTGACGACCATTTCCGCCTGGACGAATTCAACGACACGATGCGATCAAGGATCGTGAGCATATTCACCGACGCGCTCGCGACCGCGAAGATTCCGGCGCTCGACGTCGCATCGCGCTACGGCGAGCTCGGCGAAGCGCTCTTGCCGCTCATCAACCCGGCGATCGGCGCCAAGTACGGTCTCGAGATGACGACTTTCATCGTCGAAAACGTTTCCGTTCCCGCCGAAGTCGAAAGTGCGATCGACAAGCGCTCGAGCATGGCCGCCGTCGGCAACCTGAACGACTACGTCAAATTCCAGATGGCGCAAGGGATGGAAAAGGGCGGTGACGGCGGCGTCGGCGGTCTCGGCGCACAAATGGCCGTGGGCATGGCGATGGCGCAGCAAATGATGAATCAGCCGGGCGGCCTGATGGCGCAACAAACGCCCGGTATTTCTACGCCGTCGCCGGCGCCGACATCGAGCGAGGGTGGCCAATTGATGAATCCGTCGCAAGTCGCGCAGATGCTCGGCGTGGCGGAGTCCGACGTGCTGTCGATTCTCGAGGCAGGCGATCTCAAAGGAAAGAAAATCGGCACGCAGTGGCGCGTGACGCGTGATGCCGTCAATTCGTATCTGAGATCGTGATCGGCTGGTTAACGGTTCGATGCGCGGCGCTCGTGGTTGCGCTCGCATGTTTGTCCACGCTGGCGCTTGCGCAAAATCCTGACGCAACGACGGTCCAAGGCATTGCGCGTGATTGGCTCGTATTGACCGACCGTGGCGACGCTGGGGCCAGTTGGGATGCCGCTGCCCGCCAATTCCGGAACGCACTACCGCGCGAACGCTGGGCCGACTCGCTTCGGAAGGCGCGTGAACCCCTCGGCGCCCTCGCACAGCGGGCCATCCTGTCGACGACCTTTGCGACTTCTTTTCCAGGCGCCCCGGACGGCAACTACGCCATCGTCCTGTTTCGAACGTCGTTCGAGAAAAAAGCAGACGCAGCCGAGACGGTAACGCTCGAGCGCGAAGCTGACGGGGTTTGGCGGGTCGTCGGCTATTTGATCCGATAAATGACCGAAGAAATCGGTTCGACGCCACTCGTTGCCGACGAAGTGCCTTCCGATACGTTTCGGCCGGACGGCATCATTCCGTTCGCGATCGACGAGTCCGACGCACGTGAGCGCGCAGTGCGATGGATTCGTCGATCGTGGCTTCCGCCGTCTGGGCTTGGGCACGTCTCGCGATCGGACGCCGTCAAGGGGCTTTATTTGCCGTTCTGGGCGTTCGACGCTCACGCAATCGGCTATTGGAGCGGCGGAAGCGTCACGCGCGGCATCACTGAAATGGATTTCGGCAATCTCTTGGTCTGCGCCGATCGCGGCGCCGATTCGAATGGGATGCCGGCGCTCGAGCCGCCACTCGCCAAAGCAGTTCGCGCGTACGATCCGCGCCTTGTTGCCGGCCGGCCGATCTCGAACGCGCAGCGTGGTCAGGACGAAGCGACGTTGCTCGCGCACACGCGGATGGAACGCGAGCTCGCCGCCACCACGAGACGCAGCCGCCCGCCCAAGGAGCGCGACAAAGTGCTGCTTTCGCGAGTCGAATATGCACGCGAAAACTACAAGCGACTTCTCCTTCCGATATGGCTGATCGATTATCGTTACCTGGGCCGCAGCTATCGGATCACGATTGACGGCTCGAGCGGCAACGTCACCGGTGACGTGCCGACGTCGGTGGCCAAGGTCGCGCTCGTGACAATCGCGGCGCTCTGGGTCATTCTCTTCCTCGGCGACGCGGAGACTGCGCTTTCGATTCCCGTGCGAATGGCCGAAGGCGTTCGCTGGCTCGTCAGGCGATCGTTGAGCAGCTGATGGACCAATCCTCAGCGCTTCCCATGACGGAGATTGCGGCTGAGCGGAAGTTCGCTTGTCCGGCATGTGGCGGCGAGTCGGTCTGGAATCCCGCGAAGCAGAAGATGGTGTGTCCGTTCTGCGGCACGGAATCGCCTGTGACACTGGCAGCGGGCGGCACGCTCGTCGAGCACGATTTGGTCAGCGCGCTTCGCGGGATCACGGACGCACAGCGCGGATGGAAGACGGAAAAGCGCCAAGTGCGCTGCCAAAGCTGCAATGCGATCTCCGTCCTCGATCCAGCGCGCCAAGCGCAAAATTGCGAGTTTTGCGGCTCGGCGGAACTCGTTCCTTACGAAGAGACAAGATCCGCGTTTCGTCCGGAGGGCGTGCTGCCGTTCAAGCTTGCCGAAAGCGACGCGCGGGAGCGCATTCGTGCGTGGTATGGCAAGTTGTGGTTCGCGCCGTCCGCGCTCAAGCGACGCGCGCTCACCGACACCGTCAAAGGCGTCTACTTGCCGTATTGGACGTTCGATGCGCATGTAGATGCTGACTGGACCGCCGAAGCCGGCCACTATTACTACACGACCGAAACGTACGTCGAGAACGGCCAGACACGCACGCGCCAAGTGCAGAACATCCGCTGGGAACCTGCCGCGGGACACGTTTCGACGTTCTTCGACGATGACTTGGTGTGTGCGTCCGTCGGCGTGCATCCGAATCTCTTGCGCGGGATCGAGCCGTTTCCGACACAAGATCTCAAACCCTATGACGCGGGCTTCGTCAGCGGATGGCTGGTCGAGCGCTATCAGATCGACTTGGTCGGCGCCGCGCAGCGTGCGCGTGCGGCGATGGATGCGAAGCTTCAGATGTTGTGCGCGCAACAGATTCGGGCCGACACTTTTCGCAATCTCAATGTCCACGCCGACTACTCGAAGCAAACGTTCAAGCACATACTGGCGCCCGTCTGGTTGCTGACCTACACGTACGGTGCAAAAGGATTTCAATGCGCGATGAACGGCGTGACCGGTGCCATCGCGGGCGAGTACCCTAAGAGTCCATGGAAGATCGCGCTGCTCGTGATCGTGATCTTCGTCGTCGTGGTCATTGCGATGTCGCTTGCCGGGCGGTGACGAGTCGGTTCGATCGCTCTCGCTTTCACGATGCACCCCGCTTTTGCCCCCTACGCGCACTGTCTCGACGCGCCTGGCGGGCTCGGCGAAGTTCCCACGATTGCTACGCTCAATCGGGTTGCGGCAACGTCGCGTCTCTCGCTTCCAAACGGAAAGGCACTTCAGTTCGAAACCGCGCCCGCACGACGAAGCGGTGCGCTAGCGTACGAACGGCGAATTGCCGACGAAGGCGTGATCGAGTTCAGGGTGGGCCATTGGCACGACTTCGCGAATGCGCTCGTGTGGCTCGCGTTTCCGCTTATCAAGGCGGCGCTCAACGCCGTCCACTTACGGGAGGGGCGTGAGACAACGGCGAACGCCCGCAGTCGCGCGCGCGACGCGGCCACGCTCGTCGACGAGGCCGGATTGATTTTCGCCTGCGTCGACAGCGATCTGATTGCGCTTCTTCGCGCGTGGCAATGGCATGAGCTCTTCTGGGCGAAACGCGACGCCGTGGCTCAACGCGTGCACGCAATTGTCGTCGGCCATGGATTGCTGGAAAAGCTGCGCGCACCGTATCGTGCGCTCACGGCACAAGCGTTGATCGTCGATGTTGCCACCAGCGATGTCGACGCGGCGGCGGCAGCATCGATACGCGCGCCGGGCTTCGCGCCGGATGAGCTGACGCCGCTGCCGGTTGCCGCGCTTCCAGGTTGGGACACCGAACAGGCCGGCGAGCGCCTTTTCGACGACCGCGAAGTGTTTCGAGTCAAACGCTAGAAGGTAAACACAGGAGCGGGACATGCACGCTGCGATGATCACCGGCGTTTCGCGCGGACTCGGCGAGGCGCTCGCAGTCGAGTTGTTGGTGCGGGGCTGGAACGTGCTCGGCGTGGGACGCAAGAGCGGGGCTCGTCTCGCGGGCGAGCGCTATCGATTCGTCGACCTCGATCTCACTCAAGTCGGCAAGATCGACGCGACCCTTTCCGCGCCGCTCGCCGATATCCGCAGTTCGCGTCCGTCTTCGGTTGTTTGCATCAATAACGCGGCCGTTGCAGGACCGATCGGCGTCGGTGGCCGTTTGTCCGCGCGCGATATCGCCGCCTCGTTTGAGGTCAACCTCGCCGCGCCTGCCGCAATCGCAAATGTGTTTTGTCGCGTGTTTGCCGATGGCGTGGAAGACCGGCGCATCATCAATGTTTCGTCGGGCGCGGCACAGACGGTGCTGCCCGGCAGCGCGATGTACTGTGCGGCAAAAGCGGGTCTCGAAATGCTGACGCGCGCGCTTGCGGCCGAGCAGGGCGCAAAGGGCGTCCGCGTCATTACGCTTCGCCCGGGCATTCTCGACACCGACATGCAGGCATTCATGCGTTCTCAGGCGGAAGACGTATTGCCGACCGCGGGTCTGTTCAAAGGCTTTCACGAGCGGCGCCAACTCGTCGCGCCGAACGTCGCTGCGACGAAAATCGTCGAGAAGATCGTGCTCGCGCGGGTCGAGCAGGGCCGGACGTACAGCTACGCGGATCTTTAAGCGATGCCGGACGCCGTTCGGCGACTCTGAATCCGTCGCTTCAGAAGCCGCCCGAGATCCTGCGGATCCACGGCCAGCGCATCCGCATTGGCCAGTTCCTGCCGGGAGCCGTAGCCCCAGAGAACGCCGATGGCGCATACGTCGTTGGCGTGCGCTGCGCGTACGTCGTTGCCGCGGTCTCCGATCATGACGGTTTCGTTCGCGTCGAGCCCTTCGGCGGTAAGCAAGCTTCGCAGGAGCTTGGCCTTGTCATCGAAAACGCCCGCCAGATCGGCGCCGTAGATTCCAAGAAAATAGGGCGCAAAGCCGAAATGTTCGACGATGCGGCGCGCGAAGATTTCGGGCTTGGCCGTGCATAGAAAAAGGCGCTGACGCTGCGCGACCAGACCTGGCAGCAAATCGACGATGCCGTCGTAGGCGACATTCTCCCGCCAGCCGATATCGGCAAAACGCTCGCGGTAGTAGCCAATCGCCCGCTCGATCCGCGCCTCGCCGTTCGCTTCGAGGAGCCGCGCGAATGTTTCGCGCAGCGGCGGGCCGACGCACGAGCGCAATGTCGCATCGTCCGGAATGGGCGCATCGAGCCACTCCAGCGCATAGCGAATCGAAGCCGCGATGCCGCAATAGTTATCGGTCAGCGTGCCGTCGAGATCGAATAGCAGCGCGCGATTCGCTGTCACCGCGCGCCTCGCCGAACATTCGTGCTGTAGCCGATCAATGCGCCCGTTGGGCTCGCTTCCCACAACAGGCAGTAGCGCGCCGAGATGCGCGGCGCAAACACGCCGGAATCCTCGACGACGCCTTCGCGCGTGATCGGCTCGACGATCATGTTGCTGTCGCGGTAATAGATGTTGAACTTGACCGGCGCGTTGCTCTCGAAGCGATAGTCGAGGCGGTCGCCCTGGATCAAGTCGACGCAGTCTTCTCGCGTCGTATACGGTGCGAGATCGAGATTCGCCGTCTTCGGCTGGCCCGGAACGATCGGCTTCTCCGCACAGCCAGCGAGCGCCAGCATGAATATTCTGAATGCGAGATTGCGGTATTTCACGATCGTCAACCGGCGGTACTCCGTTTTCGATCGGACGACGGCCACTTGAGCCGCGCGAGAACATCGCGGCGAAGCCGGCGCCAATCTTCGGCCAACATTGCGAAGCGCACGTGATCGCGCCAGCGCCCCGCGATCTTCACATAGCGGCGCGAATAGCCTTCGCAGAAGAAATGAAGCCGCGCAACCAATGCGAGCGAACGTCGGTTCGTCGGCTGCACGTTGACCTCGACACGGTGTAGTCCGAGCTCGCCGAATGCGACATCGAGAACCAGCGCGAATCCTTCGGTCATGAGCCCGCCTCCCGCATGGGGTGCGAACGCGTAATAGCCCAGGTAGGCGCTGTTGAAGGCGTTGCGGACGATTTCCGAGAAGTTGAACACGCCGCAAAGTGCGCCGTCGGTGTTGCGAAAGACCAGAAAGCCGACATGCGCGGGCGCCGCGCCGCCGTACCGTTTGATGAACGCCATGAATTCGCTGCGCGTCGATGGCGCTTTGGCCCAACGGCCGTGGAGCGCGCGGCTCGTCCGTGCGGCACGCAGAAACGCGGCCTCGTCGGATTTCCGGGGTGGGCGCAGGTGAACGCGGGAACCCGTGGCAAAGAGCGGCGAATTCCGCGTAGGCATAATGGTCGATTCTACCAAGCGAGGTGCGAACCTCGCGGAGTTCATCCAGAGGTTCCGCTAAACCATGGCCGCATGGGTCGAAGGACGCGTTGCCGGCAAACGTCAATGGACGAACGCCCTGTACTCGTTGCAGGTGAGCGCGCCTGAGGTCACGTTCACGGCGGGGCAGTTCGCGCGGCTCGCGCTGCCTGCGCCGCCCGGCGCGAAGGAACCAATGATCGGGCGGCCGTATTCGTTCGTGAACCCGCCGCATATCGCGCCGCACGAGTTCTATTTCATCGTGCTCGCCGACGGACCGTTGTCGCCTCGCCTTGCCGCACTCGACAGCGGTGATCCGGTGTGGTTACTGCCGCGCGCAAACGGATTCTTCTCCATTTCAGAAGTCGCGGAGGCGGAATCATTGTGGTGCATCTCGACCGGGACCGGAATTGGACCGTTCCTGTCGATGTTGCGCACCGAAGAGCCGTGGGAAAAGTTCGGTCGCGTCGTTCTTGTGCACTCGGTGCGCTATGCCGTGGAGCTTACCTATCGTGATGAAATCGCCGGCATCGGACGTGCGCATTCGGGCGCGTTCGCCTACGTTCCGATAGTGAGCCGCGAGCCGACGCCTGATGCGCTGGCCGGCCGCATTCCAGCGGCGATCGAAGACGGCCGGCTCGAAGCGCGGACTGGCATTTCGCTTACGCCCGAGAACGCGCACGCGATGCTATGCGGCAACCCGGCAATGGTCGAGGACGTGCAGAAAATGCTGAACGCGCGCGGAATGCGGCGGCATCGGCGCAAAGAGCCGGGGCATATCACGCTCGAGACGTATTGGTAGCGGCGCGAGCAGCTGGCGAGGGGCCCCACATAGTGGGGATCGACAGCGATTGCGAGTCGCCGCAAGAGGCCGACGCACAATCATCGCGGCCTACGTTATCAGCGCAATGAGGCCGAGGCGCGATCGAACGGATTACTCTTCGAGCGTCCGTCCGACGACTTCGCTCACATCCGGCGAGAGTTTGCTGGCCCGTGCGACGCGCGTCAGCGCCGCTTCCATCAAGGCGCGGCGCGGTGGAAGGAAACGTTTCCATAAATTGAATGCGCTCGCGAGCGTCGAAGCGAGCTGCGGATTGGTCTTGTCGAGTGCAAGGACTTGATCCGCGGCAAACGCGTAACCGGAACCGTCACGCGCATGAAAGCGTACGAAGTTACCAAGAGTGAACGCCCCTACCAGCGCGCGAACGCGGTTGGGATTCTTGGCGCTGAAGCGTGGATGCGCGAGCAACCTCTTGACGCGCGCAAGCGTATCGGCACGCAGGCTCCGCGCCTGCAGCGCGAACCATTTGTCGAGCACCAGGGGCTCATCGCGCCATTTCTCTTCGAACCGCTCGAATAGATCGTCCCGTTCGCTCCCTGCCGAGTCCTTCAACGCAGCGAGTGCTGCGATCGTGTCGGTCATGTTATCCGCGCCGTCGAACTGCGCGACCGCCAAGCCGCGGCACGCCGCTTCATCGAGCACTCCGAGATAGCGCAGACAAACATTCGATAAGCTGCGCGCGGCGATCTGCGCGGACGTCTTGTCGTAACGCTCCCTGGGCCGTCGCCCCAGATGGACGTCCTCGAATGCGCGGCGTTGCGAGCGCGCCAGCTCGCGTTGCAGGAACGCGTACGCGGCGCTGGCGCCATCGACGTCCACCGCGGGCTCGAGCGCCGCAACGTAGCCGGGATCGGGCAGCGTAAGCGCAAGCGCGATCAACGCCGGATCGCTCGCTTCGTCGTCCAACAAATCGCCGACCAGCGATATGAGCGACGGTCCGAGCGCGAGCGGACGTCCGCTGCGGTGGTCGTGCGCCAGCCGTAAAAGCGCATCGGTGAACGAGCGCTGCGCAGCGTCCCAGCGGTTGACCGGATCGCTGTCGTGCGCCGCCAGAAACGCGAGCTCGGCGTCGCTATAGTCGTGGACAAGCTTGACCGGCGCGGAAAAGCGGCGCAGCAGCGACGGGACCGGTGGCGCCGGAATGTTGACGAATCGAAACGATTGACGTGCCTCTTTCACGTCCAGGACACGCGTCGTCGGTCCCGGCGCCCTCTCGCCCGCGAGCGTGAGCGGCAGATCGTTGCCTTCGGTATCCAACAAGCCGACCGCGAAGGGAATGTGAAAGGGTTGCTTGTGTGCCTGACCAGGCGTGGGAGCGGTCTTCTGCTCGATGTCGAGCGTGTAGCTACGCGTCGCCGCATCGTAATGGCCGCGCGCACTCACCACGGGCGTGCCCGCCTGCGAGTACCAGCGGCGAAACTGCACGAGATTGACGTCCGACGCGTCCTGCATCGCCTGGACGAAGTCGTCGCACGTGACGGCGCGGCCGTCGTGACGCGCGAAGTAGAGGTCCATGCCGCGCCGGAAACGCTCCGCCCCAAGCAACGTATGCTGCATTCGAATGACCTCGGCGCCCTTCTCGTAAACCGTTGCCGTATAGAAATTGTTGATCTCCTGGTATTCGTCGGGACGCACCGGATGCGCCATCGGTCCAGCATCCTCGGCGAACTGCTCGCGGCGCAGATATTCGACCGCGCCGATCCTTTCGACGGCGCGCGACCCCACGTCGCTCGAAAATTCCTGATCGCGAAATACCGTCAGTCCTTCCTTGAGCGACAGCTGGAACCAATCGCGGCAGGTCACGCGATTGCCGGTCCAGTTGTGGAAATATTCGTGGCCGATCACGCCCTCGATCGCGCTGTAATCAACGTCGGTAGCGACTTGCGGGTCGGCGAGCAGCAGGCGACTGTTGAAAATGTTGAGCCCTTTGTTCTCCATCGCGCCCATGTTGAAGTCGTCGGCGCAGAAGATCATGAAAGTGTCCAGGTCATACTCGCGCCCGAAGCGCTCCTCGTCCCAGCGCATCGCCCGTTTGAGCGACTCCATCGCATGCGTGCAACGCGGGAGGTTATGCGGCGTCGAATAAATTCGCAACGCAACGCGGCGTCCCGACATTGTCACGAACGCGTCTTCGAGCGCCGCTAAATCGCCCGCGACGACGGCGAATAGGTATGTGGGCTTGGGAGAGGGATCCCGCCACGTCGCGAAATGGCGTCCACCGGCGAGTGCGCCGCTTGCAATGCGATCGCCATTGGAAAGAAGCACGGGGCAACACTCGCGATCGGCGCGCAGCGTCACGGTGTAGCGCGACAACACATCGGGTCGATCGGGGAAATAGGTGATCCGCCGAAAGCCCTCCGGCTCGCATTGCGTGCAGAACACGCCCGACGAAACGTACAAGCCTTCGAGTGAAATGTTGGTCGCCGGTGCGATGCGCGAATGAATCGTGATCTCGCCGGCATCGGGCGGCGCGTCAATCGTCAGCGATTTCTCGTCGAGCGCGATGCGCCCGTCGCTAATCGGATGTCCGTCGAGGTCGATGCGCACATCGGTTTGTTGCTCGCCATCCAGAACGAGAGGGGCAACGCGATCCGCGCCTTGCGCCGCGGGGTTGCGTCGAAATGTATAGCGGGCGGCGACGTCAGTGCGTGCCGCCGCAAGATCGAACGTGAGCGCAATCGCGTCAACGAGGAAAGCCGGCGGACGGTAGTCGAGACGCCGGCGGATAAGGGCGCGGGTCCCGCGCGGAAGCATCCTGATGACCTAGTCCGAACGATTACTTCACTTCAAGCAGCTCGACATCGAAGATCAGCGTCGCATTGGGCGGAATCACGCCGCCCGCGCCGCGTTCGCCGTAGCCCATGGCGGGCGGAATGATCAGTGTCCGTTGACCGCCGACCTTCATCCCCACGACGCCTTCGTCCCAACCGCGAATGACTTTGCCTGCGCCGAGAAGAAATCCGAACGGTGCCTGGCGGTCGCGCGAGCTATCGAATTTGGCACCCTTTTTGTCGGGCTTGGAATCGTCATATATCCACCCGGTGTAATGAACGATCACCGGTTTTCCCGAGATCGCTTCGGCGCCATTACCTTGTTTTACATCAATTTTATTGAGCTCCTGCGGCATGGCATTCAACTTGCTCTCTCCTTGTTCAGTGGGTGCCTGCGCGCGCGGTTGCGCTATGGCGCCGCCTGTGGCGAAACCAAGCGATAACGCGGCCGCAAGCAGCGCGGGCGCAGCGAAAACGGACGACGAGTGCGGCATCGAGAACCTCGGCTTAGAGATGGCGCAATGCGGAAAACCGATCGCGCGCAACGAGTTAGACGTAGCGCGGTGCATGACGAATTGTAACGGACGAACTTCACAGCAACCTGTCTCGACTGACGTTGAACTTTGTAGCCGTCAACTGACTTCTTGAAGATTTCCCGACTCCCGCCGATGCGAGGAATCGGATAACCAAAAGAGCGCATCCGCATGTTCGGTTTTCTGACGTCGGGGCACAGGGAGATTGCCGATCCGCTTGCATCGGTGAAGGCGGTGTCGGCATGGCTGCGCGGCTTGCCCGCGCAGGACGTAATCGGGCGTCAGCTGGCCGTGTTGGGCGCATTCGACTCGTCGCGCCAAGCGCGCCATCCGCTCGATCCTGGACGCGTACAGGCGCTTCTGTTCCTTGATGCGGCGCTTGGTGCCGATCGCCGCCAACTCGTCAAGCAGTACGTCGAAAACGCCGACGGCGGCACGCAGCTTTCGCAACGGATCTGGAAAGCCGCGTTCGACCTTTCGCAAGGGTACGAAACCGCCTACCAATCGATACTTGAGGAGGCGCTGCTCCAGAGCAACAACCCGCGGTGGAAATCGCTCGTCCCGCTGCTGTTCGCGCGGCTCATCCACTACTTCGGTAGCGACGCGAAGCTCCGCGTCTTCCGCTTCGAGCGCTGGATTCCGGCGAAATGGGTCGAGCTCCATCACGTTTATATGCGCGCGGCCGAGCTTGGCATCGATCGCGTTCCGACGGTGCTCGGGCATGGCCCGAACACGACGCAGTGGACCGTCGAGCAGGAATACGTGTATGCGTTGCTGATCCATCAGCTCAATACCGGCAACATGACCCCGGCCGAGCTCGATTGGGCTTATGCGCAGATTCGCGGCTGGAGCCGCCGCCTGTCGCTCGACGCCGTCGCGCGATCGATGGAAGGGTTCCTGGTTGATGTCGGCGGAAAGACAGGTCTCGTGCGTCCGCTCGGCAACGATGCGGGCTTGATGCTGCGCTACCTCGACACGACGCCGGTTTGCGATCAACTCGATCGTGCGGTCACTGCGCTTCGGCGTGCCGAATCCCCTGAGCGGAGCGGCGTGCTTTCGATCAATCAGCGGCGCGTCGCCATACTCGAAAAGATCCGGCCGGCGATCGCACCGAACCTCAATTCCAACTTGCGTCGCGATCCCCGCAGCGCGTGCGGCGTGACCGCGCGCGTGCGCGTCGGCCTTGCGCGCATTTGTCACGAGCTCGCCTCGAGCGATACCAAGGACGCCATACCGGAACTCACGGGCGCCAATCGCGTCGAGCAAGAGCAGATCGAGGTGTACACGGTCGCCGATGTCGCACCAGTCAAGCGCGCGGTGCGCGACGAGCACGACTCCATCGCGGCGAGCCTCTCGTCGTTCACCGATCCGATGTGGCACGTCAAGGACCGCAGCATTGCGGGACTTCGCATCGGCGCCACCGGCGGTGTCGGTCAAGCGTTGTCGCTCGGCGCTCTCGTCGCGGTGCGCCAATCCGATGTGTCCGAATGGCTGCTTGGCGTTGTCCGGCGGCTGAACAAGCTGTCGCCGGACGAGGTCGAAGGCGGTCTCGCGATTATTGCGGACAACGTCGTGCCGGTTACGCTGTACACGAAACGCGAGTCCAAGGACGATATGGGCTTCGTCGTCAACGGCGTCGATGTGTCGACGATCGGCGCCCGCTTCGAAGCGCTTTACCTCCCGCCGCCGTCGCGGCCCGACAAGCCGTTGATGGTCAAAACGATCATCGTGCCGACACCCGAATATGCGGAAGGCCGCAACGTCATTCTGGCGACCGGCCGCTCGGTCTACACGATCGTGCTGCGTCATTTGATCGAGCAGCGCGCGGACTGGAGCTGGACCGCGATCCAGATCACCGAGAAGAAGGCGCGGATTTAACGATTGACTCCCGGACCGTGCGTCGAGTAGTTTGCGCACGCGTCGCGATGACATTGCACTGCAATCATTTGCGGCGTCGGATCATCGCATGTGGGGAAAATGAACTTCAGGAATTCGCTTGGAATCCTCGCGATTGCGGTTACTCTTGCGCCGTTGCCGGCGAATGCCGTGCAAAACTACGTCGCTATGCCGCTGGGCGGGCTTGGCGGTTCGACCAGCTATGGCGTAGGTCTCAATGCGATCGGTCAAACCACCGGCGGCTCGTTTACGGCAGGCGACGCAGCGGTGCATGCGTTTCGTCATTCCGGCGCCGCTATGGTCGATCTTGGCACGCTCTGAGGCACAAATAGCTCAGGCAGAGCGATCAACGCGAGTGGGCAGGTCGCGGGCGCTTCGGATGTGCCCCGGAACCTGAACCAGCACGCGTTCCTTTATTCCGGCGCGAACATGCTGGACTTGGGAGTTTTGCCCGGTGGGGCATATAGCTCGGCGTGGGGAATCAACGCGGGTGGAGTGGTCGTCGGTGCAGCAACGCCTGCGGGCACAAGTGCTACGCACGCATTCCTTTATTCCAGCGGTACGATGACCGATTTGGGAACGCTAGGCGGCGCGATGAGCACCGCGATGGGTATCAATGACAGCGGACAGGTGACGGGAGACGCGCAAACAGTCAGTGGTTCATTTCATCCGTTCGTCTATGCCGGGGGGCTCAATGCTCGACCTAGGAACTCTTGGCGGTTCGAACGGTTCTGGGACGGCAATCAACGTCAGTGGGCAGATAGCGGGATTCGCTGAAACGTCAAGCGGATCAACACATGCATTTCGATACTCAAGTGGAACGATGGTCGACCTGGGAGTGCTGGCAGGCGGCTCGTTCAGCGCTGGCTTCGGAATCGATAATAACGGTCAGGTGGTCGGATTTGCAGACATTTCGGGACTCACCGATTCCCGGGGCGTTCATCTACACCGGCGGGACGATGCACGACCTGAACTCGCTTGTCGTCTCCGGTTTGGGTGGAATGACCCTAACGATCGCGGATGACATCAACGATGTCGGTCAAATTGTCGGGACGGGATGCCTCGGGGACTACGTGTCTGGCCTTCCGCCTCGATCCAGTCTCGATCGCTGCGTCAGCAAGTCCGGTACCGGCGTTGTCACAATGGATGTTGCTCGTGATGGTACTGACGATAATTGGCGTTGCAACGCGGCACCGTCATCGCTAATTTCATTTGAGCACTCCGCCGCCCTTTGCGCCGACAGATTCGTAATCCGCCAGCGAGTTCTCCTCTAGTCGAACGGTCTAAATCTGAGCTGGAGCGTCCGCTGGAAAAGCTCGGGTTGCGTCGGTTTCGGCAACGGTGACGATTTCAGGATCGCGCGCTGAACTGCATCATCGTAGGCGCGCACACCGCTCGATTTTTGCAACTGAACCTCGAGCACTTCACCCGTCGGCAATTGCACGACATTGAAGATGGCCTCGGGATTGCCGGCCATATCGGGCGGCAGGATCACGTTGCTGCGAATCTTTGCGCGAATCTTGTCGATCCACTCGGCTTCCGAACGATTGCGCGTCGCTTGCGCAGAAAGTGTGGCGCGCTCGCGCGATTCACGTTCGGCCTGCGCGCGCATCTGCGCTTCGCGTTCCGCTTGCACGCGCGACTGCGTCTCGCGCTCGGCTTGCGCGCGCATTGCCGCTACTTCGCGTTGCTGACGCTCCCGTAGCTCGGCTTGCTTCTTCTCCTCCTGTTTCTTTGCTTCGGCCTCCTTCCGTTCCGCTTCTTCCTTGCGCTTGCGCTCGGCTTCTGCCTTGGCCTTGAGCGCGATGTCGGGCGCCTGCGGTGGCGGCGGAGGAGGAGGGACCGGTTTGGGCTCCGGTGGCTGGGGCTTGGGTTCGGGCCGAGGCTCGGGCTTAGGCTCCGGCAGAGGCGGAGGTTTTACTTCCGGCGGAGGGGGCTCGGCAACGGGCGTCTTCGCAGGCGGCGCGTAAAGCTCGGCGGAAACTGGCACAGGTTCGCTTCTCCGCCACGACACGGAAAAGATCAGCACGACGAGAAAGATCAAATTGACGAAGATCGCGAGTGCCAGCGCCGTCCATTTGCCGCGGGGCAGTCGCGGTCGGTGAGGTCTTTCGTGCGAGGGCATTACGTCGGCGAGCGCGCGAGCAGACCGACTTTTTTCACGCCCTTCTGCTGCAGAAGATCGATCAGCTTGATCACCTCTTCGTAGCGAGCGTTTGCGGCCGCCTCGATGACGACAGGGCGTTCCTGCTTCGCCTGCAGCTCCAGGATCTGCGCGACCGCGTCGTTCACCGACAAGCGCTTCTGCGTCGCCTTAGTGAGTTGGTCCTCCAGCGAGAACGTCTTGTCTGCATTCAGCGTAATCTTGAGGGGCGGGGACGGTGGCGGCGTCAGCTTGCTCCCAACCGTCGGCAGTTCGATCACGCCAGGAGTGATCAGCGGCGCGGTCACCATGAAGATGACGAGCAATACCAGCATCACGTCAATGTACGGAACGACGTTGATCTGGTTGATCGGCTTGCGGACTCGGCGCATTGTCGTGACTCAACCCTGCCGTTGCAGAATGTTCGAGAACTCCTCGATGAACGTCTCGTAGCGGACCGCGAGGCGATCGACGTCGTGCGTGTAGCGGTTGTACGCGACGACCGCCGGAATGGCGGCGAAGAGGCCGATGGCCGTCGCGATCAGCGCTTCCGCGATCCCCGGCGCAACGTTGGCGAGCGTCGCCTGGCTCACGTTCGCAAGGCCCCGAAATGCATTCATGATGCCCCAGACCGTTCCGAACAAGCCGATGTAGGGCGAGACCGATCCCACAGTTGCGAGTCCCGCCAGATTCGCTTCGATCGTGTCGATCTCGCGCTGGTACGCGGCGCGCATCGCGCGTCGCGCGGAATCGAGCGTAATGCCCGACGTGCTGCCCTGACGGCGATGCTTCGAATACTCGCGAAAGCCCGCGCTAAAAATATGCTCGAGCCCGCCGCCAACGCGCATCTGGCTCGCGCGCTGGAACAGCTCGGCCAGATCACCGCCTTTCCAGAATTCGTCTTCGAATGCATCGGTCTCGCGCGTCGCGCGCTTCAGCTGAAACAGCTTGAGAAAGATCTGCCACCACGACCACAGCGACAGAATGGCGAGAAGCGCGATCACCGCTTGCACGATGAACGACGCATGCACGATCAGCGTCACGAACGAGAGGTCGGTATGGACGTTCATTCTGTGGGGTCGAGGACGTCTCGCAACGGTTTGGGGATACGGGTGGGACGCCAGCGCACCGTATCGACACACGCCAATGTCACTTGCGCGTTGGTGAGCGCGACGCCATCACGCCGGCACGATTGCATCGCGGCGAGGCGACTCAAACCGCGCTCGGCCGCTTCGACCGTGACGTCGAGCGTATCGTTCAGACGCGCGGGTTGCAGGAAATCGATTTCGACCCGATGAACGACGAAGGCGATGCCATGGCTTCGCTCGAACGCCGCCAGCGGAAAGCCGAGCGCGGCGAGCCATTCGGTTCGGGCGCGCTCCATGTACTTCAGATAGTTTGCATAGTAGACGACGCCGGCAGCATCGGTGTCTTCGTAATAGACGCGCACGGGAAAGACGAATGGACCCCCACGCTTGCGGCTACGCCGCCGCGCTGCCCCCAGACGGGGAGTATTCGCGCCTTGGGACGGCCCTGCGGCGCTCATCGGCGCGGCGTCATTCGCCCGGGAAGAGATCGGCTGCTGCGCCCGGCGTCGGCGGCGCAAGTCCGAAATGCCGATACGACAGCGCCGTGGCGATCCGGCCGCGCGATGTCCGCTGCAGGAATCCTTGTTGAATCAGATACGGCTCGAGCACGTCCTCGATCGTGTCGCGCTCCTCCCCGATTGCGGCGGCGAGATTGTCGATGCCGACCGGGCCGCCGTCGAACTTCGAGAGCACCGTCTGCAACAGTTTGCGATCCATGACATCGAGACCCAAGGCGTCGACGTCCAGCATCGCCAGCGCGGCGTCGGCGACCTTGCGCGTGACGTCGCCGTCCGCCCTCACTTCGGCGAAATCGCGAACGCGGCGCAACAGCCGGTTGGCAATTCGCGGCGTTCCACGCGAGCGCCGGGCGATTTCGAGCGCGCCGTCCGGATCGACATCGATCTTTAGAAGATGCGCCGAGCGCGCAACGATCCGCGTCAATTCTTCGGCGGAGTAAAACTCGAGCCGCGCGACGATGCCAAAGCGGTCGCGCAGCGGATTGGTGAGCATACCCGCGCGCGTCGTCGCGCCGACCAAGGTGAACGGTGGCAAATCGAGCTTCACGCTGCGCGCCGCAGGCCCCTCGCCGATCATGATGTCGATCTGAAAATCCTCGAGCGCGGGATACAGAATTTCCTCGACAATCGGCGAGAGTCGATGAATCTCGTCGATGAACAGCACGTCGCGCGGTTCGAGGTTGGTGAGCAGCGCGGCGAGATCGCCGGGACGTTCAAGCACCGGCCCCGATGTCTGGCGCAGATTGACGCCGAGCTCGTGCGCGAGGATGTGCGAGAGCGTCGTCTTGCCGAGTCCCGGCGGTCCGAACAGCAGCACGTGGTCGAGCGCTTCGCCGCGTTTGCGGGCGGCCTCGATGAAGATGCCGAGCTGGTTGCGGATTTTTTCCTGGCCGATGTATTCGTTCAACTCGCGCGGCCGCAACGAGCGCTCGAACGCTTCCTCCTGCGGGCTCAGTGGCTTCCCGGTCACCGTGCGCTTGAGCTCGTCGTTCTCGATCATCGCGGGCAAAGTGTAACAGCGCTCTCGGCGCTACGCCTTCGCGAGGAGCTTCAACGCTTGTCGTATTCCGTCACCCACCGCGAGGCCGTCGGGAAGTTGCTTCACGACGTTGGCTGCTTCCCGGTCGCTGTAACCAAGCGAGAGCAGCGCATGCAGGATGTCCGACGAAACGGGCGCCGGGCGATGGATGTCGATCGCCGTCGTGATATCGGCGCCGAGCTTGTCTTTCAACTCGAGCAGAATCCGCTCTGCCGTCTTCTTGCCGATGCCGGGAATCTTCGTGAGACGACCGGGTTCCTGCAACGTGATGGCCCGCGCCAGCTCCGCGACCGACAGGCCCGACAACACCGCGAGCGCGATCTTCGCGCCGATGCCGTTCACCTTGACGAGCTGGCGAAACGCGCGGCGTTCGTTTTCGCTGCCGAAGCCGTACAGCAAGTGCGCGTCTTCCCGCACGACGAGGTGAGTGAAAAGCGTGACGCGCTCACCCGTCGCGGGCAAGTTATAGAACGTGCTCATCGGCACGTCGACTTCGTATGCGACGCCTTGAACGTCGAGCAAGAGCTGCGGCGGATTCTTTTCGAGCAGAACGCCGGAAAGACGGCCGATCATTGGGAGCGCACGTTCTACGCCAACAGCAAGCGTCCGCCACGCATTCGATAGCCCGATCGGGCCAAGCCGCCGATGCCGCTGGACGCGTGTGCGTGACAGATTGCCGTAGCAAGCGCGTCGGCGGCGTCGGCCTGCGGCATGCCGGGAAGCTGCAACAAGCGCCTCACCATTTCCTGTACTTGCGACTTCTGTGCGCGACCGCCGCCGACGACGGATTGCTTCACCTGGCCCGCCGTGTATTCGGTGACTGAAAGTCCGGCGAGCACCGCTGCTGCAATGGCGGCGCCACGGGCCTGGCCCAGCAACAACGTCGAGTTCGGATTGATATTGACGAACACTTTCTCTACCGCTACCTCGACCGGACCGACTTCGGCGATCACGTGCGCGATATCCCGGGCAATCACGCCGAGACGAATCGGCAGGCTCGTTCCAGTCGCGCGGATGCAGCCGCTCGTGATGTAGACGAGCGTGTTGCCATGCGTTTCGAGAACGCCGAAGCCGGTGACGCGTAAGCCGGGGTCAATACCAAGAATGCGACGAGCACTCATTCCGTGATGACCGCCGACGTGTAAACCGACTGCACGTCGTCGAGGCTTTCGAGCGCATCGAGAAGCTTTTGCATTCGCTGCGCATCTTCGCCACGCATCTCGACCTCGACTGTCGGCTTCATTGTCAGCTCGGCGAGCGCAGGCTTCAGGCCCGCCTTGACGAGTGCATCCTTGACGGCGGCAAAATCGTGCGGGCCGGTAACGACTTCAACGCTGCCGTCGTCGTTGGTGATCACGTCGTCGGCGCCGGCGTCGAGCGCTGCTTCGATCACCTTGTCCTCGTTCGTGCCGGGTGCGAACACGATTTGCCCGCAATGCTTGAACAGATACGCGACCGAGCCGTCGGTGCCGAGGTTGCCGCCATATTTCGAGAACGCGTGCCGCACGTCTGCGACGGTGCGCGTTCGATTATCCGTCATGCAATCGACAATCACGGCGGCGCCATTGATCCCATAGCCCTCATAGCGGATTTCTTCGTAATTCGCGCCTTCGAGACCGCCGGAGCCGCGCTTGATCGCGCGCTCGATCGTGTCCTTCGGCATGTTCTGATCGGTGGCCTTGTCGACTGCAAGGCGCAAGCGAGGATTGGCCGATGCATCGCCGCCGCCAAGCCGCGAAGCGACGGTGATTTCCCTGATCAAGCGGCTGAAAATCGCGCCGCGCTTCGCGTCGGTCGCGGCCTTGCGGTGCTTGATGTTCGCCCACTTGCTGTGGCCGGCCATGACACACTTGGAATTGATGACAATGGAAAATTATACGGGACGCAGAGACCATCGCGCTGCTTCGCGCTCGGTTATTCGCGTCTAGATCAACCCTTGCTCGGAAAGGAACTGTCGCAGCGTGCCAAGCCGCACGAGCGCATCGTTAATCTCGAGCATGCTTTGCTTGATCGTGAGCGGCAGTGGCAGCAACTCGGCCAGCCGGTAACCGACCCACGAAGCATCATCAAAATGCGTTTCGGCGGGAAAGTTCTGCGGACCGATGCGCGCGGCGATCATGTCGAGGAGCTTCGCGAGGGGCGCATAGGCTTCGGGCAATGGGCACGCGGGCTCGGTCGCGATGGTTCTGACTTCGCCAACGACAAGGCCGGAAGCTTCGACGGTGTGCCTTTGCACCTGAAAGCGCGTGCCGCCGGTCGTCGCGACGTGCAATATTCCGAGCTGCGGCATTTCCCAATCGACGATGCGGGCCAGCGTGCCCACGCGCGCAAACTCCGGCGGACCGCTGGACGACGAGGCGACTTCGTCACCCTTCGTGATCAGGCAAACGCCGAAGGGTTGCTCTTCCTTGAGGCAATCTTTCGTCATGTCGATGTAGCGCTGCTCGAACACCTTGAGCGGCAACAGACCGCCGGGAAATAACACGGTACGGAGCGGAAACAGCGGCAGCGTGAAGGGCCGGCGTTCGCCGCCACCCGAGAAGATGGACAGCATCGCTAAACGGATTCCGCGCGCGGACCCGGAACGCCGCGTGCTTCGCCCCAGCGACGCACCAGCTCGTGAGCGACGCCGAGATGATCGAGCACGCGCGCAACGACGAAATCGACCAGGTCTTCGATCGTTTGCGGTTTCATGTAGAACCCCGGCGCCGGCGGCAGGAGGATCGCGCCGGCACGGGCGAGCCGAAGCATGTTGTCGAGATGGATCACCGAGAGCGGCGTTTCACGCGGCACGAGGATGAGCGGCCGATGTTCCTTCAGCATCACGTCGGCAGCGCGCTCGATCAAGTTGTCGGCGAGGCCCGCCGCGATTGCACCCAGTGTGCCCATCGTGCACGGGCAAATCACCATCGCGTCGCCGGGATTCGAACCGGAGGCGACGGGCGCGAGCCAATCGTCCCGCGCGTAGACAGCAAGTTGGTCTTTGCGGGCGCCAAAGCGCTCGCTCAGCATGCGTACTGCTTCTCGCGGCTGAGATGGCAGCGCCACCGCGCATTCCTGTTTCGCAACGATCTGCGCGGCAGAGGAATAAAGCAGTTGCACGCGAGCGCCCGCTGTCAGCAGACATTCGAGCAGACGGAAGCCGTAGGGCATTCCGGAGGCGCCGGTGAACGCAAGCGTGATTGTCGGCATCATTCGCCGTTTGCGCTATTCCAGCTCGCGATGCCGGACCAGCACCTGATAGCGCGGTGCGAACGTGCGAGCAAGTCGCTCGGCCAGATAAACGGAGCGGTGCTGACCACCGGTACAGCCGATCGCGACCGTCAGATAATTGCGGTTGTCGCGCGCGTAATCGGGGAGCCAGCTCGCGACGAAGTGATAGATATCGGCGTACATTCGCTCGACTTCGGGAGCTGCTTCGAGGAACTCTACGACAGCCGGATCTTTGCCCGTCAGCGGTCGTAGCGCCGGCTCGTAATGCGGATTCGGCAGACACCGCGCGTCGAAGACGAGATCGGCATCGAGCGGCGCGCCGTGCTTGAAGCCGAATGACTCGAACAGCAACGCGAGCTGCGAGCGATCGACGGAGATGAACTCCTTGATCCACGTGTGCAGCGCCGCGGCCGGCAAATCGCTCGTGTCGAACGCGATACCGAGCTCGCGCGCTTCCAGCAACAAGCTGCGCTCGTATTCGATCGCTTCGGTCAGCGTGCGCGTGTCGCTCGAGAACGGGTGCCGGCGCCGCGTCTCCGAGAAGCGCTTGACCAGCGTATCGGTTTTCGTGTCCAGGTAGAGGAACGTTACCTTCCAGCCCGCCGCGCGGGCAGCCTCGATCGCGGGCCGTAGGCCGGGGAGTCCGGGTCCTGTGCGCGCATCGAGCGATATGGCAACCCGCGCTTGTCCCGATCGCGCGAGATAATCGATCGTCGGCGCGAGCAGTGGCAGCGGAAGATTGTTGACCGCGTAATAACCGGAGTCCGACAGCGCCGCCAGCGCGACATTCTTGCCCGAGCCGGACACGCCGCCGATCAACAACAGATCGGCGCCGGCAGGAGCCCTTTGGGAGACAGCCACGCCCGTCGGAAACGCCTTGACGCTGGCCATTCAACCACCGTCTTCCATCAGCTGCTGCTGACGCTCGATGAATTCCTTCGTGCTGTCGATGCCGCGTTGGTTCAGCACGAAATTGCGCACGGCCGCTTCGACCAAGACGGCGAGATTGCGACCGGCGGCAACGGGAATCGTCACCTTACGGATCGGAATCGCCAGCACTTCTTGATACGTCGCGTTGACCTGCAGCCGATCCAGATCGGAAAACGCCTCGTTGCTGTGGTCCTCGAGGTTGACGATCAGCCGCAACAGCTTGCGCGGGCGCACCGCCGTCTCGCCGAAGATCGTGCGGATATTCAGAATGCCGATGCCACGCACTTCGAGAAAATCGCGTAGCACATCGGGGCAACGTCCCTCGATCGTGTCCGGCGATATGCGCGACAACTCGACGATGTCGTCGGCGATCAACCCGTTCCCGCGCGAAATCAATTCCAATGCGAGCTCGCTTTTGCCGATCGCCGACGCGCCGGTGATCAGGACGCCCATCTCCAGCACATCGAGAAACACGCCGTGGAGCGTCGTCGACTCGGCGAGGACGCGCGACAGATAAATGCGAAACACGTCGACGATGTGCGGCGAAGGCTGCGGCGACAGGAACAGCGCAATGTGGTGCATATTGCAGCGCGCGACGAGATGCGGCGGCACCTGCTCGCCGTTGGCCACGACGATTGCGACCAGCTCCGTCGTGAACAAGCGATTGATGAGCCGCTGCAGCTCATCCTCGGGCAGGTCGCGCAGGAATGCGACTTCCGCGGCGCCGAGGATCTGGATGCGGAACGGGTGGATGAAGTTCATATGGCCGACCTGGCCCATTGTCGGCTTGAGGGCATTCTCACCCGTGAGCACGCGGCTCCCACCTTGACGATTGGCGAGCCAGGTGAGCTGCAGCCGCTCGCGGTTGGCGTCGAATAGCTTCTCGACGGTGACCTGGCGCATCGCGACCTGACCACTCATTCGTGCCCCCGCTTTAGTGGACTACCCGAGCGGAGATTACGCCGCTTCCCAGGCGCGAAAAAGTCGGATGAGATCCTCGGGGCTCGCAGCGCTCGCGAGCTGGTCACGAAACGTGCGCTGCGAAAACATTTGTGCCAACTCGGAGAGGAGCTGCAGATGCTCCTCGGTCGCGTGCTCGGGCACGAGCAGCACGAAGAGCTGCTGGACCGGCTTGCCATCGGGCGCTTCGAAGGGAATGGGCGCTACGAGGCGGATGAACGCGCCGGTCGCCGTCGCAAGTCCTTTGATCCGTCCATGCGGAATCGCAATCCCTTGGCCGAGACCTGTCGATCCGAGCTTTTCGCGTGCGGCCAGGCTCGCGGAGACGACCGTCCGCGGGAGACCGGCGCTGCGCTCGAACAGCGCCCCGGCCTGCTCGAATAGACGCGCCTTCGAAT
>VBCG01000238.1 GCA_005881895.1 Betaproteobacteria bacterium
CCACACCTGCGCGCGGTCAAGCTCGGAACCGACGTAGCCTTTGATCGGGTGTTCCGGGGATTCGCAAACATCGCGCAGCCGATGCCCTGATGGAGGCCTAACAGAAGCGCCTCCTGGATAATCGAAATGTCACTCAAAAATGTCACTCAGGCCAGTTCAGGCTCGAAACATCCAAAAATGCTAAGGATTTGATGGGAAATTGAAAATTGGCTGGGAGGCAGGGATTCGAACCCCGATACCGTGGTCCAGAGGCGGCGACTGGGTTAGGCTGCGACAAGCCCTGGCGGCCCACCCACTCCGACCGATTTGGACCGATGTGGACGCGATCTCTGCAACTATTCGTATTTCAACGCCCTCATCGGATCCACTCGTGACGCACGGTGCGCAGGGATGGAGCCGGCGCATAGCGCAACCAGCGCGAGCGCAACGGCCGAGAGCGCCAGCACCGCCGGATCGGCACCGGTCATCTGAAAGAGAATCGACTGCGCCCCTTTGCCGACGCCGAGCGCGCCGGCGAGGCCCACGAGCGTTCCCACGAGCGTCATGATCGCAACCTGACGCAGCACCATGCCGCGAACGCGGTTGGGCGCGGCTCCAAGCGCCATGCGGAGGCCGATCTCGCGCGTGCGCTGTGCGACGGTATAGGCGAGAACGCCATAAAGACCGATCGCCGCGAGTAGCGTCGCCAGAAGCGCGAATGCCGCCGACAGCGTCGTCATCATGCGATCGAGAAACGTGTTGTTGCGGACCTGCTCGGGAAGCGTCTCGAACTCCTCGATAGGTAGATTCGGATCCAGCCGCTTCACGGCGGCTGTGATCGCCGGCGCCGTCTGCGCAATGTCCCCAGACGTCCGGACGTAGACGTGCATCCCGCCCAGCTGCTTCTTCTGCCGATACGGCATGAAGAATTGCGGCGGCACCTTCTGCTTCACTTCGCTGTACTTCACATCCTCGACGACTCCGACGATGCTCGTGTCGAGCTTGCTGCGGTAGCCGTCTTGCCATCCGATCAGCTTTCCGACGGCGTCGCTCCCGAGCCCGAACTTCTTTGCGAACGTCCGATTGACGACGGCGACCCTGGCGGAATTCAGGGTGTCCGCATCCGTAAACTCGCGTCCTGCAATGAGCGCGATGCCGAGTGCAGAGAAGTAGCCCGGGCCGACTTCGTTATAGTGGGAGTTGCTGTCGGTGTCGGGTCCGGCCCTGAACCCTTGAACGGCGATGTTCTTTTGGCGGTTGCGGCCCGCCAGAATCGGCACGTTCGATACTGTCACGGCCGTGACGCCCCGCGCTGCGCGAAGTTCGTCTTCGAGGCGCTGGAAGAAGACCCGGGCGCGGTCGAACGAGTAGCCATTCAGATTTGGCGACAGCCCGAACGTGGCGACGTGGTCGACCTTGATTCCGAGATCGATGCGGCTTACGTTCAGCAAGCTCTTCACGAAGAACCCAGACGAGGCGAGCAGCATCATCGAGAGCGCGATCTGCGACGTGGCGAGCGCCAGCCGGAACCGCGCGGCGCCTTTCGCGCCCGACGGCTGCCCAGCCTGGTTCTTGAGTGTCGAAACGAGATCCGGCCGCGTGCTGTGAAGCGCGGGGAACAGCCCGAACAGCAGTCCGGTGAGGAACGTCAGACCGATTGCGAACGCGATGACCGTGCCACTGATGCTGAACGTGAGCGTGTGCTGCACTTCGGGCGGCAGCAGCGAGGTGACGAGCACGAGCGTCCAGTGTGCTACGACCATGCCGGCAATTCCGCCGAGAACCGCCAGCAGCAGCGATTCCGTGAGGAGCTGTCCGATTAAGCGCGCCCGGCTTGCGCCGATCGAGAGCCGGATGGCCATCTCGCCGGCGCGCGCGGCCGATCGCGCGAGCAGCAGGTTCGCGATGTTGGCGCAGGCGATGAGCAGCACGAAAGCCGTGACGCCAAGCAGTAGGCGGAGCGGCGTCTTCGCCTCGTCAGGAACCGAGCTCTGGCCGCGTCCGCCCGGCGCGAGGAGGATGGGCTTCGCGCGAAAACGCGCCATCGTCTGCAGGCTCATGTCCTTCTGCGGCGGCGCTTCGACATCATTGATGATGGCGTGATACTGCGTGCCGAGTGCCGCCCGCGCGCCGTCGATGGTGACCCCCGGGCGCAAGCGCGCGAACAGGTATGCCCAATAGTCGGTCCGGAGCGACCAGCTGTCGACGCCGGGCTGCATCAACGAGCGGAGCGTGATCGGGACGAACACGGCAGGCCGCATGCCGATCGTCGTGCCGTCGAAGCCCTTCGGCGCCACGCCGACGATGGTGAGGCTTTGGCCGTTGACGATTACCTGTTTGTTGAGGATCGTTGGATCGAGCCCAAATCGCGACGACCAATAGTGGTAGCTCAGCACCACAACGCGCGACTCGCCGACAAGTTTGTCGTCATTCGAATTGAGCAGTCGTCCAAGCGCCGGCTGCAGTTCCAGCACCGGAAAATAGCTGCCAGACACGAGCAGGCCCTCGCCGCTCGAAGTCTGCGCCTCGTAAGCGAGGTTTGCGCCGAAGCCGACGTGCGCAGCGATGTCCGTGAAGACGGTTTGGATCTTCTGCAAGTCGCGGAACATGGCATAGCTGAAGACCACATCGCAGTCGCCCGCGCGGCCGCAGCTCTGGAAGCCGGGCTTCGGGCCGGGCGCGCCCAAGTTCACGAGTTCCGACGGATCGGGAACCGCGAGCGACTGCAGCAGCACCTGATGGAACACTGAAAAGATTCCAGCGGTCGCGCCAATGCCGAGCGCGAGCGACACGATGGCGACGGCCGTGACGAAGGGAGTTCTGAAAAGCGTGCGGAAGGCGAACTTGAGA